>JANQPJ010000063.1 GCA_028289525.1 Pirellulales bacterium
CTGATCGGAGACCCCATCAAAAAAGCCTTGGAAGCAGAGCTTCCTTCTGAAAAGTTCCCAAGCAGAGCTTGGGAACCAGTTTACCGCCAGTGTGCCCCCCAAAAGAAAATACACGAGAAAGCCGCCACCAAAAATTACTGCGCCTCTGTCTGGTGCAGGGCCGATCAGTTTTTCAAGTTAGGGAGATTTGAAAAACTGTGATGTCCACTTAAGATCGTTCACTGGCAGTTCTGCGCAAAAAAGAAGAAAAATTTTGCTCTTCGTCGAGCCGCTCATTAGGCCGGCTCGACCACCTCGACAAAATGCTTCGGCATCACGCCCAAATGCTCGTAAATTTGGTGCCGGCAGGAAAAACCGCTAGCCACGATCGTCGCGCTCGGCCCGGCGGCACGGAGCGCCGGCAGCAATCGGTCTTCCGCCACCTGACGAGACACTTCGGCATGCTCGTAGCCAAACGCCCCGGCCATCCCACAACAGCCAGCGTCGAGCAACGTGGCCATCGGCAACAAGGCCGCCATGCTTTTAGCACCCCAGGTAGCCCGTTGATGGCAATGGGGGTGAATCCACAGGTTTTTGTATTGGTAGCGCGGCCGCAAACGAACGCCTTCGGCGCATAAAAAATCTTCGATCGTCTGCACCCAGCTCGCCACGCGACGGCCCAGCTCAACATCGTCGCTCAAGTCAGGCAGGTCGTCCACCAACGCCGAGGCACAACTCGGCTCCAGGCAGAGAATCGGCAAACCGCGCGCCGCATACTCGTCGAGCCGGCGCAGCAGTCGTGTGCCATCCCGCCGGGCTGCATGCAACAACCCTTGCGAAATTCGGGCACGCTGGCTGTCGCCCACCAGCGCCGGTGTAACCTGATAGCCACAATCGACCAACAGACGAATCGCCTGTCGACCAATTTCAACCTGATAGGCATTCGTGTACGAATCGACATACAACACCACTTCGCGCCCGCTGCCTAGTTGGATTTCACCGTCGCGCAATTGGGCCTCCAACGACCGCCGGGCAAACCGTGGCAACCGCCGCCGTCGATCGATGCCGACCAGTTTTTCCATCGCCCAACGCACAGGCAAGCACCGCAACATGGCGTTCGAGAATGGCGACCAGAAACCGGTGAATTGGGCTGCGTAAATCGGCAACGAACCGATCGCCCAGGCAGCCAGTGGAGTGCCGCGCCGATCGTAGCGGTGTTGCAACACTTCGGACTTCATCTTGGCCACGTCGACCGCGTTGGGGCACTCGGCCTTGCATGCTTTGCAGCCCAGGCAAAGCTTCATCACTTCGTGTAATCCCTCGCTCGCCAGGGCGGTCGACACGTCGCTGTCCAACTGTCCGGAAATCGCTAGCCGCAGCGCGTTTGCTCGACCTCGGGTGCTATCCTTTTCATCGCGCGTCGCCATATACGAAGGACACATCGTCCCGGTGCCCACCTGACGACAGGCGGCCACGCCGTTACACTGCTCGACGGCCATCGTCAGCCCACCCTGGTCGCGAAACTGAAACAGAGCCTGTTGATCGCTCGCCTGGGTCGTCTCGACATAACGGGGCACCTGATAGCGCAAATGGCTGGTCATCGCCGGCGGATCAATCAGCTTGCCAGGGTTCATCAGACCGAGCGGATCGAACAGCTCCTTCACTTCGCGAAACGCTTGATAGATCTGAGGGCCGAAAAACCGCTCGATAAACTGCCCTCGCACCAGCCCGTCGCCATGCTCACCTGAGAAAGCCCCGCCATAGCCGACCACCAGCTCGAAGGCCTGTTCGGCGATCGCCTGCATCTTGGCCACCTCGGCCGGGTCGTGCAGATCGAGCTTGGGCCGCAGGTGAATCACCCCGACCGAGGCATGGGCATACATCGAAAACGGCACTTCATGTTCGCGGCACACCTGGCTGAGCCGTTCGATATATTCGGCCAAATGTTCGACCGGCACACAGGCATCTTCGACAAACGCCTGGGGCTTGCGACGACCAGGCGCATTGGACAGCAACCCCAGGCCGAGCCGCCGCATGTCCCAAATCTGAGCCACATCGTCTGGCTCGCAAAACACCGGATGCGCGCGGCCGATCTCAGCAGAGCGCAAAGCCGTGGCCAGGTGCTCAGCCTGCTCTTGAGCACCAGCCTGGTCATCGGCGATCACTTCCACCAACAGCACGGCCGCCGGATCGCCTTCGACCGCCTGGCACAGCTCTCGAGTCGCCGCGCTAGTTGCCGCCTCGCGCATTAGATCGCGGTCCAGCAGCTCAACGGCCGAGGGCCCATGGGCCAAGATCGGCTCGACTGCCCGAAGTGAAGCGAGCAACTCGTCAAAATGAACCGCACAGATGGCCGTCGCCCCAGGAACCGGCACCAGGCGAAGCTTGGCTTCGAGCACCACGCCCAACGTGCCTTCGGCGCCACAGAGCAGCCGGGCCAGGTTCCAAGGCTCGACCGTCGGGTCGGACAAAAAGGCATCCAGCGCATACCCACTCACCTGCCGCATCACCTTCGGGAACCGGGCAGCAATCTCCGACCGGTTGGCTTCGACAATCGCTCGCAGCCCTCGATACAACTCGCCCTGCCGATCATTTCCCCAGGCATCGCTGGCCAACGGCCCCAGTTCGACCACCTGACCGTCGGCCAAAGCCAAACGGCAACTGAGCACGTGGTCGCTGGTCTTGCCATCGCGAATCGACCGGGTGCCCGAGGCGTTGTTGCCCAACATGCCGCCGACACAAGCCCGACTGCTGGTGGCCGGGTCGGGGGCAAAATGAAGCCCGAACTGGCTGGCCTCCTCGTTCAACTGGTCGCGCACCACGCCTGGCTCAACGCGAGCCCAACCTTCCTCGGCGTTGATCTCCAAGACACGGTTCAGGCGTCGCGACAAGTCGAGCACCATCCCGGGCCCTTGGGTTTGGCCTGAGAGGGAAGTGCCTGCGCCGCGCACGGTGGTCGGCACTCGATGTCTCCAAGCGACCTCTAGCGCAGCCAAACAATCGTTCGCATCGCGGGGTGCCACCACTGCGCGCGGGACAATCTGGTAATGGCTCGCGTCGGTTGCATACAGGCCACAGGTGACCTGATCGCAGGCAACTTGTCCGGCGACCGCAACGGCGAGGTCTTGTTCAAAAGCGTTCATACGGTCACCTGACCGCCTCAGGAACAGCGGCCGATGGCCGCTCGGGAAACAACCTAATTCGATTATAAACGATGTGCTTTTGTTCCCTAGCCGCGCTCACGACGCGTCGCCGGCATCAAGCAGCGCGGGATAGCCCTCTGTCACCGCAGGCCTGCTGCTCGATCAGCTCTTCCCACTGGCCGACAACGGTCTGTGCGTCGAATGCCGGCAGCGTGCTTTGAACGGCTTGCCGTGCCATCCCGGCCCGGCCGGCCGGGTCGACTAACAGACGCCAGATGGCGGCCGACAAACCGCTGGCGTCGCCTACCGGAGTGAGCAGCCCGGTAATGCCATGCCGAACAATCTCCTCAGGCCCATACCGACAACAGGTTGCCACGGCCGGAATGCCGAGTCCTTGGGCTTCGATCAGCGCGTTAGGCAACCCTTCATGGTCGCTGGAGAGCACAAACAGCGTGGCTGCCTGCATCCACGGATAGGGATTGTCGCAGTGCCCCAACAAACGAACCGCCGCGGTGAGCCGTTCGCGGGCGATTTGCCGCTCGAGACTTTCACGCAACGGGCCATCGCCACAAATGGCCAGCCGCACTGGCGTGTGCCGTCGCACTCGGGCAACCGCGTCAATCAACAGGTCGAATCGCTTTTGTCGCACCAATCGACCGACACTCACCAACAACGGCTCGTCGCCTGGCCAGGGTTCGGCAATTTCTTGCACAGCCGCTGTACGAATGGCCGCAAAATCGGTCGGGTTGCCAATCGTCTGCACACGCTCGGCCGGCAGGCGATAGAACCGGCTGACTGCCTGGCCCAATTGTTGGGAATTCGCCACCACACGATTGGCTTGACGATAAACGTGCCAGCGCAACGGCCGCAGCAGACGCGACTCGAAATCGGGGTTGTTGCCAACCCGAGCAATCCAGGCAGGACGCACGCCGCCGCCGCGCAGCGCCAACCTGGTGACGCAATTCACCTGATCGATGTTCGAAAGCACCACGTCTGGCTGAAATGCGTCAATCTGCCGGCTGAGCGCACGCATGGCCTGGGCCAGCACCCAGGGCCGCCGTCGGGCAACGCTGGCCAACGGCTCTTGCCCATCCACACTAGACGCCGGCAACAAGCACTCCACATCCTCTGGCACTGGATACTCGATCCGATTGCGCAGCAGAGCCAACCCCAACTCGAATCGCGAACGATCGAGTCGACCGAGCAAGGTGCTGGTCACCCGTTCGGCACCACCACCGGCCAGCGACCCGGTAATCATCAAGACACGTATGCGAGTTGGGATCATCTATCAAACCGAGACAAAAAAGGTGTCATCGCGAAAAAGGTGATCGCGAAAAAGGTGTCAGCGAAAAAGGTGCAGCGAAAAAGGTGCAGCGAAAAAGGTGCAGCGAAAAAGGTGCAGCGAAAAAGGTGCAGCGA
>JANQPJ010000065.1 GCA_028289525.1 Pirellulales bacterium
CAGAAAGCACTATTTTTCAGAGAGATCGTTAAAACAAGTGTTTCGCGAGCGGTCACCGACCGCTGTTACCGATCAACAGGGGAAATTTGGAACGACTGACTTTGGTTTTTAAAGCCTAGAGCAATTTCGGATCATTCGTAGTCGTATTTCGTCCGAAAACCTCGGCGAAAACTAGGTGTCGTCCGCTACGGTCAAGAGCGACTCGCTCTAGCTTCGCCAGCGGCCAATCCCCAACTCGGAAACGAGCCAGGCAAACGGTTCGACCACACCACGCGGTTCAACCCGCAATGGTACTCGGCGCCGTAGACCGTTCAGCTCGGTGGCAAACGCACACGCTCCGGCCACTCCACTCGCAAAAAATCGAACCTTGTTAAACCGTTCCTGGCTGGTTGCCCAACTTCCAGGGGTATGTTCGCGGGCAAAGTGTTCTGGCCGCTCAAGGCAGGTTTCTGATTGATCGGCCTTGGAAAAGATCACGGAGATCGGCCGATTGGCCCAACCGGTCTTCGGGTTGGCGTCCAGTTCATGCAGGAATGAAAAGAGTTTCATCGCGAAATGCTCTTGTTCCCGGTGGCCGTCTTCCAGCGAAATCGCATCCAACAGCACGACCGCGCCAGCACATTTCTTCAGCAACTCGCGAATTTGCGGATAGGAGTCGGGATGGTCGATCTCTTCTAAAATGGCTTCGCCAGCCATGTCAGGCATGATCAGTTCTGACGACTTCCCACGTCGGCTTTTCTTTTGCACGACGCAGTGCATCCAGTTCCATTGGTCGGGCTCGTTGGGTGTCTTGGCCGGAAATTCACACTGGGTGAGCGAGGAAGTGGTGTTCTGCTGGAGTGTGATCGAAAAAGCGCCGCGGGCAAGCACATGCAACCCCGCGTGGCTCCGCGAGAGCATATCCATCAACATGCCCAGATAGACCGTCTTGCCAACGCCACTGCCGCCTAAGACGGCCACCATTTGCGGCTGAATTTTCTGACCCAAGGCTTGGTGCGAAAGCGCCATCGGCGCAAAGCAATGCCGGCACTGCTGGGCATTGTTCGTGTTCGGGCCATCACACACATAGCAGGTTAGCTTGTCGGTGTAACCGGCCAGACGATAGGAATCGAGCACCAGGGAACCGTTTGCCGTCATACGAGCATCTCCTCAGCCACAGGGGACTCGGAGGCCCCGTCTAGCAATAGTTGTCGGGCTACCTCGGTGTCCAAGTCACAGACGCCTAGCGCCAGACGAAAGCCAATATTGTGTTTGCGGCTGATCGGGTTTTCGCCGCTTTGGAAGTTGCAGGTGGCTTGGTTTTCAAAATAGGTGTCGTAAGCCCCGCCACGAATGCTCTTCATCGGCACCGGCAACGAGATTCGTAGGTTTTCGGAACTGCCAAAATTGGCCGAGGTCCATTCCCACACGTTGCCGATCAGTTGCGACACGCCGCCAGCGCTGATGCCGGTCGCAAACCGGTCGACCGCTGTTAGACCGCCTGGCTCTGACCCCCAAATGTTTGCCCGTTGGTGATCGAACGAATTGCCCCAAGGATATTTTCGTTGAATCCAACTGTCTGGAGTCAGAGAAACCGGCCAGCCGCCTGCTTTGACCCATTCGGCGTCGGTCGGCAAGCGCTTGCCTGCCCAACGAGCATACGCCCTCGCTTCGTACCAAGAAACTCCGGTCACCGGAAGCGACTCTTGCCCTGTGGGGAACCGTCCGTCTTCCCAATTCTTGGGGCCCGGTTGGCCACTCCGGTCGACAAACTCAAGCACCTCGGGCCAAATTTCTTCATCCCAAATTGCGATTTCGTCATACCCTCCAGCGTTGACAAACGCCTGGTATTGCTCGTTGGTCACTGCGTAGCGATCAAGAAATAGGGCATCGACTTCAATGAGATGGGCATGGTGTTGGGCCATCAGCGTGCTGTCGATTTTCCCTTCTTCGAGCGCCTCGTCGATCGGCCCAACCACCACTTGGCCAGCCGGAACCACTGCCATTTGCCGGTCGAGTGCTTCGACCGCTTGGCGCAGACAGTCGGGGGCCAGAAGTTCGGCAATTTGAGGCCGCACCAACAAGGCGAATCGACCTTCTCCCAACATTTTGTCGGCCAATTCGAGTTCCGAAGGGTCGACTTCGATGCTGGCAAGAGGATCTTCCAGATGCTCAGCCGGCTCTGCGGATTGGTTCGTCGCCTTGGACTGCCCGCTCAGTCGGTCGACGAGCCAGCGGCCAGGCGCTGTGGTCCAAGCCAGTTGTTTTGCGAATCGGCCACCCATCGCTGATGTTTCCCTCTGGTTGCGAAATGTCTTTAGGTTTTGAGGTTTAGTAACGCTTTGTCGACAACCGTGTCGACCACGCGATCACTTGAGCCGTGCCCGTTTGTTGCGTTGATTCGAAAGCTTTTGGAATTGGGCCCTGACGCCACCAACTACATGGTTTTCCGGAGTGTTTTCCGCCGGCTTGGCTTCCGCCTGGCGCGCCAATGTCACCCGATTGTCGTCACTAGGCTCATCGGCGACCGGTTGCTGGATGGCCGTCTCGGCGTCGAGAATGCGTCGCATCTGTTCCAGCTCTCCGGTCCACTTGGCCCGTTCTTCGGCGTGTTGCTGCTCGGCCTGATTTAACGAGTCGGTCAGCTCCGTGGCGCGTGCGCGAACCCGCTCCAACTCGGTTTCAAGTTGTTGACGCAGTGTTTCTAGCTGCTCAACGTCGTCTTGCGACTGGGTAAAGGCTGCATCCCGTTCGTTCAGTTGGGCAGTCAGTTGATCAATTTGGGTGATCAAATCGGTCATTCGGCTCGATTCGGCATCGAGTTCCGTGGTGGTTTGCTGCTGAGACTGGGCGAAGGCTTGCCGTTGTTGCTCCAATTGCAACTGCTCTTGGCCCAACGACTCCTCGAATTGACGCAGCTCTTGGCACCAATGGTCCAAGCGACCAAACACCTGATCCAAGTGTGTTTCCATCTCCTGAACATAGGATCGCAGCGATGAGAGGCCTGAGCCTGCGCCGTCCCATGTTTTCAGGCGTGCGAATCCGTCGGAGTCGATCGTCAAGCTAGTCACGGGGGCCTCGGCCGCGTAGGGTCGAATGAATGTCTCGCTTGTCGCCACTTGCCAAGTTCACACGGCAAAGACCGACAAACGATCTGACCCAATCGTCTGTTCAATCAGGTGATTGGGCTTCGATTACTCGAAAAAGAAAAATGGTGGTCGACCATACGAACGGAGTGCCAAGCCGACCTGACAACAGAAACCTAGGTCAGGAAATCCTCACAGGCAAACGACTCGCCTCGCTCGCAGGCTGGTTCCCGCAATGGCAGAGCGATTGTGCCGGACAGCCGGAAAAACCGGTCTCCGGTGTCCCCCCGGCAACCGCTACACGTTGCTTTTTGGCAACGCCTGATCGCCCATGCTCCAAAGAATGCCAAATCACCAGAAAAAAAGTTTTTCTCTGGACATCCCCAACCTTTGCGGCACAAGATAAACTGCTTGCCTGGACACTAGGGCAACTTTCAGGTTTGTGTAGCGATGTTTCGTCGAGAAACATCGGAAAAACCAGAGTCACGACCGCGATAGTCCCGTGCAACTTGCACTAGTAGACGATGACATTTGAATTTGAGGGTTGCAAGCTTCTGTTTACCCCTAGCCGCGCTCACGACGCGTCGCCGGGGCCCCCACGGTAAAAAGCAACTTCAGTCGTTCCAAATTTCCTCTGTTGATCGGTAACAGCGGTCGGTGACCGCTCGCGAAACACTTGTTTTAACGATCTCTCTGAAAAATAGTGCTTTCTGGATTCTCATTTTTGGAACTACTGAACTTGCTTTAGACTCGCGATCCAACCATGGCCAAAAAAACCAAACGGCGTTCTACGCCACCAACCACTGAACCGCGCGCGGTCGAGGCGCTGACGGTCGCTTGGTGCCTGTCGGTGATCACCGTCTTTTTGTGCGACCTTGGTTCCGCATGCGCCTGGTTTTATCTCAGGGTTGACCCTGGTGCGGAGCGGATGCAAGTGCTGGCCGGCCTGTTGCTCTTCGCGGCGGTTGTGACGGGAGTGGTCGCGTTGGTGCTGAT
The DNA here is from genome assembly GCA_028289525.1 of Pirellulales bacterium. Taxonomy (GTDB): domain Bacteria; phylum Planctomycetota; class Planctomycetia; order Pirellulales; family JAGQOS01; genus JANQPJ01. Next base: position 4,062 of record JANQPJ010000065.1, read on the forward strand.
TCCCGTGGTGTGTCGCCTGCGCTCGGAACCACCGCCGCGCGGATTTTTGGTCTTTGCCGTGCTCGTGTCGGTGGCGCCGCTGATTGCTCTAGCGTTGTGGGCCTAAAGCAAGTTCGGTAGTTCCAAAAATGAGAATCCAGAAATCACTGTTTTTAGGGAGATGGATAAAAACAAGTGTTTCGCGAGCGGCCACCGGCCGCTGTTACTGCATATCCACGGAGTTCCAAATTTCCTGCGTTGATCGGGTAGCAGCGGCCACCGGCCGCTCGCGAAACATTTTGTTTTAAAGCTTTTGTTTTTTCTCTAAAAATCAGCGTTCCCAGGCGTGCGGGGAAACGGAATCACATCGCGAATGTTGGTCATGCCTGTGACAAACTGAACCAGCCGTTCCAAGCCGAGCCCAAAGCCGGAATGGGGCACCGTGCCGTATCTTCGCAGGTCGAGATACCACCAGTAATCTTCCGGCAAAAGATCTTGCTCCTGCATCCGTGCGGTTACCACATCAAGACGGTCTTCCCGCTGGCTGCCGCCAATGATTTCGCCGACTCCTGGCACCAGAATGTCCATCGCCCGGACCGTCTTTTCATCGTCGGACAACTTCATATAGAACGGCTTGATCGTGCGCGGATAGTCGTAAACGATCACGGGAGCCTGGAACTTTTTCTCGGTCAGATAGCGCTCGTGTTCGGCTTGCAGATCGGCGCCCCAGGCGACTGGGAATTCAAACTTTTCGCCGCTACGTTCCAGATAGTCAATCGCTTCGGTATAACTGATCCGCAAAAAATCGCTTTCGACGATCCTGCGCAAGCGGTCGATCACCTCGTTGTCGATCCGCTCCATGAAGAACCGCATGTCTTCCTGACAGCGGTCGAGCACATCGCCGGTCACGCGTTTCAAAAACGCTTCGGCCAGGTCCATGTTGCCACTCAGGTCGCAGAAGGCCATTTCCGGTTCAACCATCCAAAATTCGGCCAAGTGGCGCGAGGTGTTCGAGTTCTCGGCTCGAAACGTGGGGCCAAACGTATAAGCCTTGCCTAACGAACAGGCAAAGATCTCCGCTTCTAATTGGCCACTCACGGTCAAGAAGGCCGGGCGGTCGAAGAAATCACAGGCATAGTCGACTTGACCAGCTTGCCGGGATACTTGGTCTAAATCGAGCGTGGTGACGCGAAACATCTCGCCAGCCCCTTCGCAGTCGCTGGTCGTGATGATCGGCGTATGGACGTAAAGAAACTCTTGTTCTTGAAAGAAGTCGTGAATCGAACGGCAAATCTGGTTGCGGGTTCGCATCACCGCGCCAAACGAATTGGTCCGCGGCCGCAGATGGGCCCACTCGCGCAGTTTTTCAAACGAGTGCCGTTTCTTCTGTAGCGGATAGCTTTCCGGGTCGGCCCAGCCGTGGACCAAGACTTCGCTGGCCAGCAGTTCGGTCGCCTGTCCCTTGCCGCCAGACTGTTTGATTTCACCACGGACGGTGACGCTACAACCGGCCGAAAGGCGTTTCACCTCGTCAGCATAATTCGGCAGCTCTTGGTCGGCGATTACCTGAATGTTGGCCAGCGACGAGCCGTCGTTCATTTCCAGAAAGCTAAAGCCGCCTTTGGAATCGCGTCGCGTGCGGATCCAACCTTGCAGGCAAACGTGTTGGCCGATGGTTTCAGCAAGTCGAGCCTTGCGAACGGTGATCTTTTCCATGCGAGGCACTCCGTTACCACAAACTGAGGGAATGATTGCGTGCGACTATGCGTCCGCTGTTCTCGCACTTTTGCCACGGAACAAGAACCCGACCACCACGGCGACCACAAAAATTGCTCCGATGGCAATCACCACTGGCCCGACCTTTGGATGACTTGCTTTTTCATAAACCGCCGCGCCGGCGGCGACCACGGCCCCCACCACGGAGAACAGCATGAGGGCGTTCCAAACCAGCATGCGCATTCCGGTCGGTTTCTCGTCGCCCATCAGCGACCGGCTGTTCATCATCATGAAGAAGGTGATGTAAGCGATCGGCAGCAGCATCATGCCAAAACTAGAACAAAGAATCGCCAACCAAAGCTTGGCCGGTCCGTCCCAAACCATCGGCCAGATTGCCCCGCAAAGCCCAGCGACCAAACACCCAGCCACATACACGCCACCCCGTTCGGGAAGCCCGAGCGCTTCGCAAAAGACGAAACCATTGATCAGCATCAGGATGATGATTGTTGAGAAGCCCATGCCGAAGACTCCCAGCCCGAAGATATAGTTCGCCCGCTGTTCGCCAACCAGCGGAGCCAGCGCTTTGGACAGACCGAAGGCATTTCGTTTTACCAACGACGAAGCGATTCGCTTTTCCGCTTCTGGAAGCGCCGTCATTTCGTCGATCAACGCCTGCTTGTCGGCGTCGCCCATCTGGCTGGTCGCGTCATCAAACTTTTCGCCATTCAATTCAGGGCGAACGCGCTCGAGGAGCATGTCCTTGGCCCCGGAGAAGGTTGAACTCGTGGCAAAGATTTGAGGGTCGTCGCTGAGAAATTCTTCGTCGGCCTTGCCATGGAACGCATAGGCTGCGGAAATCACGACGCAACTGGTCACTAAGACGTAGGGAATCGCCATGCCGGTCGACAGATCAAAACGCGCGAGTCCGCGAAACGGTTTATCCCACCCGCGATGCAGCATCGAGTAGGGCATCAAGAACGTCATGTTGATTCCCACGGCGGTCGCGGCGGCGGCGATCATCACGGCGCGCTGCTCTTTGACGGCACGACCTTGCCAAAACTCTTGGGCCTGTGCCGATAGCCCGGCCATCAGTTCTCCGATACTGCCTGAGGGTTGTGTCCATTGCTTCAGGTCAGGGATGAAGCCGGTCAGAATCTCGCCCCAATCGAGATGGCCCTTGATCGTCAAAAACGCCGTCACTCCGAAAAAGCAGATCACGACCATGCCGACGAGCGCCTTGAGGAACAGGTCGAAAATTTTTGCTCCGACGCCGCGACGCTTGTTGAGCACCACGACGAACGTGGCAGCGGCCAGAATCGCCAGCGAAATGGCAAGCTTCGAGGTCGGCAACTCGCCGGTTTCGTGATACGCCGCTTCTACCGGAAGACCGCCAGGGACAAGGTTCTTGTCCAGCGCTTCGTAGCACAGGCTGAATTGGGGCATGCACCAAATCATGTTCGCCATGCCTGTGGCAATGAGCCAACTCCAACCGAGCGCGGGATTGATGTGCTTGTTGATCGCATTGAACGGCCGCTCACCAGTGCTCAACGTCACGTAGCTGATTGCCGAAAGCATAACCACACCCATGGTGATCGCCATCAGCTGGAGCCAGAGCATGCTGGTGCCGCCTAGGATGCCGAGGAACAACGCACCGGCCAACGATCCGCCGCCGAGGGTGATCGCACTTTGCAACCACCCTGGACCGGAAAGCTTTACGTAGGCCCCAAGTTTTGCTCCTCCACCGGCAGCTTGTGCGTCGACGAGCAACTGCCGGTCGACGTCCACTTTTGCCTGTTCTTGCGACATCGCGATCAAATTCCCTTCGCGGCTAGATAACGTTCGGCATCGAGTGCGGCCATGCACCCTGTGCCTGCGGCGGTAATGGCCTGGCGATAATAGTCGTCGGCCACGTCGCCAGAAGCGAATACGCCTTCGACACTCGTATAAGTGCGCTGCGGCGTCGTCCAACGCACGTAACCTTTTTCATTGGTTTCCAGTTTTCCCGCCAGGAATCCGGTGTTCGGCGTATGGCCAATCGCAACGAAGAAGCCGCTCGCGTCCAAGTCTCGCGTGCCGTCTTCCACGACGTTCTTGATCCGTGCGCCGGTCACGCCATCGGCATCGGTTCCGAGAACCTCCTCGACCACGGAATTCCAGACGATTTCGATTTTGGGATGGTCGATTGCCCGGCGGGCCATGATCTTCGACGCGCGGAGTTGGTCGCGACGGTGAATCAAGTACACGGTCGAGGCAAATTTGCTCAGGTAGTCGGCCTCTTCAACCGCCGAATCACCGCCACCGACGACGATCACCGGTCGCTCGCGGAACCGCGGCAGTGCGCCGTCGCACACGGCACAAGCGCTAACTCCGTTGTTCTTGAACCGCGCTTCCGATTCGAGCCCCAGATAGTTCGCCCGTGCTCCGGTGGCGATGATCACCGTATGCGCTTCGACCTGTTTGCCGCCCATCGACTTGAGCTTGAACGGCCGGGAGTCGAAATCGACCTCGACAATATCGTCGGTTTCGATGCGCGTGCCGAAGTTCGCGGCCTGTTGGCGCATCAGCTCCATTAGCTCTGGACCGCTTACCCCCTCTTTCTGATGCATGTCGGCCAGGTAGCTTTTTTCATCAGGCAGCGCACTGGTCAAATAGGCCGACAAGTCGCCTGCCGGGAAGCCAGGATAGTTTTCGACTTCGGTGGTCAGTGCTAATTGGCCCAAGGGGAGCGTCCCTTGCAAACGGTTCTCCTCGGTCTGAGCCCCTTCGAACACCAGCGGCTCGAGGGCTGCCCGAGCCGAATAGATGGCGGCGGTCCAGCCGGCCGGCCCACTCCCGATAATGACAATTTTTTCAGACACGTCGCTCGTTTCCTTTCTAAGCTAAGTTGGCAGGCCTACTCGTTCTGTAGCCCCTTGGTAGCCGGGCATTATAGCGCGATCACCGGTTCGCGTCCACCAAGCTCTACTGTCGGAAAAACAGCGACCGGTGGTCGAAGCGCGAAACGTTTTTTAAGAAACGCCTTTACAGCTCGCTTCGACTGTCCGCTAGCTGTTCATCTTGGTATCATGCGCAAACTTCGAGCCAAAGTCGTTCCGCCCGGGTTGGCACAGGTACATCACAGATGATTCCATTGTTGATTGCCATTGGATCGTTTTTCGGGTTTCTAGTCGCGTATCACACCTACGGACGCTGGCTGGCCAAGCGAATTTTTCAACTCGATCCCCAGGCCCAGGTACCCAGCGTCGAGCTGAACGACAATCGCGACTATGTCCCCACGGCCAAAAGCGTCGTGTTCGGCCACCACTTCACCAGCATCGCCGGCACCGGGCCCATCGTGGGACCAGCTATCGCGATCATGTGGGGCTGGGTGCCGGCCTTGGTTTGGGTACTCGTCGGCTCGGTGTTCATTGGCGCGGTTCACGATCTGGGCGCACTAGTCGTCAGCCTGCGCAATCGGGGCCAAACGATTGGCGATGTGGCCGGTCGCGTGCTCAACCCTAGGGTGCGGCTGTTATTCCTCACCATCTTGCTGTTTAGCCTGTGGATCGTGTTGGCGATTTTTGGGCTGGTGATTGCCGCCGTCTTCAAAATGTTTCCCGAGTCGATTCTGCCGGTCTTCATGCAAATCCCGATTGCCGTGAGCATCGGTTTTTGGTTGCACCGCAAAGGGGTCGGACTACTGGTCCCCTCGGCCCTGGCGCTGGCCATCATGTATCTGACCGTGTGGCTGGGGGCCGGTTGCCCAGGCACTGCCTGGCAAGGGGGCGTCTTGGGCGAATGGGTGCGAACCGTTAATCTGCAAATGAGCCAGTGGCCGCTGTGGCTCTGGACGGCCGGCTTGTTGGGCTATTGTTATGTGGCCAGCGTGATGCCGGTTTGGGTGTTACTGCAACCGCGCGACTACATCAACAGCCTGCAATTGATCTCAACACTAGCCTTGGTGCTGCTAGGGCTGGCAGCCGCTGGCCTGCTGGGCGTCGAAGGCCAATCGGTCGAGTTTGTTGCGCCGGCCGTCCAGCTCGATCCGCTCGGAGCGCCACCGATTTGGCCGGTGCTGTTCATCACGATTGCCTGTGGCGCGATCAGCGGCTTTCACTGCTTGGTAAGCAGCGGCACTTCGAGCAAACAGTTGCGCTGCGAGTCGGATGCTCAGTTCGTGGCCTATGGGTCGATGTTGACCGAAGGGTTTTTGGCCGTGCTGGTCATTCTGGCGGTGGCGTCCGGAATCGGGCTGGGCTGGCCAAGCCATCCGACTTTTGGCGATCAGGCTGGCACCGAGCTGTGGAACAGCATCTATCATGATTGGAATTCGGCCAATGCCGGTTTGGGCACCAAGCTGGGCGCGTTTGTGGTCGGCTCGGCCAATTTTTTGCTCGCCTTGGGCGTAAACTACACGATGGCGTTGGCGATCATGGGCGTGTTGGTGGCTTCGTTTGCCGGCACCACGCTCGACACCGCGACGCGCCTGCAACGGTATGTGGTCCAAGAGTTGAGCCGCGTGCTAAAAGCCCGTTTGCCCAAGGCCCAACCAGTGTTGGCGCCGCTTGAAAATGCCTATGGGGCAACGCTGTTTGCCGTAGTCACCGCCTTTGCGCTGTCGATTACCCCATCTGGCGCGACGGTTTCGTTGAACGCTGCCTGGAACGGTCAGGCGACGGCTGAGATGGCTGGCGATCGTGTCCGACCAGAAGCTTTGCAGACGATGCAGCAAGGCGGCTTGGCTGGCCTGCGGGGTTGGCTCGACACGTTTGCTGGCAAGGGAGGCCTGATTCTGTGGCCGATGTTTGGCGCTACCAACCAACTGCTTGGTGGGCTGGCGTTTTTGGTCATTCTGTTTTGGCTCTGGAGGCGTCGCAAGCCGCTCTGGTTCGTGGCGTTGCCGACCGTCTTCATGCTGGTCATGCCTGCCTGGGCCATGTTAGTCCAACTCGGCACCTGGTGGCGCGACGAAAGCTATCTGTTGGTATTGCTCGCCGTGGTCACCCTGGCGCTGGAAGCCTGGATGTTGTTCGAGGCGGCGCTAATGTGGCCGCGCACCGGGGGAGTGATAGAAGAGTCGCTGCCGCCGTTACGACCGACTGGCGATTCTGGCGGCGGCCGATCCTGTTAACGACAAAATTGATCATTCTCCGGCATTTGACGCAATGATTGTTGCCGCGATCGGATAACCGCGACTACAATGAACCTGCGATGCGAAAGTACCGGAGACAAATAAATGATGACCGAAACCGAGATTGACGATTTCGTGCGGCGAGCGGAAGAGGTTTACGCGACAAAATTACGGACGGTTTTGGAGCCGGAACACGTTGATGAATTTGTCGTCATTGAGCCTGATCCGGGAGACTTTTTTTTGGGCAAGACGCTAAACGAGGCCACACAAGCCGCTCGAAAAACGTATCCGGATCGGTTGACACATGCGATGCGAGTTGGGCATAAGACAGCGATTCGAACGCGATCTGGAAGTGATTGCCAATGACGGCGACTATCCGCTGCTTGGTGTCGGATTGCTCGTGGGTCACGATCTGCATATCAGCTACCGATCGGGGAACATCACGATCGAGTAGAGCTCGTGCCGAATAACGTCTTATTCTCGATCTGTTTCTGAAGCCGTGGCGCTCGACTCGAGCAACTCTTGCACTTGAATCGCTTTGTGGCCTTTGAACATGCCTGGCTGGGCATGGAAGCGGGGACGGCCTTCTACGGTCACGGTGAGCGGGGCTTGTTTGTCTTTCGCGGTGGTAATAATGTCACCCACCTTAAGCCCGACTAGATCGCGCGTGTTAATGCGCGTGGCGGCCAATTCGACCAGCAGTTCGACGACCGAACCCTGCACCTGACTCCCAATCCGGTCCATGCTTTCAGGCGTGGGCGGTTTGCTGCTGAAGTTGAACCAACTGTTAGCGGTCAGCTGCTGACCGATGCGTTCAATCGAATTAAACGGAATGCAAAGATTCATCATTCCCCGCACGTCGCCGTTGATCAATTCGAAGCTGATGAGCACCACCAC
>JANQPJ010000066.1 GCA_028289525.1 Pirellulales bacterium
GGAGCCGAGTCGATCGACTTTTTGGACATTGTGTTCCGGCTCGAGAAGGCGTTCGACATCAAGATTCCGCGGGACGAGCTGTTCCCCGAAGATATCCTCACCAACGCCGAATTTGTCCAAGACGGCAAAGTCACCGACGACGGCCTGGCCAAGCTCAAAGAGCGGATGCCGTTTGCCGATTTGACTGGCTTCGAGCAGAGCCGAAACGTGCAGGATTTCGCCAATCTGCTGACCGTTCAAGACATGTGCCGGTACGTCGAAAGCAAGGTTTCGTAGCCCCTGGCGACGATTGTCTTCTATCGGGAACGAGTGCGATGCGTTGGTTTTGGATTGATCGGTACACCGAATTCGTCAGCGGCAAACGGGCCACGGCGGTCAAGAATGTTTCGCTCGCCGAAGAGCAAATTCACGACCATTTTCCAGGCGAGCCGGTGATGCCCAATTCGCTGATCCTCGAAGGGTTGGCGCAAGCAGGCGGTCTACTGGTCAAGGAACACGGCAATTTCCAAGAACGGGTGGTGCTGGCCAAGGTCTCCAAGGTCCGGTTCCACTTCAACGCTGCGCCAGGCGACACCTTGGTCTATCACACCGAAATCGAGCAGATTAACGAGGACGGGGCGGTCATCACAGCCACCAGCCATTGTGGCGAACGGCTACAAGCCGAGGCTGAAATCTTTTTTGCCCATCTGGACGATCGGAGCGAAGGCAAGGAACTGTTCGAGCCGCTCGACCTGTTGACCTGGCTACGGTTGCTCCGCGTGTTCGAGGTAGGGGTCAATCCGGATGGCACTCCCATCCAGGTGCCGGCTCATCTGGCTCAGGCCGATTTGCCCACCGACCAACTCCACCGCTGAGACAATTGCAACGCTAAGAACTGCAACGCTAAGAACGAACAGGAGGATCATCAGCCATGAGACGACGAGTGGTCGTAACCGGAGTCGGCTGTGTGACACCGTTGGGCACCCGAGTCGATCAGCTTTGGGAAAACCTAAAGCAGGGAGCCTCGGGCGTTAGCTACACCACGCTGTTCGACGCCAGCAATTTCCCCACCAAAATCTCGGCCGAAGTGCGCGACTGGGATGTGACCGATTTCGGGGCCGATCCAGAAGAGTGGAAGCTGCGCGGACGGCACACCAAATTTGCCGCCGGCGCCGCCAGTCAGGCGGTCCAAGACGCCGGGCTAAACGGCACCGAAGACCCGACCCGATTTGGCGTCTATCTGGGCAGCGGCGAAGGCCAGCAAGACTTTCTCGGCTTCACCAAGATGATGACGGCCGCGTTGCATGGCGACGAATTGGACGTGGCCGAGTTTACCCGCGTGGGGCTGGAAACGCTTCACCCGACGCAAGAGTTGGAGCAGGAACCCAACATGCCGGCCGGCCATCTGGCCAGCATGTTTAATGCCCAAGGGCCCAACGCCAATTGTTTGACTGCCTGTGCCGCCAGCAGCCAAGCGGTCGGCGAAGCGGTCGAACTGATTCGTCGCGGCGATGCCGACGTGATGCTTTCAGGCGGCACGCACAGCATGATCCATCCGTTCGGGGTGACTGGTTTTAATTTGTTAACGGCCCTCAGCACTCGAAATGATGAGCCAACTAAAGCCTCGCGACCGTTCGATCGCAACCGGGATGGGTTTGTGCTGGGCGAGGGGGCGGCGATGCTGGTGCTCGAAGAACTCGAACACGCCCAGGCACGCGGAGCACGCATCTATGGCGAAGTGCTCGGCTACGGTTCAACGGCCGATGCTTTCCGTATTACCGACACGCACCCCGAGGGTCGGGGAGCGACCAGTTGCATTCAGATTGCTTTGGCCGATGCCCAGTTGAACGCCGAGCAAATCGACTATATTAACGCCCATGGCACGAGCACCAACGTGAACGACAAGGTCGAGACTTTGGCGATCAAGAAGAGCCTGGGCGACCAAGCCTCCAAGACGCCGGTTTCGAGCACCAAGAGCATGATGGGGCATTTGATTGCCGCGGCCGGCGCCACCGAACTGATCGTGAGTCTAATGGCGATTCAAGACAATGTCTTGCCGCCGACGATCAACTACGAAACGCCCGACCCAGATTGCGATCTGGACTACGTACCGAATGAAGCGCGTGAGCAACCGTGCAATGTGGTGTTGAGCAACAGCTTTGGCTTTGGGGGCCAAAACATCTCGCTCATCATCGGCACGTTCCGCGATTAGCCGCGTGTCGAGGCCAGTTGCACTCTCGTTTCGTGCTTGCATTTATGAGAAGTTCACAACAAAGTGGCGCTGTCCAGCTAGAGCAGCTTTCAGGTTTGTGTAGCGATGTTTCGTCGAGAAACATCGGAAAAACCAGAGTCACGACCGCTATAGTCCCGTGCAACTTGCACTAGAGCGAGTCGCTCTTTACCGTAGCGGACGACACTTAGTTTTCGCCGAGGTTTTCGGACGAAATACGACTACGAATTATCCGAAATTGCTCTAGAGCAACTTACCTTTATCCACCTCGTCTAATTGTGTAAAGTCCGTGCTGATCCAAGGAGGGATTCACATGAGACCTTTATCACTCGATCTTCGT
>JANQPJ010000161.1 GCA_028289525.1 Pirellulales bacterium
GAAATGGCGGAAGCGCATGGGAATCGAACCCACCAGACGCGCGGATTGACCTGCGTCTCGACGGTTTTGAAGACCGTGGCCGGCACCAGCCGTGCAAGCGCTTCCAGTAGATCTTGGAACCAAGGACGTACGTCGATTGTAGTTGAACCATGGACTGCCGCAAACCGTCCAGGGACTCCAGCGATCAGAAAGAGGATAGCCCTGGTGCGCGTCGTACAATACGTTGCCTTATCGAGGTCGTTTGCTGGTTCCAAAACGGATTTGGGTTTCCGTAACAACAACAAATGCGTCGACTAACTGTTTCGAATAAGACTCGAGCACCCTTCGCATAGCATCAATTTTTGAAGCGGCCTGTTCGTTGTCCAGACGAAGCAATACGACGCCTCGATGTCGATGGTGGTCACGAAATATCATCTCCCCAAAATCCTTGTCATTGGTTACCAGGATCTACCGACCAGAATATGCTTCGGCGAGAACGGCCTCATCTGACATTCCGCGTGCGTCTTCATAAACAGAGAATACCTCGTGTGCCTGATCGCGTAGCCAGCATGCGACCCTCGGGCCGGTGCACTCGTCGACAAGAAATCGCACCTAAGTGGACTCCGCTTCCAAAGGCATGAAAGCCGTGTCGGCTAACGATCGCGATGCGAACAGCAAGGCCGCCTGAATGTCTTCTCGCTGCAGGCCTTTGTATTCGTCCAGAATCGTCTCTTGGGACGAACCGTGGGCTAGCAAATTTAATAAATAATCTACGCTCATCCGTGTGCCTCGTATCACAGGCTTACCTGCCATGACAGTCGAATTGCAGGTGATTCGCTGAAGCAGTTCTTGATCGGTCATTGGGTTTTCCTCCAAAGGGAATGATACTCGCCGGCTGTTATGCGAAGCAACATCGACGGGACCAAAGAGGCTAATGTCCTCCGTTTTGTCGAGAGAAATCAGTAAAAATCTGATGAAGCTGATCGGTTTCTAAAGCAAGTTGCTTTTTACCGTAGCGGACGTGACCTAGTTTTCGCCGAGGTTTTCCGACGAAACACCGGTACGCATTTTGGTAATTTGCTCTAAGATGCGAAACCGCTCGCTTGGTTCCCTTTTTCTGACCAACTCGTATAATGCACGGCCAGCGTGGTTTTCCAGCGGACGTGTGGTTCGCCTAACTCGAAATTCGATGAATGAGGAGTATCGCCAGGATGAAAAAGTCGATGGATCGTCGCGATTTTAACCAATTGACCGCTGCCGCCTTGGGCGGCATGGTGGCCGGCTCGGCGCTCGGTTGTGGAAAGCCGGCCGGTGAGTCGTCGGCGCCTGAAGGCTCAGGCGATGCAGGAGCCCACGAAGGCTCGGGCGATGCCTCGGACCATGACCACGATGCGGCGGCCGCGCACGATGCCTCGCTGCTGGTCACCGGCAAGAATGTCTGCCGCGGCTTGAACCACACCTGTGGCGGCCACAAGGGCGGTGACAACAAGTGCGCTGGAACAGGCAGTTGCGCCACGGCCGCGGCCCATTCGTGCCACGCGGCCAATGAGTGCAAAGGCGAAGGCGGATGTGGCCAATTTCCCGGGCAAAATGCTTGCAAAGGCAAAGGCGAATGTGCCGTGCCGTTGGGCGACAAGGCGTGGGAAACCGCTCGGGCAGCGTTCGAGAAGGCCATGACCGACGCCGGCAAAAAATTTGGCGAGGCACCGCCCAAAGGTTGATTTTTCGCCAATTGTGAGTTGCTATACAGTTTGTCTGGTCAGCTTGGGTTTAGATTAAACCCATGGCTGGTAGTGGCCGTTTGCTGCCCTTTGGTGTTTTAGGTTTCAATCATAGAGTGAAGGAGAGTGGAGATGCCTGAGTCGAAGTTGAATCGTCGAGATTTTCATAAGTTGGCCACAGCTGCCTTGGGGGGCGCGGTGGCTGGCGTGGCGGTGGCCGGACGGGCCGTGGCCGAGGATGCCGAAGAGAGCCCGTTGCTGTCAGGCAAAAATGTTTGTCGTGGCTTGAACCACACGTGTGGTGGCCATAAAGGTGGCGACAACAAGTGCGCCGGCACCGGTAGTTGCGCCACGGCCGCGCCGCATGCGTGTGGCGGCCACAACGACTGCAAAGGGCAGGGCGGTTGTGGCCCGAACCCCGGCGAAAACGCCTGCAAGGGTCAAGGCAAGTGCGCTGTGCCGTTGAAGCCGGCTGCCTGGAAGAAGGCTCGGGCTAACTTTGAAGCCGCGATGAAAGCCGCTGGCAAGAAGTTTGGGCCAGCGCCGGCCGCGTAGCGGTCGTGTGATTCCGGTCTTGGGCGAGGTTTCCCGGCGTCGCGTCGTGAGCGCGGCTAGAGATTTCTAAATTTGAACAGCATGTCAGAGCGTCAGGTGCGTCTCTGATCGTCCCTAGCCGCGACGCGATGCGTCGCCGGGAGCCCGCCATGATCGAACCGCGTCTCGGACATCCGAATCTAGGACTCGGGGTCGGTCTGCGTACCGTCCACTTCAACCACATTCTCAAAAATAATCCGGCTGTCGACTGGTTTGAAATTATCTCAGAAAATTTCATGGACTCCGGCGGCCGTCCGCGTTACGTACTGGAGCAGATCGCCGAACGCTACCAAATTGTGATGCACGGCGTGTCGATGTCGATCGGCAGCACCGATCCGCTCAACTTCGACTATCTTGAGCGGCTTAAACGGTTGGCCTCGGTGGTCAAAGCCCATTGGGTTTCCGACCATCTCTGTTGGACTGGCGTGGCGGGCCGCAACACACACGATCTGTTGCCGGTGCCGTTGAACGAAGAGACGCTGGCCCACGTGATTGGCCGTGTGAAGATCGTGCAAGATTTTCTTGAGCGGCCGTTGGTGATTGAAAATCCCAGCACCTATGTCACGTTTGCTGATTCGACCATTCCCGAGTGGGAATTCCTCAGCCGGCTGGCCGAGGAGACCGACTGTGGCTTGTTGCTCGATGTGAACAATGTTTATGTGTCGAGCTACAACCACGATTTTGATCCGGTCGAATATATTGAAAACGTCCCGCACGAGCGGATCGTGCAGATGCACTTGGCAGGCCATACGAATTGTCATACGCATCTGATCGACACCCACGACGGCCGCGTGGTCGACCCGGTTTGGGATCTCTATCGGCGAGCCCATCAACACACCGGCGGGGTGTCGAGCCTGTTGGAATGGGACGCCGACATTCCGCCGTTCGAGGTGGTGCACAACGAAATCCTCAAGGCCAAGCAATATATGGACGCCAAACTGCCGGACCAAGCGTCTATCGCGCCGGCCGAAAGCCCCACGGCCGAGGTGGCCGTGCCGCATCCGTTGCACCATGTGATGCCAGAAGTCGAGTAGCCATGGGCCGTTCGCTCGAACAACTCCAGCGGTGGATGCAAGAGGTGATTTCGCATGCCGAGGGCATCACGGCCGGCGTCGATTCAAATGCAGCCCGCGATCAAATTGACGTCGGCAGCGACGAGGTTGAACAGGTGATTTTGCCTTCTCAGGCGCTGGACAGCATTTCGCGGCTACAGGTTTATGGCAACGCCTATTTTGCTCGTTTGATGGAGTGCCTGCGAGAAAGTTTTCCCACGGTCGAGCACGCGATTGGCCGCGAGGCGTTCGACGAATTTGCCTTTGGCTATTTGCAATCTTTCCCCTCGGAAAGCTATACGCTGAACGACTTGGGAAACCGGTTTATCGAATATCTCGAGGCCACTCGACCCGATCGGGAAGAACGGGAACGGGGAGAAATCGGCTTCCCCGACTTTTTGATCGACCTAATGCGTTTGGAGTGGTCGATTGAACGAGTATTTGACGGACCCGGCTTCGAAGGCCAAGCGATGCTTTCGGCCGACACCTTGCGTGCCGTGCCGGCCGACCGCTGGCCCCAGGCCCGACTCACGCCGGCGGTTTGCCTGCGGCTGCTCGAGTTCCAATTTCCGGTGAACGATTACTTCACCGCTGTTCGGCAGCAGCGCGAGCCGGAGTTTCCGCTGCCGGAGCCGTCGTTCATGGCGCTCACGCGGCGCAATTTTGTGGTGCGTCGTTTCCCGCTTAGCCAGGCCGAGCATGTGTTGCTGGCCGCCTTGATGCGTGGCGAAACGGTCGGCCAGGCTATCGCCACGGCGGCCGAACATACCACGGACGACGACGCCACGCTGGCTGCCAGTCTTGGCCGCTGGTTTCAAGATTGGACCCAGGTTGGGTTTTTTCAGTCGCTTGAGCTGCCAGACTGAGCGGTAGCAGTTCTCCAAGCGTTGCCAGGGCCAATCAGTTTTTGGAAATACACAAATACAAGCCCGCAGCGCTAGCAAGGGAATTTACGGTGTTTCCCCTTGCTAACGCTGCGGGCTTGTAGGGGGAGTTTTTTCCTGTTCCAAAAACTGATTTGCCCTGCAAGCGTTGTTGGGGCGCAGTAATTTTTGGTGGCGGCTTTCTCGTGTGTTTTCTTTTGGGGGCACACTGACGGTAAACTGGTTCCCAAGCTCTGCTTGGGAACTTTTCAGAAGGAAGCGTCTGCTTCCAAGGCTTTTTTGATGGGGTCTCCGATCAGGAACAAACGCTTCTCGAAGCGTCAAGGAAGCAGAGCTTCAAAAACAGAGCGTTCCCAAGCAGAG
>JANQPJ010000165.1 GCA_028289525.1 Pirellulales bacterium
TAGGCGTCGAGCTTCGCCGGGGTTTGCTTGTCACCACTCCAAAACCGGTCGCGGCTGCGGCGCACATACCAGTTGCTCAAGGCGTCGACCAATGCGATCAGGTGCTGGCACGCCCCATAGTTATCATAGGCGTCCAGCTTTTCAGTCACGAGTGCGGCAGTACGGTTCAGCTCGCTCAGAATCCAACGATCCAATTCTGAACGTTCAGCCCAAGGGCGCCAGTTGCTAGCCGTGGCAAGCTGTGGGGCATCAAGTTGACCGTTCTCGCCAGCGAGTTCGGTGGTTGGATCGAACCCATCAATATTGGCATAGATTACAAAGAAGCTGTAAACGTTCCAGAGTCGGAGTTGGAACTCGGGGATGCTATCCTTGATTGCCCGTTCGCTGTAGATGATCGAATTCCACGGCGCTTGATTGGCAAAGAAGAACCAACGCAGCGCGTCGGCACCGTATTGATCAAAAATCTCGCTCGGCGCGGGGTAGTTCTTGAGCGACTTTGACATTTTGCCCACTTTTCGCACCGCGTGGCCACCGTGCTCTTGACGGGCGGCATTTTCGGCCAGGTGACGCTGCTTCCCATCGGGGCTTTCCCACCACTCGGCGAGCATCAAGCCGGAGACGATGCAATTGCGAAACGGGTGGGGAAAAGCTTGCTGGGGTCGGTCTGCATCGGACGACGTTTCATCGGAAAACAGCAGTGTGCTAATCGCCAACTGGCTATAGAACCAGCCACGTGTCTGATCGAGCCCTTCGCTGATGAAGTCGGCCGGGAATTGGGCGGCAAACTGCTCGCGGCCTTGGTGAGGGTACCCCCACTGAGCAAACGGCATTGCTCCAGAGTCGAACCAACAGTCGATCACTTCTGGCACACGACGCATCCGTTTGCCTGGAGCCTGCGGAGACTCATAGGTTACTTCGTCGATATAAGGCTTATGAACCTTGAGGTCTTCGGACAGAGCAGGGTTGGCCTGTTTGGCCGTTTCCCAAACCTCGGTCCCTTGCACACCGGGCTTGGCCAGTAGCTCGTCATAACATGAGATTGCTTCCGAGTAGCCGGTCTCTTCGCAAACCCAAATGGGCAACGGGGTTCCCCAGAATCGTTCCCGGGATAGTGCCCAGTCGACGTTGGTTTCCAGAAAATTGCCGAACCGGCCATCGCGGATATGTTCTGGCAGCCAGCGAATTTGCTGATTGTTCCGAAGCATCTGTTCTTTGAAGGCCGTCGTGCGCACGAACCAGCTTTGGCGTGGATACTGGATCAACGGATCTTCTTCAGCCCGCCAGCAGAACGGATATTCGTGCAGATACTGCTCTTGGTGGAACAGCATGCCACGTTCCCGCAATTCGCGGGCGATATCTTTGTCGGCATCCTTGACCCAGCGCCCGGCATAGCGTCCGGCAACCGAGGTGAATTTGCCATCGGGAGCCACCGCGCAAATCAACTCGGGGCCTTCTCCCCCGGCAAAGCGAGCTTGCTCGGCCACCAAAACCTCGTAATCGACTTCACCAAAGGCAGGCGCCTGATGAACGATTCCCGTCCCGCTGTCGGTGGTGACGGAATCGGCACCCACGACACGCCATGCGAGCGGCTCGCTCTCCCCGCTTTGCAAAGTGCCGGTGCGTTGTCCCTGCTCGGTGTAGTAGAAGTCAAATGGCGGCGTGTAGCACTGGCCGATCAACTCGCTGCCAGGGAACGTCCGCACGATTTGCAGATCGCGTTTCACCTTGCCGGCAATCGTCTCGACCAGTTCGTGGGCGATGACCAGTTGGCCTTTGGATTCCGGATCGTCTACGAGGGCATATTCCAAGTCAGGCCGCACGGCGATGAATTGATTGCTCGGCAGCGTCCAGGGGGTCGTGGTCCAGACAAGCAAGCTGATGTTGGGTTGGTCGCGCAGTGGGCAACGGATGTAGACGCTCGGATCCGCTACATTCCGGTAGCCTTGGCCAACTTCGCCGCTGGAGAGGGCAGTGCCGCCCTGAGCCCACCACCAGACGATTTTGTGGCCTTGATAAAGCAGCCCACGGTCAAACAAATTGGCCAGTGCCCACCAGACACTTTCGACGTAGCTCTGGTGGTATGTGACATAGGCTTCGTCAAGATGGATCCAGAAGCCGATTCGTTCGGTGATCCGTTCCCACTCTTGCATATAGCGCCAGACGTTTTCCTGGCACTTGTGGATAAACGGTTCAATTCCGTAGGCTTCGATTTCCTCTTTGGAGTGAATGCCGAGTTCTTTGCAAACCTCGACTTCCACAGGCAGGCCATGGGTATCCCAGCCTGCTTTGCGCTCGCAACGGTCGCCGCGCATGGTTCGATAGCGCGGAAACAAATCTTTGATCGCTCGTCCCAGGCAGTGGCCAGGATGCGGCATCCCGTTGGCCGTGGGGGGCCCTTCGTAAAAGACAAACGAAGGCGCGCCTTCGCGAGCGGCCAGCGATTTTTCGTAGATCTGCCGCTGTTTCCAAAAACGACTGATCTCAGTTTCCAACGAGGGAAATTTGACAGAGCTAGGGACCGGTTGAAACATCAAAGAAGTGCCGTTCCTCGCTCAATCGTCTTCAAAGGCAAAATCGTCTTCCGCCTCATCGGCGTCTTCCGTCTCGGCGTCGTCGATGTTGCCATCGTCATCAAAGTCTGAGAGAAATTCATCGTCCATATCTTCTTCGAAGTCGTCGTCGAAGTCATCGTCAAAATCGTCTTCGTCAAAGTCTTGAAAGTCGTCTTCGCCTGCACTTGCCCATGGCGAAATGGTTATTCCGCTCGGCTCCCACGGAGTCGAGGGAGCGTCGACGGTTCCCCAAGAACTGCCGGTCATTGCGATAAGGTTTGTCATAACCGTTTTCCTCACACAACCAAACCTGATCAGGCCTCCACTGCTTTGCGCAAAGAGGAGGCTAGAAAATAGAACTACCAAGTATCAACGGTGATACCGTTTTGTAAAGGTGGTTCCAGATTTTTGTCAAGAAGACCTCGCGCGCCTTTCAGAGATAGGGCGTGAGCGGTGGCCTCTAAAAAATAAGGGTGGAGCCAAGCAATGCTCGGTTCCACCCAATCACGGGGGGTGAGAAAGCCGTGTTTTCGAGGCCGTCCAAACATCTTGTGCCGGGTTTGGCCTATGATGAAATTGTAGCTCACTCCTCTCCAGCGCAAGCCAGAATGTTTACAACCAGTTTCAAAACCTAGGTTTGATCGCGAAATTCCGCGATCCTGCGTTACTTTTACTGGTTTTGAAATGCGCTTTAGAGAAAAAGCTCGAGAACTCTCAGGAGCGATTACATCGAGTTGGATTGCACCGGTTGCAACGTGAGTGCCGTCCCACAATGAGACGCCAGCCACAGCTGTGGGGCCTCTGCTACTCCGGTTTATAACGGGGCAGTCGGGTCATGCGTGCTCAGCGGCCCGATGATTCGTGGTGAGCGAACCTCGCCGGCCAAAGGTTCGCCATGAGGAACCGACTGGCCTTCGTCGACACGCAGTTTTGGCTTAGGACCGCTTTGGGATGAGCGAGAGGGTTCGAGGATTTCTGGCGACGTTTGAGGGCTGATTTCAGCGACCGCCTTGAAGTAGGTGTCGATTTCTGTGTTGGCTGGCTCCAAGGCTTGCCATTGCTGTAAAATCGGCACCGCGGCGTCGATTTTGCCGGTCGAAAGATAAGCAACGGCTAACCAACGCAAGCAGATGGGGTCGCGGCAGTTGGCCGCATAGGCGGTCTGCAAGTAGGGCAGGGCGCCGGACCAGTTTTTTTGCACACCTAACACCGCCCCGCGAACCGCGCTCCGGAATGCCTCGCTCGCGGTAGGGGTTTCCACAAGATGGTCGACCTGGGCCAGCGCTTCGTCTGCTTGCCCGTGCTTGATGTGCAGTGTGAGTAGATGGCGTCGCAAACGCGTGGAGGTTGGAAACCGTTGGATTGCCTCCTCAAGCGTTGATTGGGCATCTTCGTCCTTGCCGGCTAGTTGCTGCGCCAGACACAGACTCGCGGCAGTGACTTGGCCAATGTCGGCCAGATGCCACGAGAGCGGATCGACATGGCCGTGGCCGACCGCGATGGCATAAGAACGAATGGCCAAATCGAGCCGGTTTTGCCGCAACATATAACCACCCATCGCACAGAGCAGCTGGGCATCGAGTGGAAACACCTCAAGGGCCTGAAGGCAAGTGTTGACCTGCTCGTCCTCGCATTCAGGAACCATGTCATAAGCAGTTAGCAGGCCGTAGTAGATCTCGAGCATCGTGGTCGAGCCACGGTCGCTATGGGGCAATGCTTGTTGGAACGTTGCGATCGCCTCTGCGTGGCGTTTGAGAACGGCCAGAGCGGTGGCTTTGACCAATAGGGCTTCGCCTTGAGGGCCACGATCGGCAAGCTGAAGCTCTGCAAGTTGATACTCGCGAAGGGCGCGCTGGGCGGAATGCTCCGGGGCATGCTCCTGCACGCCACGGTCGATTGCCATCTCTAATGCCACGAGTTTCAGGCCAAGGTCTTGGATGGACTGATACAGGGTTTCGTGAACACGGCCGACAAAAGTCAGTTGGGGCTTATTGGGGATCAGACGCACTTGCAGTGCCTGTTCGCCAGAGGCATGGCCAGCCGCCGGCGGAACTTGGACGGTCAGCAAGTAAGCTTGTTCGACATTGGCTTCGGATTGCAAAAACATCGGCAAACGCGAAATCGTTGTTAATGGCAGCGTTTCGCCTGGTTCGATCCAGAGAATCCATTTGCCGGTTGCTTGGTGCAACGCGAGGTTCTTGGCGGCCGCATGGTCCATGGCATCGCCGCCGGTAATGATCTTGGCCTGAAAGCTCTCAGCCACTTGAACGGTGCCGTCGGTCGAAGCGGTATCGACCACCAGCACTTCCGACGCCAGGCGTTTTACCGAGGCCAATGTAGCCGGTAACGTCAACTCTGCATTGTGCGCAAGAATCGCCACCGTGAGATGGGGAAAGCTCGGAAGTGGGGGCGTCGACATCGGTCCCTCCTTGGACGACTGTGACAACTCAACGGCGACAGACAGGTTGTTTCCGGCGACGAAGTGTAGCAGGTTTGCCGGTTTGGACAAAGACGCGTTTTTGCTATGATTTCCTAGGCTTATAGCCCAGGCAGGATTACTTGGTTCGATGGTCGCAAGCGGTGAATTGGGTGGCCTGGGTAGATTAGAGGCTGTAGGTTTCGCAAAACTGCTCGATATCTTCAGATCGGCCCATCACAAGCACCGTATCGCCAACTTCAAAACGGTGGTCGACGTCGGGGTTGAACACCATCTCGCCGCCAGCCCGTCGTGCGGCCACGACTAGCAAGCGATGCTTGCGGTGGGTCTCTGCGTCGCCTACGGTTTTGCCAAGCAGAGAGGTGTTTTCTGAAATGCGGACCTCATCAAGTTCTACGTCGAGGGTTTTGGCATCAGTCACCAGCTCGATCAGATCGGCGGTGTGAGGTCTGGTAATCATGCGGGCGATTCGCTGAGCCCCGATCACCGCCGTCAACACCACCCGATCGGCTCCGGCCTGAAGCAGCTTTTTTTCGCTACTCGGCTGTTCGGCTCGAGTAATGATTTGCAGATTGGGATTGAGGTTTCTTGAAGTGAGGGTAATAAACACGTTGTCCGCATCGCTCGGAAGTCCACTAATCAGGCTCTTGGCTCGATCGACTCCGGCGCTGATTAGGGTTGCTTCTTCGGTAGAATTTCCGAGCAGAACGTAATGCCCCGCATCCTGAGCCTCGAGTACCCGATCGGTGTTGTTTTCGATGATTAGTAGAGGTCGATCTTGGGCGACCAGTTCACGGGCAGTGATCTGGCCAATCCGTCCATAACCGCAAATAATCACATGGTCTCTCAGTCGCCCAATCTCTTTCGTCAGGCGAAGAGTTCCTAGTGCCCGTTCAACTTCGCCTTCGGTCATCATTTGGAGAAACCCTCCTATCGTGTAGACTGCCGCCGACATTCCGATCGCAATGACGGCGATGTAAAGGATCTGCATTTGGTCATTGAGTTCACTGGTTTCCGTATAGCCAACTCCGGTTACGGTAATCACAAACCAGTAGATTGCCGAAATCCAGTTTTCGTCGGCTAAATAGCGATACGCACAAATTGAAATGACGAACACCACTCCAAGAAACGACGCGCCGGCTCGAATACGTTGAAGAGGGGTCTTCATAATTGACAGACGGCTTGTGGTTTAGGTGTGGTAATCGGCGTTGATATGGACATACTCGTTCGTCAGGTCGCAGGTCCAGAAGCGGCACTGCTGATCGCCGGAACGAAACTTCAAGACAATCTGGGTATCACGTTGGTCTCGCATCGACTCCGAAACCTTCACGGCGTTGAACGAAACTGGCTGGCCGCCCTCGTAGAGTAGCGTTTCGTTGAGGAGCAGGCTCACTTCTGCTGGGGCGAATTGGACGCCGGAGTAGCCTGCGGCCGAGACAATTCGCCCCCAGTTGGGGTCATGGCCGGCAATCGCGGTCTTGACCAATGGGCTGTTGGCTACCGCTTTCGCAATCTCAAAAGCATCTTGCCGGCTGGCACATCCGACGACATCGACAGTGATCAGATGGGTGGCGCCTTCACCATCGTCGGCGATCGCTTTGGCAAGTTGCTCGCAAACCGCAAACAGCCCTTTGCGGAACTCTTCTAATTCGTCTCCAGCTAGCGGTTGTGGAGAAGCCTTACCGCTTGCGAGCAAGAGCACCGTGTCGTTCGTGCTGGTGTGTCCATCGACACTAACGCAATTGAACGTCTCGGTCGTCACGTCGCCTAACAGGCGTTGGGCATCTTCAGGCGTTAAGCTGGCATCAGTCATTACCAGCCCGAGCATGGTGGCCATGTTAGGGCCAATCATGCCCGACCCCTTGGCGATGCCTGTAATGCTGATCGTTTGGTTGCCCAGGGTAAGCGTGTGACCGGCAATTTTGTGGACGGTGTCGGTGGTTAAAATGCCGCGTGCCGCCGCGACCAGGGCAGCGTTATCCGTGGCCAGGTGTTCGGCGGTGGCCGGAATCCCTGCCTGAAGCTTTTCCATGGGGAGCAGTTCGCCGATGATCCCGGTTGACATGACTAGTACCGAGTCGTGCGCAACGCCACAGGCCTGGGCTGTCCATCGGGCCATTTGTTCGGTGTCACGGTCGCCTTGGTCTCCGGTGCAGGCATTTGCACAGCCGGAGTTGACGACTACTGCCTGAATTTGGTTGGAGGGAGTTCGCCGTGCACAGAACTCAACCGGGGCGGCGCGAACCCGATTTTGGGTATAGACGCCAGCCGCCACGGCTGGTGCACCGCATTTCATCAAAGTTAAATCTTCTCTCGTGGGGTTGCCTTTCATGCCGCAGTGTAAACCTGCTACATAAAATCCCCGGGGTAGTTGAATCTCCATGTTCTAATACCCTAGGGAGAAGAAGGAGAACATTTCAGCAAAACCGAACATCAAGGAGTCTTTCTGAAGAGTAAGGTTGCTAGAAGCGAGATTGACAAAAATTTTAGAGCGAAGTCATTTCGTCAAAGCCATGCATCAAATTCAAATTCTGTACGGCCATCCCTGATGCGCCTTTGAGCAGGTTGTCAAGGCAGCTGATGGTCAATATCCGCTCACCAACTCGCCGGACTGTAATGTCGCAGTAGTTGGTCCCCACGGTGTCGCGCGTGGCAGGCAGGTGGTCGACGACGCGGACACATGGTTGCTGGGCATAAAACTCCTGCAGTGCCTTCATGCAATCGTCTGCACTGGCATTGCCTGCCGGACGGGAATAGGCGGTTGTCAGGATGCCTCGGGTCATGGGGACTAAGTGGGGAGTAAAGACGACGTTCACCTGTTGGCCACATGTGTTGGAAAGCGTTTGGTCGATTTCTGGAGTATGACGATGCTCGCCTACTTTATACGCTGCAAGGTTTTCGTTGCATTCGGGGAAATGGGTGACCAGTGACGGGGTGCGGCCTGCCCCGGAGACGCCACTTTTAGAGTCGATGATGATGTCGTCTGTTTCGATCAGGCTTGCTTGTAAAAGCGGAGCCAAGGCGAGATTGGCCGAGGTAGGATAACAGCCAGGGTTGGCAACCAGTTGGGCGGCAGGCAATTGATCGCGAAACAATTCTGGCAAGCCATAGACCGCTTGGTCGAGACGCTGCGGGTCGACGTGCTCCTTGTCGTACCAGTGTTGATAGATGGCTGGGTCGGTGAGCCGATAATCGGCGCTAAAGTCGACAACTCGCTTGCCTGCCTCGACAAGTGGCCCCACGGCCTCGGCACTTGCGCCATGAGGCAAACAGCAGAACACACAGTCCGCTCGGTTGGTGACCTCGGCGAGTGTTAGATTTTCAAACGGTAGGTCAAGCCGAGAGTGTAGTTGAGGATGGATTTGCGAGACTGGCGGCTTACCTTCCTGACGGCTAGTCAGCGCAGTGATCTCGACGTGGGGATGCCGGACAAGCAGTTTGAGTAGTTCAAGTGCCGTGTAACCAGTGGCACCGAGAATGGCGACGCGAATCATCATCAGGTAACGATCAAGGTAAGGGAAACGAGTTGTGTAACACGCTTGTCGTGGGAAACCGAGTCAAAATAGCGTTGGGCAGTCAAGCAGAAGGGTGTGATTATATGCCCTGAGTGTAGGCAACGCCAAGAGCGTTGAGGGGTAGGGCCGGAAAACTGCAAAGTCAACGATTCTACAAAAACAGCGGTCGGTGACCGCTCGCGATACGGCTAGATTCTCCCGTTTCGCGCTTCGGCCGCCGGCCGCTGCTTTTCGACTTTGCAATCGTCCTGGAAGGTAGAGATTGAGACCCGGTGGCCACAGGCAGGGTTCGCGCTGGTGGTTTGGGGCGATGATGACCGGCATTGACACTGCCCTGGGGGGTGTTGTAGCCTCGCGCGGGAAGTTTTTGCTAGAGAATATCCATTCTTGGGCCAATCCTCAGGTTCTGCCTGCGGAAGGTTGCTGGAGCAGCTTTGGACTGGAAAAGCTCTCTGTTTAGGCAAGGAAGCAGTCAGCGATGAGCATGAACAGTCGGTTCTTGACGATGTTGCTTGGCGGCGTTGTTTGCAGTTGGGCCTGGTTGGCCAGTGCCCAGGAACAGGCAGGCGAGTGTTTGCAGGTTGCTCGGCTGATTGACGATCTAGGGTCAGAGCACTACCAACGCCGGGCGGATGCCAATGCTCGGCTACAGCAGATTGGCCAGCAGGCGCAACCACAGCTGACCGAGGCTCTGGCCGCTGATGACCCCGAGATTCGCCTGCGGGCGGCCCATCTGCTCCGGCGTCTCCAGGTTGCGAATATTTGGGATGCGGCCGAGTCGTTCTACTCGTCGCAAGAGCTGCCTTTGTCTCAGATCGTTCCCGACATTGCGAGACGTTCTGGCAATGTTGTATTGCTGGGGGAAGGATACGGAGGGTATCGAGACAAGCCGATTCGCTTGGGCACGAAAAAGTTAAGCTTTTGGGCAGCCATGGATGAGATTTGCCGACAGTCAGGCAATTATTTGCGTCCACAGAATAGCCCAGGACAGGCTAGCGTGGTCTTGGCTTCCGGAGAGCCTGGCAAGAACCCGCTTGCCTACAGCGGGCCAGTTCGAGCCCAGTTGCTTTATGCACGTCGACTGTTTTCCGAACAATTGGACTATACACAATCGCAGTCCGTGGTTTCTCACGGCTTTGAACTGGCTGTGCAAATGATGTGGGAACCCCGGTTACAAGTGATTGCCTACCGTGCGTTGCCTGAGCTTGAATTGGCCCAGGCCGATGATGGCCAACTATTAACCGCTGTTCGGCCGGGAAGAAAAGCTTGGAACGTTGCCAGGCCAGGCATCCGTCAGGTGAACGCGAAGCTGCAACTCCATCCCCCCCGCGTGTCGTCAAAGCGTTTGGAAGAGCTGCGACTGCGTTGGGGAGTTGTTGCAGTAGGTGACATGGCTACCTTGGAAATTCCTCGGTTGAAGCCAGGGGAACGTTATCACCAAGATGGCATCGAGATCTTTGTGGATCGTGTGGAAAAAGCTTCGCACATGAACCAGGTAGTGACGGTGTATGTCGTGCGCGATTTAGTAGCCCCTCAGCCGTTAGAAGTTTTGCTACACGAAAATCGCTTGGAATTGATCGACCAGCACGGGCAGCCGTATGCGGTCAGAAGAAGGTCACCAGTTCTAGATGGTCCGGGAGTCCGTTTGACGATTGCGTTTCAGGCGCCATCCGCAAACTCTCGCCCGACGGCACTCCGGATTACTTATCCACAAATTCGTTCTACACGGAATGTGGCCATTACGTTTCGCGACGTAAAGTTGCCAGTGGTCGCGTTTGATTAGGCGTTTGTCTCGAAACAGACAAGCATCTAGTTCAGGTCGCACTTCACTGTAGCATCTGACGTGTTTTGATTTCCAAATTTTTACGACAAAACAACGCTATACTTACGCTCGCATCTGCTCTACTGAGTTAGGCGATTGCCTGGTCGATGAGTCGTTGCTGGATGATCTGGAGAATTTCTTCAGCCACCGAGGCCTTTGAGCCAACAAAACGGTTGATCACTTCGCCTGAGGGGGCGATGATCTCAACTTCATTGTTTGGCGAACGCATTGCTTGAGGGCCGTTTAAAACCATCAAGTCGCAACTCTTCTTTTCAAGCTTGGCAAGGGCTCGTAAGCGATGGTCTTCGGTTTCCAAAGCAAATCCGACGACCCAGCGGTTGCCTTTTCGTTGGCCGAGCGTGGCCACCACGTCTTCGGTTTCTGTGAGTTGCAGCAGTAGCGGCTCGCCTGTTTTGGCGATCTTGTGAGGTTCGACTCGCTCGGGCCGGTAGTCGCAGGGGGCCGCCGCACCAATCAGCCCTTCGCACCTTACAAACTGTTCCTGGCATACAGCCAGCATTTCTTCGGTCGAGGTGACGGGGAAATGCTCGGCTTCCTCCGGATAACTGACTTCGACAGGTCCGCTGACCAGGATCACCTTGTGCCCCAGGTGCAATGCAGCGGCAGCTAGGGCGGAGCCCATGCGACCGCTTGACGCATTCGTCAAGTAGCGTACGGGGTCTAGATACTGCCGGGTGGGGCCAGAGGTAATCAGGATGCAGGCCATGGCAGCACGTCTAGCTGGCCAGCAGGTTGGCGATCTGCTGTTGGATTTTTTCTGGGGAAGCCATCCTGCCTGGGCCGCGCTGACGGCAACTAAGCCAGCCTTCTTCCGGATCGACAAAATGGAAGCCGTCGTCGCGCAGCTGGGCAATATTACGTTGTACCGCTGGTTTAGCCCACATTTGGCTATTCATGGCTGGCGCCAGCAAAATAGGGGCCGATACAGAAAGGAAGAGCGTGCTCAATAAATCATCCGCCACGCCACAGGCGGCTTTCGACAATTGATTGGCTGTTGCTGGAGCAACACAGAATAGATCGGCTTGGGTGGCGAGGTCGATATGGGCGCCTAATGGATTTGCGCTGGTGTCGAACACACCCGTTGGCACGCGGCGACCGGTAATCGCTTCAAACGTAACTGGACCGACAAACTGTCTGGCAGCATCGGTCATCACCACCGTGACGTGGGCTTCTTGTTGAACCAACGCGCTGGCCAGGGCTGCTGCCTTGTAGGCAGCGATGCCGCCTGAGACGCCCAGCAGAATTTCGCGGCCTTTCATCGACTCAATCCGGCCATTGCACGCAGAAAGTACACGCTAGGATCAGCATTTGAGCCTGCGCGCCATTCGATACGTCATGAAAATGAGATTTAAAGATTGGCCAAGTCCAATTCCGGGGGGCCGCCACCATCGGTAGGATCTTCAACCGTTTGCAATTGGTTGGATGAATCGAGAAAGATTTTGTCTTGTAGAATCTCTTCGACCACGATTTCCATTTTGTCTTCGCTGTCGACCTCGACAAGTGCGCGAGCGCCCGAGTTTAAGGCGACCAGGCGTTTTTGGATCAGGGCCGAGAGCTTAAACCGGCCGCCTACCTTGTTGACGATTTCTTCTTCTTTTAGCGCGTCGATCATTCTTCAGCCACCTCCGCTTTGGTCAGGATCGCAATGATTTGCTCAATCGCCTGGTCGACCGTGTCGTTCACCACGCGATGCCGATATAGGGTTGCTTGTTCTAGTTCGCTTTGGGCAACGGCCAGCCGGCGCAGCAGCGCCTCTTCCGACTCGGTGCCTCGCCCTCGCAAGCGGGTTTCGAGTTCCGTGGCCGAACGCGGCTCGACAAAGATGGTTTCCGCGTTGGGAAACTGGCTCAGGACTTGCCGCGTGCCGTCAACGTCAATCTCTAAGAGTACCGATTTGCCGGCTTCCAGGCTAGGCGTGACTTGGCTCTTGAGGGTGCCGTACCATGTGTCAGACCCGAAAACCCGGCAGCATTCGAGAAAATCGCCTGCAAGGCGACGTCTCTCAAATTCTTCTGAGCACAAGAAAAAATAGTCGATGCCGTCTTTTTCGCCTGGCCTGGGCGGGCGAGTCGTTGCCGAGATGCTCAGGTGGAGTGAGCTAGAAAAACGGTCAATCAGTTGCCGTACGATCGTCGATTTACCGACGCCCGAGGGGCCCGAGAGGACGATTAGCTTGCCCGATTTGGTTGGCGTCATAAGGCTTGGCGATGATGAACGCCCTGGGGACGTGGTGTTCTCGGACGGGTTATTCGACATTTTGAACCTGTTCACGGATGCGTTCAATGGCCGCCTTCATCTCGACAACAGCTGGGGGAATTTGCGTGTCGTTGGCTTTCGAGCCGATCGTGTTCGCTTCGCGAAACATCTCTTGGGTAATGAATTCGAGTTTCCGACCGGCCCCTTGTGATTCAGCAAGAACTTCTTGGAACTGATCGAGATGGCTACGCAGGCGAACAATCTCTTCTGAGAAGTCGCTGCGTTCGGCAAACATACTGACTTCGCGGATTACGTCGTTTGGCGCTACCGTAATGTCGTGGTTTTCGAGCGTACGATTCACACGCTCTACAAGACGGGCACGGTATTCTTCCGCCACTTCTGGCAGTCGAGTTTCAATGGTCGTCAGCCTACGGGCAATGGTCTGACAATTTTCACGTAGGTCAGTTTCCAACGCAGCGCCTTCATCTTGTCGCATGCTTTGGAGTTGATCGAGCGCCGCATGGGTGGTTGCTTCAATGAGTGGCCAATCTTTTTCTAGATCAGCCACACGGTTACCGGCTTGGTCAACCACGCCTGGCAGTGTTAACAAAGCGGACAGAGGAACCGGGTCGGCCAAATGCCAACGACCAGTGAGTTCACCAAGTTGCCGATGGTATCTCTCTAGAACATCGAAGTTGAGCTGATAGTCGTCGGCCGTGAGTTGCCGCTCTACCTGAACGTTGGCCAGAATGCTGCCACGCTTGATGCGTTTACGGATGACTCGGTCCAGGAGCGACTCGAGAGGACCGTGGTTTTCATTGGAACGAACCGTTAGCTTGAAATAACGGTTGTTCGTGGTCCGTAGCTCGACCGTAATAGTAAGCGGGCCCTCTTCCTGCCGAGCCTCTCCATAGCCTGTCATACTGATAAGCATGTCTGTTGCGCTTTGGCGGTTATTGGGCCGCGTTGTTGGCCGGGGCTGACTCGCTGCTAGGGGCCGCTTCGTCGCTTGTTGGAGCAGCGGCATTGCCGGCCGTAGAGTCGCTTTCGGTTGAGGGGGTGCCGGTGGTCGATTCGGTGTTGTTGGAGCCTGGCGTCAAGGAACCAGAGCTAGCTTCGCCGGCAGCGCCGAGGTCGCTGGCCAGTGGGTCGACCGCCGAACGGTCTGCAATTTTGACTGCCGCCACACAAAGCAGGATCCAAACCGAAGCGGCGATGATCGTGACACGCGTGAACACGTCACCGGCTTTGGCTCCAAAGGCGCTCTGGCCACCGGTGCCGCCGAGAGCCCCAGTCAAACCTCCGCCACGGCCACGTTGGATGAGCACGAGCAGGATCAAAAAAGTAGACGTTAACGCCAACAAAATACCGATTAGAATATTCAACATGTGCGATGCACTCCCTTAGGCAAAATAATTGGAAAGGCTCGTTACTAGCCGGCCGCTGCAATGGCAAGAAAGTCGTCGGCTTTGAGGCTGGCTCCGCCAATCAAGGCGCCGTCGACGTTTTCCTGGGCCAGGAGTTCTGAGGCGTTGTCAGGCTTGACGCTGCCACCATATAGCAGGCGAATCTCACCGGCAACTTCGGGATTATACTCCTCGGCCAGTAGTTTGCGAAGGTCAGCATGAACTTCGGCGGCTTGTTCAGGCGTGGCCACTTTGCCGGTACCAATGGCCCAAACCGGCTCATAGGCAATCACCACTCGGGTGGCGTCTGTGGTCGTTAGGCCAGCCAGCGAGCCAGTGACCTGCTCTCGAATCACAGCCGCTGTACGACCGGCTTCCCGTTCCTCCAGTAGCTCGCCGACGCAAACGATGGGAATTAGACCGCTCTGTAGAGCAACTTTTAACTTTTGATTGACGATTTCATTGGTTTCGCCCAACGTGTGGCGCCGTTCGCTGTGCCCCAGAATTACGTAACGGCAGCCAACGTCAAGAAGCATGCCGGTGCTAATTTCGCCGGTGAATGCTCCCGATGGTTCGTGGTAGGCATCTTGGGCCCCTAGGGCAACCGGAGCATCGCCGATGGCCGTTGCAACCGCACTCAGATAGACGTAAGGAGGGCAGACCAACAAATCTGCTCGCTCGAATTGTCCGGCTTGGGCCGCAATCGCGCTGGCCAAGGCAACCGCTTCAGCTTGGGTAGTGTTCATTTTCCAGTTGCCGGCAATCAAGGGACGTGCCATGCGATCTTGCTCCCGTGTTTTCGATGGATTTGTGTTCTATGAGGTGAGATGGATTTGGAGGACGTTGGGCGCACCGCGCAACGGATCAATGATTGGCTAGCCGACAGGCTCCATCCTGGCGTATGAGCCGAGGATTTCTAGGCGAACCGCTTTCTTTTCCAGCGAGGTAATAGTTCGTCGTACCCGAACGTCCTGTTGATGGCCAACGAGTTCGACAAAAAACAGGTAACGTCCCGGCGATCGGGGGATTGGAAATGATTCGATCCAGGTCATGTTGAGTCGGTTGCGTTTTAGCAGATTGAGGGCATCGGCCAACGCACCAGGACGATGGTCGATTTCAAACAACAGAGACGTTTTATCGTCGCCGGTGCGTTTCGCGCTTTCAGGGCCAATCACGGCAAATCGAGTCAGGTTTTCGGGGTCGTCCTCAATTTGTTCCGCAACGATGTTCAGTTGGTATTGGGCAGCCGCTTGGCGGCTAGCAACGGCTGCGGTTCCAGGCTGCTCGCTGGCCAGGCGTGCTGCCTCGGCCGTGCTGGCCATTTCCACCAGCTTAGCGCCAGGTAGGTGGTGAGAAAGCCAGTTGCGGCACTGAGAAAGCGCTTGGGGTTTACTCAGCACTTGAGTAATTGCATCGCGTGGACAAGCAGCAAGCAAGTGGTGATGGATGCGCAACGGGACTTCGCCACAAATACGGGCTGGCGACGAGGCGAGCCGCTCCAGAGTGTCGGAAATCCGGCCATCGGTCGAATTTTCGATTGGTACTAGCCCAAAGTTGGCCTGACCTTCTTCGACCTCTTGAAATACTGCGGCGATCGTGCCAACCGGGAGCGAGTCGACCGATGTGCCAAAGCGGTGGATAGCTGCCTGATGGCTGAAAGTATTTTTAGGGCCTAGAAAGGCGACGCGCAAAGGCTTCTTAACCGCTCGGCAACCACTAAGAATTTCACGGTAGATGCTCTGGACTGCGTGGTCTGGCAAAGGGCCTTTGTTGCGCTCACTAACCCGCTCTAGCACCTCGTCTTCTCGTTCCGGAGTAAAAATGGGGTCATCTGCCGCCAGCTTGAGTATGGCGATTTGCTCGGCTAGCTTTGCTCGGCGAGTCAACAGCGCAAGCATCTCGCGATCGAGTTTGTCGATTTGCCGACGAAGTTGGGGAATCGTCGGTTTTGCCGACGAAGCTTTTGCGGAACGTTTCTTTGCCATGATGGACTGTTTGTGCGGTTGCGACCAATCCTTGGTTCGAGCCAAGCCAGGTAGCGTATCACGGTCTCTCCACGTCGGCAATCGGCAAATAGCGACTCAAGTGACTGCCAAAAAGGCAGCCGCTGATGAGGCCGCGATTTGGCTGTGTCAGAATGGCAGCCTGGGGGCCGTTTTCTGCCGAATTGCCATGGTTTCAAGAAAGTGTTTGTTTTGTAAGTGGTTTTTTTGAAAGGACTTGCGTGTTTTCTTGGCTGGAAGGTGCTCCTGGCACGGCCTTTGCTTCTTAGCACACCGCCCTGTTGGCATTAGCAATGAATTGATGGCCGTGGGGTTTTGGTCACAGCGTAGAGAGAACTAGAGAGCAGGCAAAACTAAGAATTCTATCTGGGAGCAGAAAGACACGATGGCTGATTAGCCTGGCTTTCTGGCTACCGTTTGCGGTTGAAAGGAGAAAACATGGGCGTTAGCGAAAAAATCATCGGAATCGATTTGGGCACGACCAACTCGGTTGTGGCTGTGATGGAGGGGAAAGAAGCAAAGGTGATCCCGAACCCTGAAGGGAACCGCTTGACCCCGAGCGTCGTGGCGTTTACCGACAAGGGCGAGGTTTTGGTGGGAGAGCCGGCCCGCCGTCAGGCTGTGACCAACCCGACCAAGACGGTCTATTCGATCAAGCGATTTATGGGACGCCGGCATGACGAAGTCGCTTCGGAAGAGAAGATCGTACCGTACGAAGTCACTGGTGGCCCACAAGATTACGTCAAGGTAAAGGCCGGTGACCAGGAGTTCACTCCGCCAGAGGTTTCCGCCAAGACGTTACGCAAGCTCAAAGAATCGGCCGAGGCCTATTTGGGGCACAAGGTCAACAAGGCCGTGATTACGGTGCCGGCCTATTTTAATGATGCACAACGTCAGGCGACCAAAGATGCTGGGCAGATTGCTGGCTTGGAGGTTGAGCGAATTATCAATGAGCCGACGGCCGCTTCGCTCGCCTATGGCTTGGACAACAAAAAAGCCCAGGAACGCATCGTGGTCTTTGACCTGGGGGGAGGAACGTTTGATGTTTCTATCCTTGAGGTTGCCGATGGGGTCTTCCGAGTGATTTCGACCAATGGCGACACGCACTTGGGTGGCGATGACTTTGATCAAACCTTGATCAATCATGTGGCCGATCAGTTCCAGCAAGAGCAAGGGATCGATCTACGTGCCGATACGATGGCTTTGCAGCGATTGCAAGAGGCATGCGAGAAAGCCAAAAAAGAGCTCAGCTCTGCTCAGGCGACCGACATTAACCTGCCGTTCATCACGGCCGATGCGAGCGGGCCGAAGCACCTGCAGGTAAACATCACTCGGGCAGATTTCGAAAAGCTGATCGATCCGTTGGTCGAACGGACGCGCGGCCCGGTGTTGCGTGCGTTGGAAGATGCCAAGCTCAATCCGAGTGAGATTGACGAGGTGGTGCTGGTGGGTGGCTCAACTCGAGTTCCCAAGGTGCAAGCACTCGTGAAGGAGATTTTTGGCAAGGATCCTCACAAGGGCGTAAACCCTGACGAGGTGGTGGCGATTGGAGCAGCGATTCAAGGCGGTGTCTTGGCTGGCGATGTGCAAGACGTACTGCTGCTCGATGTCACGCCGCTTTCCCTAGGCATTGAAACCCTGGGGGGAGTAATGACCAAGCTAGTCGAACGCAACACGACCGTGCCGACCGAGCGTAAGCAGGTTTTTAGCACGGCAGACGACAATCAGACGGCCGTGACCGTTCGGGTATGGCAAGGCGAGCGCGAGATGGCTGCGGACAACCGTTTGCTAGGCGAATTCAACCTCGAAGGTATTCCGCCTGCGCCGCGTGGGGTGCCTCAGATCGAGGTGAAATTCGACATCGACGCCAATGGTATTCTTAATGTTTCGGCAAAAGACCTCGGCACCAGCAAAGAGCAATCGGTGCGCATTGAGCAGTCGAGCGGTTTGTCGGACGAAGAGATCGAAAAGATGCGATCCGCTGGTGATGAGCATGCCGAAGAGGATAAGAAAAAACGCGAATTGGTCGAAGCCCGTAACGGTGCGGAGACCATGTGTTATAGCGTTGAGAAGCTTATCAAGGAGAATGAAGACAAACTCTCCGACAGCGACAAACAGCCTCTTGAAGCTGCGATTAAGAAGACTCGAGACGCGATTGCCGGCGACGACGCCGAGGCGATTAAAGCCGCCACGGAGGAGTTGCAGACCGCATCGCATGCCTTTAGCCAGCAGCTTTACCAAGCGACCGGCGAAGGGGCGGGAGCCTCTGACCCGGCGGATGCTACGGCCGCTAGCGGCGAGGCGGCTGCCGGGGCCGATGATGATGCGATTGATGCGGAATTCGAAGTGAAAGACTCTTAAGAGTTGCGACACGCGCGTTCTCCATGGCTGTTGTGGTCGTGGAGAACGCTTGCGAAGCGGTAGTATGGGGCATTGGAACTGGTATGCGTCTTTAACCGGCTGGCCGTGCCCGAAACGCTCGAACTGTTTGCCTCGCGGTGGGCATGGTGAAGAGTCGAGAGGAGGGAGGATTCGATGCCAGTTGATTTCGGAAAATTTACCGCCAAGTCACAGGAGGCGGTGCAACGCGCCCATGAGTTAGCGTTGCGCGCTGGCAACCCTCAGGTCGAGGCGATGCATCTAGTTGGCGGATTGCTGGCCGAGAGCGAAGGCATTGTCCGGCCGTTGTTGGACAAGGTGAAGGCCAACGTCGAGCAGTTGCAGACGATCGTGGACGCCGAACTCCAGCATTTACCCAAGGTTCAGGGCGGAGCCCCACCACAACTTGCTACCCAAGCGATCCAAGCTCTAGAGCAGGCCGGCGAAGTGGCCTCCTCGATGCAAGACGAGTTCGTTTCTACCGAGCATCTGTTGATTGCGTTAACCAAGGTCGAATCGAAGGCCCAAGAGGCCTTGAAGCTTTGCGCCATTGGAGAACCTGAGATTTTGTCGGCGCTGGACGAGGTGCGTGGATCGGCCAAGGTGACCGATGCCCATCCAGAGTCGAAGCTGCAAGCACTCGAAAAATATGGCATCGACCTGGTTCAGCGCGCCAGGGAAGGCAAGCTCGATCCGGTCATCGGTCGCGACCAAGAAATTCGCCGCGTGATTCAAGTCTTATCACGACGAACCAAAAACAATCCTGTGCTGATTGGCGAGCCAGGGGTTGGCAAGACGGCGATCGCTGAAGGCCTGGCACTGCGCATCGTGCATGGCGATGTTCCGCAAAGCCTGAAAGACAAACGGGTTGTTTCGCTCGACCTGGGGGCTCTGATTGCTGGAACCAAATATCGTGGCGAGTTCGAAGAACGCTTGAAAGCGGTATTGCGAGAAGTCGAAGACGCCGGCGGCGGCGTAGTCTTGTTCATCGACGAACTGCACACCGTCGTGGGCGCAGGGAAGGCCGAAGGAGGAAGCGATGCGGCCAACCTGCTAAAGCCGGCGCTTGCCCGAGGTGAACTGCGCTGCATCGGAGCAACTACGCTGGACGAGTTCCGCATGCATATCGAGAAGGATGCCGCGCTCGAACGTCGTTTTCAACCAGTCTATGTCGGCGAACCTTCGGTCGAGGATTCCATCGCGATTTTGCGCGGTCTTAAACCTCGTTACGAAGCCCATCATCGGGGAGTGAAAATCAAAGACTCGGCAATCGTCGCGGCGGTGCAGCTTTCGCATCGGTATATCGCGGACCGGTTTTTGCCTGACAAGGCAATCGATTTGATGGACGAGGCTACCAGTAAATTGGCGATGGAGTTGGAAAGTGTGCCATCGGAAATTGATGCGATTCAGCGTCGCTTGACGCAACTTGAGCTGGAAGCTCGGCAGTTGGCCGAGGAGACGGAAGAGCACGCTAAAGACCGGCTGGCCGGTATCGAGACCGAAATGGAGAAACTGCGTAAGCAGTTGGCCGATTTGCGGGAACAATGGGAAGCCGAAAAAATCGGCATGGTCGACGTGCACGATGTACGCCATCGGCTGGAACAGGTAAAGCACGATTACGAACAACGCTTTGCTGAGATTCAACAGAAACAGGCAGCTGGTGAGCCTGTGAAAGAAGAAGAATATCAGACCCTGTATGAGTTGGATGTGCAGCAAAAGCAACTGCAAGAGCGGTTGGAAGACGTGCCAGAGGCCGAAACAACCGACGAGACTGGCGAAAATCGCCGGCTTTTGCGGCAAGAGGTGGGCCCGGAAGAGATTGCCGAAGTGGTCGCAGCCTGGACTGGCATTCCGGTGACTCGCATGTTGCAGACCGAACGGGCCAAGTTGCTGGTGTTAGAGGAACGCCTGGCGCTACGGGTGATCGGCCAGCACGAGGCGGTCGAGGCGGTTTCGAATGCCGTACGACGTAGCCGAAGCGGCCTTCAAGACCCGAACCGGCCAATCGGTTCGTTTATCTTTTGTGG
>JANQPJ010000172.1 GCA_028289525.1 Pirellulales bacterium
GAAGAAATGATTGCGTCGCTCCAACAGGCTCAGCGTGAGGCTGCCGAGCGTCAAGCCGGCCCAGCACCAGGCCAGCCAGGGCAACCCCAAAGCCCAGCCCTAGTCGACAAGTTGGCCGAACTGCGCATGATCCGTGCCCTTCAGAAAAGAGTCAACACGCGAACCCAGCGTTATTCGGAAATCATCGAGGGCTCTCAAGCAGAACGCCCCGAGTTGCGTGAAGCACTTAAGCAACTTGCCAAACGCGAACAACGCATTCACGCGGTCACACGCGACATTTACCTGGAGAAGAACCGATGAACACTAGGTGTCACTGGTTACTCGGCCTCATAATCCTATTGATGGCTACGCCTAAGGCGTCGGCGGCCGACGAATTGACCGCCGAACCTACTTGGCATCCAGTTCGCTGGCAGGAAGCGCGTTCGACCGTGCTTGCCTGGGCAAAACAAGCAGGGACCGCTGAACAAACAATTCAGGAAATCATGGTGCATTGGCCAACGGCTCCCCCATCGGAGGCCGATGACCGACTAAACCGTTTAGCACAGACCTTTGCACTCACGCACCATGACCTTGCCGCGTTTTACGAAACCTGTACCGAACCGCCGGCCAATGGCAAGCAGCCTGACTTCGAGTGGTTGTTTCAGCAAATTGACACACCGTTGGTCGTCCATCACCTGCGTCTTTACTACGCTCGCTGGCTAGCCCAGCATCAGCTATATGACGAAGCCCTCCAAACACTGGATGGCCTTCAACCGACAGATGTCCTATCGCCTGAAACACTCCTCTTCTTGCGTGCAATCGCTCATCATCAACTCGTTGAACTCGAGGCAAGCGTTCAGAATGCCAAGCGTTTACTCGAACATTCCGAACAACTGTCCCAACGCCATCGAACGGTCGCCAAGCTTCTTCTTGGTGATCTTGACGGGGTTGAACCAAACTCGCTCAATTACATTGCTCGTCTGATGGACGATATTCGTCGCCGGTTAGAGCTGGGTCGAGCCGGTCTAAAAGTCCGTCAAGAAGAAGATGAGGTCATCAAAGCACTCGACAAGATGATCGAGCAACTCGAAAAACAACGTCAGCAGCAAATGTCGATGGCCCCTTCCGGTAGCGGCGGCGGAGGAGGGCAACCGGCCCCAGACAGCTTCAATCTACCAGGCAAAGGGCCTGGTCAGGTAACCAAAAAAGACATCGGCACTAAGTCAGGTTGGGGAACCTTGCCTCCGAAGGAACGGGAAGCCGCCTTACAGCAGATCGGCAAGCAATTTCCCTCTCACCTGGGCGACGCGATTCAACAGTATTTCCGAAAAATCGCCAACGACGACGAAAAGGCCTCCCGATGATCAACACCGCCTGGCACATCTTCTTCGTCACGAACATTGCGTTGGCTGGTGCGGCTGAAAGCCCGCGTGCGGCAATTACCACCAGCGATGGCAAATCGTTTGAATCGGCGATCACTCACTGGTCGACCGACACTCTCACGCTGTCAGGCGAACAAGGCCTCGAAACACTTGCTCGTGATCAGCTGCTGTTTGTGCGACCACTTGCAAATCAGACTGCGACCAGCCCAGTAGACTCGGTGCAGATCGAACTGGTCGACCAATCGACTCTTTATGCCGCGAAGTTCGAACTTGCCCCAGGTCGTGCTCAACTCCATTTCGATGGGGGCAGCGAGCAATCGCTAAATCCCACCCTCGTCTCCCTGGTGAGATTTCCGCCGCATGCGCCTAAAGCCCGACACGACTGGCAAAAAATCCAAAAAATCTCGTCCGATGGCGACCTGCTGGTCATCCGCAAAGCAGACGCGCTCGATTACGTGGAAGGGCAAGTGCACGAGGTCAATGCGACCCACGTACTGTTTGAAACCGATGGAGATACGATTCCGGTGCGTCGCACCAAAGTAGCAGGAATCTTCTTTTTTCGACCTGCCCAACAAGAATGGCCGCCGGCAAGTTGCCTCGTTCGAAAGTTGGACAACACGCAATTGTTTGCCAAGTCGATTGCCTTGACCAACCGCCAACTATCGGTCACGACACGAGCAGGATTCACAATCCCGATTCCACTCAATGCAATTCAAGAGGTCAGCTTCACAGTCGACAAGGTGCAATACTTGAGTGACCTGGAGCCTGTCGTCAAGCGATGGACTCCTTATTTTGCAACGCCGCCGGATGCCTCGGCCATGCATGATTTTTTTCGGCCACGCCGGAACGTTTCTCAGACAGGCCGGCCGCTTCGCATCGGCAAACAATCGTACTCGACTGGTCTGTCACTACGAAGCCATTGTGAGTTAACCTATCGTCTGCCGGCAGGGTTCTCGCGTCTGCAAGCCCTGGCTGCGATCGACCCGACCGTTGGCCAAGTTGGGAATGTCGAGTTGATTGTGCGTGGCGATGGCAAGCAACTGCTGGCGACCGAGATCGACGGTGGAGCCAAGCCCGTAGCAATCGATGTTTCGATTCAATCGGTCAAACGTCTCACGCTCGAAGTGCGTTACGGCAAAAACTTGGATTTTGGCGACTATCTTAATCTGGCGGACGCGAGGATCACTAAGTGAACAACTTCCTTGTGCAACACGCTTGGCGTCACTCCTTGGGGTTAATCGTCTTTTTCTGCGCGATGCTGACTTCTCGGCTGGCGACCGGCCAGGTGGAACCAGATGCCCAGGTGTTGCAAGCCGAAGCCGCTCGCGTAGCAGCCATCCAGCGAGCAAGCCAAGCCACGATTGCCGTCTTTGCCAGAGCAGGCCAAGGCGGTGGCTCCGGGGTCATTATTTCGCCTGACGGCTATGCCTTGACTAATTTTCATGTTGCGCACCCTGCAGGCCACGCGATGAAATGCGGTCTGCCTGATGGTCAGGTTTATGACGCGGTGATCGTTGGCCTTGATCCGACCGGCGATGTAGCGTTGATCAAGCTATTTGGTCGCCAGGATTTTCCACATGCCGAAATCACCGACAGCGATCGCGTGCGTGTGGGAGACTGGTGTTTTACGGCCGGCAATCCGTTTCTCTTGGCCGACGACTTTCAGCCATCGGTGGCCTACGGAATTGTTTCCGGCGTGCATCGCTACCAATACCCGGCCGGTACGCTGCTGGAATATGCCGATTGCATTCA
>JANQPJ010000194.1 GCA_028289525.1 Pirellulales bacterium
CACGCACCCGACCACCACGAACCAACACAATCGAGTGTTCCTGCAACGTGTGGCCTTCGCCGGGAATATAGACCGTGACTTCCTTGCCATTGGAAAGCCCCACACGAGCGATTTTCCGCAACGCCGAGTTCGGTTTCTTCGGCGTCATGGTCTTCACCTGCAGACAAACTCCCCGTCGTTGAGGACATTTATCGAGGACCGGCGCTTTGCTAAACTTGCGAGGCGGTTTACGTCGCTTGCGGACAAGCTGATTGATCGTAGGCATAGCGTAACACTTTCTAGGAGGCCAACTACCCCTTGGCAGGCTTGGCCAGCGTTCAGTTTCGAATCTCTTAAGTTATCAATTGTCGAGGGTCTGTCAACCGTGACCTGAGGGTGCCCGCGAACTACTCGCCAGCCGGCGGTTCCGGTGGGTTGGGGGGATTGTCGCCACCAGCAAACAGGGAATCGAGCCCTGTAGTATCGGCTGGCGGTAGTTCCTCGGCCGCTTCGGGCGTCGAAGACAGAGGAACCGTTTGGCCATCGCCCTCGGCCGCTTGAGCTGCCTGGGCCTCTTCGGCCGCCTCGAGCAGCGGGAAGCTGCGAGCCAACACCCGCTGCTTCTCAGCCGCCAGGGCTTCGAGCGCTGCTGGACGAATCCGAACTTCCGATTCCTGAATGCTCCGGAACCCTGTCCCGGCCGGGATCAGGTGTCCTAAAATCACGTTTTCCTTCAAGCCAACCAGGCGATCAACCTTGCCGGCCAGGGCCGCCTCGGTCAGCACCTTGGTCGTTTCCTGGAAACTGGCCGCCGAGATGAAACTGGAGCTTTGGACCGAGGCCTTGGTGATGCCCAACAATTGGGTGCTGGCCGTCGAAAACCGTGGCTTCGTGCCCTTGGCCGAGTCGCCGCCAAGCGCCTCGATTTGAGCGTTCACCTGCTCCAAAGCATCCTTCGGCACCACCGTGCCTTCCTCGAAATCGCTGTCGCCCTTGCCGGAAATCTTTACACACTTCGACAGGTTTGTGTTCTCGCGACGGAACTCAAACTTGTCCATCACACTGCCAGGCAACAACTCGGTATCACCAGGCGACTCGATCTTCACTTTGCGAAGCATCTGGCCAACGATGATCTCGATGTGCTTGTCGTTGATTTCCACGCGCTGACTACGATAAACATTTTGAATTTCGCGAACCAGGTATTGCTGCACCGCTTCCTCACCGGAAATCCGGAGAATGTCGTGCGGCACCAACGGCCCGTCGACCAGCGCTTCGCCCGCTCGCACAAAGTCGCCGGCGTGTACCCGAAGGTGCTTCCCGTGCGAAACCAAGTGCTCGCGCTCGATGCCGCTTTCACTGCGCACGATGATGGTCCGCTTACCACGACGTTTTTCGCCCAGCAACTCGACCTCACCGTCGATCTCGGCGATCACGGCCGGATCTTTCGGCTTGCGAGCTTCAAAAATCTCTGTCACCCGAGGCAAACCACCGGTGATGTCCTGCGTGCCAGAGACTTCACGCGGCGTCTTGGCCAACAACGCACCAGGGTTGATCTCTTGGCCTTCTTCGACCTCGATATGGGCTTTTTCCGGCAGGTAATAGAAGTCGAGGATCTTCCCTGTCTCGGGGTCTTCGACCACGACCTGAGGATGTAGATCGCCCTTGTGCTCCATCACCAACCGCCGCACGTGGCCGCTGGCCTCGCGTTCCAGACGCATGGTGTCGCCTTCGATTACGTCCTCATAGCGAACCACGCCACCGGT
The DNA here is from genome assembly GCA_028289525.1 of Pirellulales bacterium. Taxonomy (GTDB): domain Bacteria; phylum Planctomycetota; class Planctomycetia; order Pirellulales; family JAGQOS01; genus JANQPJ01. The sequence goes on from JANQPJ010000194.1 coordinate 1,743, forward strand.
TTCCGCCAAAATCGGAATGCTGTGCGGATCCCACTGGCAGAGCGAGGCTCCGGCCTTCACTTCCGAGTCTTCCTCGACCTTCAGTACGGCCCCGGCCGGCACTTCGTATTTCTCTAATTCACGGCCCTTGGCATCCAACAAAGCCAACTCGCCGTTGCGGGCCAACACGACCGTTTCGCCCTGGTCGTTCTTCACGACCTTGAGCCGGCTGTACTTGACGATGCCTTCTTTCTTTGAACGAATCTCGCTCTCTTCGACCGCTCGCGCAGCCGTTCCACCGATGTGGAACGTACGCATCGTCAACTGGGTGCCAGGTTCGCCGATACTTTGGGCAGCAATGATGCCCACGGCCATCCCTTCTTCGACCATCGAACCGGTGGCCAAGTCCATGCCGTAACAACTGCGGCAAACGCCGAGCGCCGCCTCGCAGGTCATCGGACTGCGAACCTGAATCTTCTCCAGCCCCAGGTCTTCAATCCGGCGGGCAATCTCCGGCGTAATCATCTCGCTATCGCGAACGATAATCTCGTCGGTGATCGGGTTCACAATGTTGGCCCGGCTGACCCGACCGCGAATCACGTCGGCCAGTTGCACCTCGACCTTTTCGCCACGATAGATCGTGCCTTTGGTGATGCCCTGCGTGGTGCCACAATCGTCGGTCGTGATGACCACGTTTTGGGCCACGTCGGCCAGTTTTCGCGTCAGATAACCCGAGTCGGCCGTCTTCAAGGCCGTATCGGCCAACCCCTTTCGAGCTCCGTGCGTCGAGCTGAAATACTCGAGCACCGACAACCCCTCACGGAAGTTGGCCTTAATCGGGGTCTCGATAATCTTCCCTGACGGCTTGGCCATCAGACCACGCATGCCGCCCAACTGACGCATCTGCTCGACACCACCACGAGCACCGGAGTGGGCCATCAAATAGATGGGATTCACATAGCCGGGTCGCCGGTAGTCGGTCTGCAGCGCGGCCATCATTTCGGTCGTAATCTGCTCGCGAGCATGGGTCCAAGCATCGAGCACCTGGGCATACCGTTCGCCCTCGGTGATGATCCCGCGTTGGTAAAGCTTGTTCTTCTTCAACACGTCCTTTTCGGCCGCCGAAATAATCTTGGTTTTGGTATCCGGCGTAATCAGGTCGTCGGTGCCAAACGACAAGCCACTGCGAGTCGCCTGCTTAAATCCAAGACGATTCATGTCGTCCAACAGGTCGATCGTAGCCCGACGGCCGATGAACTCGTAGCTGTCAGAAATCACCTTGGCCAACTCGCCCGACCGCATCTCGACATTGTAATAGGGCATCCCTTCCGGCAAGATCGAGTTGAACATCACGCGACCGGTGGTCGTTTCGATGAACCGCACACCAGAGTTGTCGTCTTCCATGTCAGCCCGCAAACGACGCCCCTCAGGCAACCGCACGTTGATCCGGGCATGGGTGCCGATGACTCCCTCGGAATAGGCCAATTCGACTTCATCGAGCGAACTGAAGTTCATCCCGTCGCCCTTTGCCTCGGGCACCATCATCGTCAGATAATAGCAACCCATCACCACGTCCTGCGAAGGACTGATAATCGGCGCGCCGTTGGCCGGGCTGAAGATGTTGTGGGTCGACATCATCAGCGTGTGGGCTTCTACCTGGGCTTCGATCGACAGCGGCAGATGAACCGCCATCTGGTCGCCGTCAAAGTCGGCGTTGAACCCTTTACAGACCAATGGATGGAGCTTGATCGCGTTGCCTTCGACCAACGTCGGCTCGAATGCCTGAATGCCCATCCGGTGCAAGGTCGGGGCACGATTCAAGAGGACCGGGTGATTGCGAATCACCTCTTCGAGAATATCCCAAACCTCGTCGTCCTTGCGCTCCAACATTTTCTTCGCGCTTTTGATCGTGTCGGCATGGCCCAACTCTTTCAAACGGCGAATGATGAAGGGCTGGTAGAGTTCCAGCGCAATCTTCTTCGGCAAACCACACTGGTGCAGCCGCAAGCTGGGCCCCACGACAATCACACTTCGGGCCGAATAGTCGACCCGCTTGCCCAACAGGTTTTCGCGGAACCGGCCCTGCTTGCCCTTGATCATGTCGGTCAAGGACTTGAGCGGACGATTGCTGCTACCGAGCACAGGCCGTTTGCAGCGGTTGTTGTCGAACAAAGCGTCGACCGACTGTTGCAGCATCCGCTTCTCGTTGCGAATGATCACTTCCGGCGCGTTCAGGTCGACCAGTTTCTTGAGCCGGTTATTGCGGTTGATAATCCGGCGATACAGGTCGTTCAAGTCGCTGGTGGCAAAGTTGCCAGAGTCCAGCAGCACGAGCGGACGAAGGTCAGGCGGAATGACCGGAATCACATCCAGCACCGTCCATTCAGGCTTGTTGTCGCTATCGCGGATCGCCTCGACCGTCTTGAGCCGGTTGATCAGATCCTTGGCTTTTTGCTTCGAGCCGGTCTCCTTCAACTCCTTGCGAAGCTCATCGGAAAGCGTGACCAGGTCAAGATTTCGCAGGGCTTTGCGAACCGCTTCGGCCCCCATGTCGGCCTCGAACGAACCATCGCCATATTGCTCGCGAGCCGCACGATGCTCCTCTTCGGTGAGCAACTGATGCTTCTTGAGCGGCGTGTCTTTGTTGTCGATGACCATGTAGTCCTGGAAATAGATCACCTTCTCCAGACTGGTCGTTTTCATCGCCAGCAAACTGCCCAAGCGGCTGGGCATCGCCTTGAAAAACCAGATGTGCACGACCGGAGCCGCCAGCTCGATATGGCCCATCCGCTTACGGCGAACCCGACTGTGCGTCACCTTGACCCCACAACGGTCGCAGATCATGCCTTTGTACTTCATGCCCCGGTACTTGCCGCAGGCACATTCCCAGTCCTTCTCAGGACCGAAAATCCGTTCGCAGAAGAGACCATCTTTTTCCGGTCGATAGGTCCGGTAGTTGATCGTCTCAGGCTTTTTGACTTCGCCGAACGACCAACTGCGAATATCGTGTGGCCGGGCCAGACTGATCTTCACCGAGGCGTAGTCGTTAATGCGATCGTAATTCGAGCTTTCACCGACGCTCATTGCACACTCCTTATGATCTCGCTTGCGGTGGATGGGCAAGTCAGGATCTTGAATCCCTGGCACCGGCCCCCTAGACGGACACCGATCCCCCAGGCGGTAAGTCTTAAACGCGACGCTTCTCGAGCTGCATATTCAGCCCCAGGCCACGAATCTCGTTGGTTAACACGTCGAAACTGGCCGGCGTTCCGGCCTCTAGCGTATTCTCTCCCTTAACCATCGACTCGTAAATCTTCGTACGACCTTCGACATCGTCACTCTTAACGGTCAGCAGTTCTTGGAGAATGTACGCCGCGCCATAAGCTTCCAATGCCCAGACTTCCATCTCGCCGAACCGCTGGCCGCCGAAGCGGGCTTTGCCGCCGAGTGGCTGTTGGGTAATCAACGAGTAAGGGCCGGTCGAGCGGGCATGAACCTTGTCGTCGACCAGATGGTGCAGCTTCAACATATAGATGTAGCCAACGGTCGTCTCCTGCTCGAACGGCTCGCCGGTGCGGCCATCGAGCAGACGGGCCTTGCCGTGGGCAGGCAACCCGGCCTTGGCCAGGCAGTCGTTAATCTCCCGCTCGGTAGCGCCATCGAACACCGGAGTGACCGACTGAAAACCGAGCTTGGCGCCGGCCCAGCCGAGGTGTGTCTCGAGAATCTGCCCGACGTTCATACGGCTCGGCACGCCCAACGGGTTGAGCATGATCTGCACCGGGGTTCCGTCGTCCAGGAAGGGCATATCTTCCTGAGGCAAGATTTTGGAAATCACACCTTTATTTCCGTGCCGTCCGGCCATCTTGTCGCCCACCGAAATCACACGCTTCGTAGCGATATAGACCTTGACCATCTGGAGCACGCCGCTGCGTAGCTCGTCACCCCGTTTCATCGAATTGAGCTTTCGGTCGCGGGCGTCGATTGCTTCTTCGATCGACGGCCAGTTGGCCTTGTAAAGCTTCTCGACCTCGGCTTTCCGCTGAGGACTACGGATATCAAGATTGATCAGCTTAAAGGCTTGAGCCCGTTCGGCGATGAACTTAGGATCTTGGCCTTCGACCAGCGGAGTACCATCTTCGTCGGTCAATTGACGCTGTAAAACAGCCTCGATCTCTTCGACCATGGCCCCAAACGCCGTGGCGATCGCCTGATTGCCCGATGCCTCGGCGTCCTTGAGCGACTGCTCAAACTCCTTCCGCTCTTCTTCGGAAAGACTCATCCGACGCGAGAATTTTTGGGTGTCGATCACAATTCCTTCGACGCCTGAAGAGACCTCGAGTGAATCGTTCTTCACATCTTCGCCAGCCCGGCCAAAGATGGCGTGCAGCAACTTCTCTTCCGGAGTCAGTTCGGTCTTCGACTTGGGCGAAACCTTACCAACCAGAATATCGCCTGGCCGGACATAGGTGCCGATCTTGACGATGCCGTTCTCGTCAAGATTGCGAAGCGCTTTTTCGCTCACATTGGGAATATCTCGCGTGAACTCTTCGCGGCCCAACTTAGTTTCGCGAATCTCCACGTCGAACTCCTCAATGTGGATCGACGTGTAGGTGTCGTCTTTGACCAGCTCTTCGCTGATGATGATCGCATCTTCAAAGTTGTAACCTTCCCACGACATAAAGGCGACCAACACGTTGCGCCCCAAGGCCAGTTCGCCCTGGAAAGTGGCCGAACCGTCGGCGATGACCTGACCTTTTTCGACCTTGTCGCCAACTCGAATAATCGGCTTCTGGTTCTGGCAGGTACGCTCGTTCAGTCCGACAAACTTTCGCATCTGGTAGCGTTGGCTGCCGATTTCGATCCGGTCGGCATCGACATACGAAACGGTTCCCTTGCGCTGGGCACGGACCAACATGCCAGAGTGCTGGGCAACGTCGCGTTCCATGCCGGTCCCGACAATCGGCGGTTCGGTGACCAACAGCGGCACCGCTTGACGCTGCATGTTAGAACCCATCAACGCCCGGTTGGCGTCGTCGTGTTCCAAGAAGGGAATCAGGCCAGCCGAAACCCCGACCATCTGGCTCGGGGAGACGTCGATGTATTCCACCTTGTCGACGGGAATCATTTCAAAGTCAGCCCGATATCGGGCAATGATCGTATCGCCTTGGATCTTGCTATCTTTCACCACCGCGTCGGCCGGCGCGACATAAGCTTCCGACTCTTCGTCGGCTCGCAACCACACCACCTCTTCGGTCAGCTTGCCTTTCTTCACGACACGATACGGTGTGACCAAAAATCCGTATTGGTCGACCGTGGCATACATCGCCAGGCTGGAGATTAGCCCGATGTTCGTACCTTCGGGGGTTTCGATCGGACAGATACGGCCATAGTGGGAGATATGAACGTCGCGGACCTCGAAGCCAGCCCGTTTCCGGTTCAAACCGCCAGGGCCCAAGGCCGACAAACGTCGCTCATGGGTGAGCATCGAGAGTGGATTCGTCTGATCGACCACCTGAGACAGTTCGCCGCGGCCAAAGAAATATTCGATCGCCGCCGAGATACTTTTGGGGTTAATCAGACTGCGAGGGGTCATGTCCTCGACGTCTTTCAAGCTCATCCGCTCTTGGACCGTGCGCCGCAGTTTCAAAAAGCCTTTGCGCAACTCGTCGCAGGCCAATTCGTCGATCGTTCGCAACCGGCGGTTACCCAAGTGATCGATGTCGTCGACTTCGACCTCGCTGTCGCCGGCGATCAGCCCCAGGATGTACTTGAGCGCCTGAATCAAATCCTCCGGTCGGAGAACCATTTCGCTTTCCGGCACACTGAGTCCCAGTTTGCGATTGATCCGGAATCGGCCCACTCGTCCCAACCGATATCGGTTGGTGTCGTAGAACTTTTCGGTAAACAGCAGTCGGGCTTTTTCAAGTTGCGGCGGATTCCCAGGCCGGAGTCGTTGGTAGATCCGCAGCAGCGCCTCCTCGTGGCTGGAGGTGCCATCTTCGGCCAAACTATTGAGCACATGGGGCGAAGGCGGCGGCTCCATCACCTCGACCGTCTTGAGCCCGGAAGTGCAGATCACCTCGGCCGTGTTCTTCGAAATCTTTTGGCCGCACTCGATGATAATCTCGCCGGCCCGATCGCTCTTGGCCGGATAGACGATGTCTTCGACAGCCAACCGGCCCTCGAGCTTGCTGACGCTTCGTCCGTCGACCACCTTCTGCACGGTGGTGCCAAAAAAGACCCGCAACAAGTCGGAGTCGCGGCCATATTTGGGATCCATGGCCCGCAGCAACGTCATCGCGGAAAACTTGCCGCTTTGGTCAATGCGAACCGTGAGATTGTCTTTTTTGGTGGTGTTCAGCTCGATCCAGCTGCCTCGCTCGGGAATAATTCGGCAGCTATACATCCGCCGCTCGCCGGCCTCGACTTCGCTCACAAAGTCGACACCAGGGCTACGGTGCAATTGGCTCACCACGACGCGCTCGGCGCCGTTGATGATAAATTCCCCGCCACCCAGCATGATCGGCATATCGCCCAAATAAACCTCTTCCTCGACCGGTTCCTCTTTGTTCAAGCGGAGCCAGATGCGAAAGGGCATTCCATAGGTGAGCCGTAGCTGACGGCACTCATCCGGTTCGTAACGAGGTTTTCCCAGTTCGTAGCGCAGATATTCCAACGAAAGCGTCTTGTCGTAGCTTTCGATCGGAAAGATCTCGCGCAGCACGCCCTCGATCCCTTGCTCCTTGGTCCGCGACGACGAAGAGCCTTGCTGCAGGAAGGCTTCGTAACTCGCGGTTTGGATCTTGGTGAGGTCGGGAATCGGGAACGTAGCCCGATCGCTACCAAATTGACGGACTTCAGCAGGTTGGAGACGTCGGTTTGCCTTGGTGGCCATAGAGCCGCGCAGCTCCTGTGTTCGAGGAACGGGAGTTTAATACCGATTCCAAAGCCGCAACTAGAGTGTTCGGGCCTCGAAGGCCTTTTACGATCTGGTTTTGGTTTTGAAATGGGCTCTAGTCGATGATGACGGTTGGTTTGCTGGACCACATCCGGCGACGCGTTGCGTCGCGGCTAGGGATTCAAACAGTCCAACACATCCATTCAAGCGCGTCATCATCTACATGAAGCGGGATCGCTACTTGATCGAAACCGTCGCGCCAGCTTCTTCCAACTCGGCCTTCAGCTTCTCGGCATCTTCCTTCGAAACGCCTTCCTTGACCTTGGCCGGAACGCCTTCGACCATCTCCTTGGCTTCTTTCAGGCCCAGGCCGGTCGCACCACGAACCACCTTGATGACGCCGATTTTCTTGTCACCAAAGTTCTCCAGCACGACGTCGAACTCGGTCTTCTCCTCGGCCGCGGCGCCATCGCCACCTTCGCCGGGGGCTGCCGCCATCATCACCGCGCCGCCACCGGCAGCCGGTTCAATTCCATACTCATCCTTGAGATAATCGCTCAATTCCTTGGCCTCTTTGAGCGTCAGGCCGGCAATCTTGTCGCCCAGGTCTTTCGCATCTGCCGAAAATTCCCGAGCTTCTGCTGTATCGGTCGCCATCTGTAACTTTCCTTTCCTCGTGTCGTTGATTTCCAACTCGCCAACGGCGGCTCCACGCGGCCGACAAACGTTCGCGAATTAGTAAGATCCGTGTGGGTCAAATGGTGACTTGCGAATGGAAGCCACTCGCTTGCCACCTTTTATTGGTGATGCCCCGGGAGCTGGATGCCTCTATTCGCACGTGGGGCTCCGCGTACGATTGTTTCACATCCATCAAAAGATATGCGTAACTCTTGGGTTGTTTTATTCCGCTTCTTCGGCCTTTTGATCGAGCTGGCTAACCAACAAGCCGCCAGGCGCCAACAGTTGCGACGACAGGTTGGCTCCAGGAGCCAGGATTTGTCCTACCAGCAGACTCAATTGTTCGGTGCGGCTCGGCCACTTGCTAACCTGTTTCACTTCGTCGCCGGTGAGCGCCGAGCCGTCCATCACCCCACCCCGGGGCTCAAACTGCTCGAACTGCTTGTCGTCGGCCAGCCGGATCACCTCCTTGGCCAGGCTAACAATATCCTCTCCACCCCAGACAACGGCCATCGAGCCTTCACACTCGTCAAACGCCGCGCTCAACGGAGTGCCTTCGGTAGCCCGACGCGCCAAGCTGTTCTTGACCACCGTCAGGCTGATGTCCTTGGAACGCAGTTCCCTACGCAACTGGGTCGTCGTGTTGGCATCCATCCCAATCACGTTCACCACCAACAGGTCGGAAACTCCGTCCAACCGATTCCGGAGGTGGTCGCTAATCAGATTTTTAACGTATTTGCTCATCGTCGTACTTTCTCGATCCGTTCCAGGCGACGCTGGTTCGCGCCAGTGTTATCAAATCGAAAGTTTTATTTTAGGGGAGTTGCTAGAGATCTTCACCAACCGGCCGCCTGAGCGGGAAGGCGATCATCGGCGCCTTACACCGCGATCGCCACTCCAGGGCTCATCGTGGCGCTCACGGCAATTCCCTTCACATAGGTTCCCTTCACGGCATTCGGCTTCAACGATTCGATCTGCTTGATAAATGCCTGAATGTTTTCCGTAAGCTGCTGGGCATTGAAACTCAACTTGCCTACGACCGCGTGTACATTTCCGCCGGCATCGTTGCGAAACTCGACCTTTCCTGCCTTGTACTCGCTGACTGTTTTGCCAATCTCGGGCGTCACGGTGCCCGCCCGAGGCGACGGCATCAACCCCCTGGGGCCCAACACCCGGCCCAACGGCCCGACGATCTTCATCATGTCAGGCGCCGCGATACAGGCATCAAACTCGGTCCAACCGCCTTTGATCTTGTTGGCCAATTCTTCCTGGCCAACTTCGTCGGCCCCGGCTTCGGTCGCCTGTTCGGCCAAATCGCCCTTGGCAAACACCACGACTCGCAACGTCTTGCCGATCCCGTGCGGCAGAACAATCGAGCCACGAACAATTTGATCGGCCTGCTTGGAATCGACGCCCAATCGCATGGCGACCTCGACCGACTGATCGAACTTGGTGGTGTTGAACTGCTTGAGTTGCTCAACGGCTTCGGCCAACGGTACCGGCTCGGCCGAACGTCGCTTTTTAAGATCGGCCGCAAATCGCTTGGAATGACGGGTCACGTGTGTTTCCGTAGTGCAAACGGCAATCCAATGTGGCTTGCCTCCTACGGCCTTTCTAATTGAGATACTTCTCGAAAATTTTCCTATTGGTAGACGTGGGCATTTGTTTTTGCTCTAGAACGCCTAGCCTTCGACCAATAGCCCCATGCTACGGGCGGTTCCTTCGATCATCCGCCGGGCGTGCTCTGCATCGCGGGCATTCAAATCGTCCATCTTCATCTTGACGATTTCGTCCAACTGCGCGACAGAAACGGTGCCGACCTTATTGCGGTTTGGCTCGCCTGATCCCTTGGCAATCGACGCCGCCTTCTTCAACAGGGCCGCGGCCGGAGGACTTTTGGTGACAAAGTCAAACGACCGGTCGTTGTACACATTGACCACCACCGGGATGGGCATGCCGCCGGCTTCTTTCGTCCGGTCGTTAAACTGCTGAACAAACTGCCCAAGGTTGATGCCGTGCTTACCGAGCGCGGTGCCGACCGGCGGGGCCGGCGTGGCCTGACCGCCAGGAATCTGAAATCTTGCTGTACCGACTAACTGCTTTGCCATGCCAGGATTTCCAGTCGCCTGAAAGAGTTTTTATAGGGTTTTGATTCTGTTTTCTTGATGCTGCGAAGCCGCAACCACCGGCACCCGCCTTAGAGCGTCTCGACTTGCCAGTATTCCAATTCGACCGGGGTGCTGCGCCCAAAAATGTTGATCATCACGGTCACGCGGCCGCTAGCCTGGTCGATGGTGTTGACCTCGCCTTCAAAATTCTCAAAGGTGCCTTCGTTAATTTTCACCCGATCTCCCACGGCGAAGCTAATCTTCAGCCGTGGTGCTTCTTCTTCCTTGTCTTCTTCCTTCGAGAGAATTCGATCGACCTCACGGGCTTCCATCGGAGTCGGCTTGCCTGCGGCGCCAGTGAAGTCGCCGATGCCGGGAGTCTCTCGAACCAAAAACCAAGTGTCGTCGTTGATCACCATCTGGACCACGATGTAGCCTGGCCACAACTTCCGTTTGACGATCCGCTTCTTGCCGCCTTTGAACTCGGTGATCATTTCAGCAGGCACAATGATTTGGCCAAACTGGTCATCTAGACCGGCCACGGCCACGCGGCGCTGCAGCGATTCGGCAATCGAATTCTCACGGTTGCTCTGAACCTTGAGGATATACCACTGGAGCTGCTGGTCGTCGTCGGTCTCGACCACCTCGCTCACCGGCTGGGCATCTGCTTCATCGGCCTCCGGCTCTTCGGTCGCCGATTCTTCCTGAATCTCGCCGGACGACTCGACTTCACTCTCTTCAGCAGCTACCTCGGCACCTTCAGTCACCGAGGCATCGGCCTGCCCTTGTTCGGCGCCGGCATCCGGAAGATCTTCTTTCACCGGATCGGTCATTTCACTCATCGTTTCGACGCTTTCCGCTGTTTTTGTGAGGCCCCGGCGACGCGTCGCGTCGCGGCTAGTGGGCAAACCGCGAGGCCTGCACCCCCAAATCATCTACTAACCACCCTGCAGGACGCCCAACATCTGCAGCAACTTATTCCACAACAGGTCATACAAAAACAAAATCGCAGCCAGCATGAAGATCGTCACGATCACGACAATCGAGCTACGCACCAACTCTCCACGCGTAGGCCAGGAAACCTTAGCCATCTCGCCTTCTACGGCGATCAGAAAATCGGCGAAATTCGTCCAATTAACCAACCGATAGCTAATCCACCAGCCACCCAACAACAAAATCAACGGCAGGCCAAATTCATAAAATTTATCGCCCGACCAATAGATACTGAGCCGCCAGGCCCCGAGCGCAACCATCACGGCCAGCGACACAAACGTCACCTGCCTTGCGACACGCCCTTGATTGCGCTTATAGACGCCGGGCTGCAACAACTGCTGAAAAAACGACACCTGTATACTCTTTTCCTTGGTCATCGGCCTGCCGTTTCTGCTTCCTTGCGCTTCACGCGTAGCCGGAACGGGAATCGTGCCTCTTAGGACATCTCTACCGCTTACCGAACCATCACTCCCTGGCGGCGAATCCGTGGCCTTTTGAAACACGCTTCTAATAAATGGCAGGGGCGGAGGGAATCGAACTCTCAACCTCTGGTTTTGGAGACCAGCGCTCTGCCAATTGAGCTACGCCCCTATAAATCACCAGAAGCCTCTCGAAGACAAACCGCCTTCGAGAGACCTTCTGGATATTTTTCCACACAAGCAACCCGAGCGAATCAGGCTACTCGATAATCTTCGTTACCACACCCGATCCGACCGTGCGACCACCTTCGCGGATGGCGAAACGCACGCCGTCGTCCATGGCGACCGGCTTCTGCATCTCGACGCTCAATCGAGCATTGTCGCCAGGCATGCACATTTCGGCATCACCCAACAATTGGGCCGAGCCAGTCACATCGGTCGTTCGGAAATAGAACTGCGGCCGATATCCACTGAAGAACGGAGTATGACGCCCACCCTCTTCTTTCGAGAGCACATACACTTCGGCCTCAAATTTCTTGTGCGGCGTGATCGAACTAGGCTTGGCCAACACTTGGCCACGCTCGATCTCATCACGCTTGACGCCCCGCAACAGACAACCGACATTGTCGCCGGCTTGCCCTTCATCGAGCATTTTGTTGAACATTTCAACGCCCGTGCAGGTTGTCTTGGTGGCTTCTTCCTGCAGACCGATGATTTCCAGTTCATCGCCCACGTGCACGACCCCACGCTCGATACGCCCAGTGGCAACCGTACCACGACCTTCGATCGAAAAGACATCTTCGATCGCCATCAGGAACGGCTTATCGACTTCGCGGGTTGGCTCCGGAATGTCGGCATCAATCGCAGCCACCAGTTCAGTAATGCACTTCGAGGCTTCCGGATCATCCGGCTTTTCGTATGCCCCCTTGGCCGAACCGTGAACGATCGTAACATCGTCGCCGGGGAAGTCGTACTTATTCAGCAATTCGCGAATTTCCAACTCGACCAACTCGAGGATCTCTTCGTCGTCGACCAAGTCGACCTTATTGAGAAACACGACCATCGCCGGCACGCCAACCTGACGGGCGAGCAGCACGTGCTCCTTGGTCTGCGGCATCGGACCATCGGCGGCCGAAACCACCAAGATCGCCCCATCCATTTGGGCCGCTCCGGTGATCATATTCTTAATAAAGTCGGCGTGCCCAGGGCAGTCGATGTGAGCATAGTGTCGCGTTTCACTCTCATACTCGACATGCGCCACGGCGATTGTCACCGTCTTGGTATCGTCACGAACCGTACCGCCCTTGGCGATATCGGCATAGGACTTAAAATTCGCCAGCCCCTTGGCGGCCTGCACCGCGAGAAGCGAACCGGTCAGCGTTGTCTTGCCGTGGTCAATGTGACCAATCGTTCCGACATTCACATGCGGCTTTGTGCGTTCGAAGGTTTCCTTTGCCATGCTTTAC
>JANQPJ010000201.1 GCA_028289525.1 Pirellulales bacterium
TGGCCGAGCAATCGCTGATGGCCTGAGCCGTCGACTTGAGGGCGTACGCCGGCGCGAACCGATTCTGGCGTGTGCAACACCAAATCGAGCGGTTCCCCGCCGGGAAAGAGAAAATACACGCTCAGGCCACGCCGCGAAGCACGTCGGGGCGAACGGCCCAAAAACCGCCCAACCGCTCGACGCAGCATCCGAAGCTCCACGGCAGGGTAAAGTGCCCGACCGTCGGCCGAGGTGAGCCGGTAGCCGTCGTCAGTCACATCGCGCCCGTCGGCAGGCATGGCTGCAATGGTCATTCGGCCCACCCCAAAGGGTTGCCCAACGTAGGCTTCTACCTGAACTTGAGCATCGGCCGTATGAGTCGTTAGAACGACGATGGCCAAGGCCAGGGCCAAACGGTCACTTGTCATGTGCAACTTCTCGCATTCGAGTATCAATCGTCCATCGTGAAGTGGCCTATCCATAACCCAACTCATCTAGGTCGTCTTCGTCCAGGCCGTGGTAATGCCCCATTTCATGGAGCACGGTGATGCGAATCTGCCGCAGCAGTTCGTCTTCGTGCAATTCGCCTTGGTCGTCGCAAGCGGCGTGGAGCACGCCTTGGCGGTAAATCGTAACCACATTCGGATCGACGGCCGATGTCCAGGCCGCAGACGTGTTTTGTTCGGTCAGAGGGATGCCTGAGTGCAGGCCGCAAAGCATTGCCGGTGAACGAACGCCAACGGCCCTGAGAATCTCGTCCGAAGGATGGTCTTCGACATGCAGCGGAACTCGGTCGAGCAACGCGCGGATTCCCTCAGGCAGTGAGGCCAGCACTTGTTCCAGCCGCAGGTCGAAAAAGTCGCGTAGTTTGGGATCCAAGAGTCTAGCCTGGGGGATGGGGAATGGGTAGCTGAACACCGTCATGCTAGGTCTCAGGCCGGCAGGAAGCAAGGGGCGGGGGAGTAGAACAGGAGAACTTCTATGAAAGCCAACGATTCTACAAAAACAGCGGTCGGTGACCGCTCGCGAAACACAAAAGCCTAGCCGTTTCGCGCTTTGTCCACTGGCCGCTGCTCTTTTCCGAGCATGACTTTGCAGTCTTCCCGAGAGTAGGAGCGAAAAGAACGAATGACGTCCGGCGAGAACATAAACTCCCTATCGAGCCACACTTGCGAGCTGGGCTCCCAATCGGGAGAATAGATCCCAATGCGATTCCCCAAATTTTCTCTTCGCGGTCTGCTAGGACTAACCAGCGTCTGTGCATTGGTCGCTCTGTTGGCCGGCATCGCCCTGCGCTATCAAGTTTTAAGTCAGGCAGCGCTGAGCGCGCTGGCGGCGATTGTCCTCGTGCTGCTGGTGCTGATGTGCCAAGTCTTGTTTTTTTGGGGTGTTCGAATTGTCTCTAGCAGAAATGGCCGGCCAGCGCCCAAGGTCGACCATTCCAGGACGGAATAGCTGCTTGCTTACACCTCGCCTGCGACGAACGATGTTCTATCCCGCGGTCAGTCTCCTAGCCTGGCTAAGCGTGAGCCTGACCACGGTCACGGCGACCGCTGGAACCGGAAGTGTGCAGACCCGACCGACCGGAGCCCCTTCGCCAAGGGGCTTGCGAATTACGGTCGATACCCGCTGGGTCGAGGGGCCTGGTTATCGCCCGGTGCGAGTGACGGTGACTGCCGTTGGAGCTAGCGCCAGCGAGCGGGCTGTGACGATCCGTTTACATGCCGAGCACTGGAACCAGCGTTGGGGAACGACCACGGTCGAGCAGCAGATCGTGCTGCCAGCCGGGCAAACTCAGGCGACCGCCACGGTGGCCATGCCGCGTTATTTTCACTGGCAACAGTTTAGCTGGGATTGTTTGATCGCCGGCCGGCGGGTCAAGGAGCTGTCGCGCGCGGCCGGCGGGTTTACGATGACCGGCAACTTTGATGAAAACGATTTCACGTCGCGCGTACTGATCGTTTCCGATCCGACAAAACCGGTTCGTAGCATCAAACATCTGGTCGGTTTTTTGCCGACGTTTGATGTAGATGCCCAACATCTCGTCAATGCGAGCTTGTGGCGACGGCATTGGTGGAAAGCCCGCGATCAATCGCTGGCTCAATTCGAGTCGCAATGGGCAACCGTCATCACACGCCCGCCAAGCGAATTGCCAATACGTTTTGTTGACTACACATGCCTTGATCTGGTGTATGTGCCCTTGCGTGAGCTCGAGCCGCTCGTTCGCCAAAGGCCAGCGGCTTGGCAAGCGATTTTGCGTTGGGTGGCCGCCGGCGGCAATCTAGTGTTGGAGGAGCCAGCATCGCTCAAAATGGTCGAACAAACGCTGGCAGGCCCCGGGGAGCCAGCCGCCGGCGTTTGGCAGGCGACCCAGGGGAAGCTTGACTGGCCAACAGAATTTACCTTGCAAAATCGCTACTACGCCGGTAGGCGCACGGGGCCACCGGCGGTTGATCCAGGCAAAACCCCAGCGGTAAAACCCTTGCCAACGTTTCGTCGGGCGATGCAATTTGGGCAGGTCTTGGCCGTCGGACCAGGCCAAGCCGAGCTGGCCGTCGAGTTGCCTGAAAAACCCCGGCCGCTCGACTGGAAACGGTTTGCCTGGGCCAAACAGCATGGGCTCCAGCCGCATGTGCCGCACATTGAATTTTGGAATTTTCTCATTCCAGGGGTCGGCAAGCCGCCGGTCGCCGAGTTTGGAATATTGATTACCGTCTTTCTAGTCGCCGTGGGGCCATTGAGTTATTTTCTGCTCCGCCGACGCGGGCGCCTGCATGTGATGTTGCTCAGCGTTCCGTTGGCTGCCACAGGCGTAACCCTGGGACTGTTGTTCTACGCCTTGTTGTCCGACGGACTGTCGGTTCGCTATCGGATGCGTTCGGTCACCAGGCTCGATCAAACCACTGAAACCGCAGCCTGTTGGTCGCGCCAACTCTACTACGCCGGGCTGGCTCCGGCCGAGGGGCTCAGCTTTCCAGCCGACACGGTCCTCTTCCCCTTGCTGCCAACCACCCAGCACGACTCGTATTATCAGTATCGCCGAGCACCCCAGCCCACGCGGCATTGGGTGTGGCGCGATCGACAACATCTGGTTCGCGGCGCTTTGCCGGCTCGGCAGCCGACGCAATATCTAACCGTCAGCAGCCGGTCAGCGACGGCTAAACTCGAAATCTCGTTGGTCGGGCTCCCCCAGGTGCGCAACCGATTGGGAGTGGGCGTGCAAAAACTGCTAGTCTGCGACGAATCGAACTCCCTCTATTGGGCAGAGCAAATCGGCACTGGCGAACAGGCAAAGTTGACCCCGATTGAATTCAGCACGGCCAGCGAACGTTTGCACATGGAGTACGAGCAGGCTCGTCTGGGCTTTCCACCGGAGTTGGGCGGAGGAGAGTGGCCGCAGACATTCGGGCAGGCGATTCAGCTCGATTTGACTACCTTATCGGCTCAGGAGTTGTCGTTATTCCTCAGTCCGCTCGAGCAAGGGTTGAGACGCATTGCCAAAAGTTCTGCGGCCTCACAGCAGCCACTGGCCACGCGAAGTTATCTGGCCGTTGTCGACCGAGGATTGTTGGTCAGGCCAGGAGTTTCAGGCCAGGACAAAGGGAGCCTGCATTTGGTGATTGGTCGTTGGTAAAAGAACAGGGCTGATCGGTTTTTTAGCTTAGCTCCAAAAACTAAGAACTAAAAACCAACAACCGATTCTAGGATGAAAGAGATCTTCACGTGCATCCGATGATCGAACTAGACCGTTTGCACCGCTACTTTGGCGACACCAAGGCGGTTTGCGATGTGTCGTTTGCGGTCGCTGCTGGAGAAGTGTTTGGTTACATCGGGCCGAACGGCGCTGGCAAGACGACCAGCATGCGAATCTTGGCCACGCTCGATCTGCCTTCGACAGGCGACGCCAGGGTAGACGGTTTTTCCGTGGTCGACGACCCCGATCGGGTACGGCGACGGCTCGGCTTCATGCCTGATGGGTTCGGAACCTATCCGCATATGAATGTGTGGGAGTATTTGGACTTTTTTGCTCGCAGCTACGGTCTGCGAGGGCAAGAACGCGGGCGGGCGGTTGCCCGAGTGATGGAATTTACTCTGTTGGGCTCATTGCGCAACAAGGCGATTGACGCGCTGTCGAAAGGCATGAAGCAACGGCTTTGTTTGGGGCGGGCATTGATTCATGACCCAGGCGTGTTGGTCCTGGACGAACCGGCCGCCGGGCTCGACCCTCGGGCACGGATTGAATTGCGCGAGATGATCTCGCACCTGGCGGCCGCCGGCAAGGCGGTGCTCGTCAGTTCGCACATTCTCACCGAACTGGCCGAAATGTGTCATACCGTCGGGATTCTGGAGCAGGGCCGGTTGTTGGCCGTCGGCCCGGTCGAGGCCATTCGCAAGCAGCTACAACCCGAGGCGGCCGTGCGGCTCGAGGTGCTCGGCGATCCACGACCGGTGGCCGATTGGCTGGAAGGTCGAGACGATGTAGGCCAAGTTCAGGTGGTCGAGCGCTGCTTGCGTTTTCAGCACCAAGGCAACCGGCAGGCCGAGGCGGAGTTGTTGCGCGCGATGATCGAACAGGGATTTGCGGTGGTCGAATTCTCACCAGATCGCCAGTCGTTAGAAGATGTGTTTCTCCAGGTTACCGAAGGGCGGGTGCAATGAGTCATGTCGACAATCCGGTGATGGTTGCCCAGCCGGCAAGCCCGCCCGACGTGTGGGAACGGCTCGATGCGCGCCTGGAACGCTGGGCCGATCACCTAAATCCCATCCTGGTCAAGGAGACGCGACAGGCGCTCAAAAGCCATCAATTCCTGATCACTTTCATGCTGCTGTTGCTAGCCTGTTGGCTGTGGTCGGTGTTTGCGCCGGTGCTGCTCGGGCCGGGGTTTGCCTATGCGTCGAAAGGTGCCGACGTGCTGTATGGCTATCTGTTGATTCTGAGCGTGCCGTTGGTGTTGATCGTTCCTTTTGCGGCCTTCCGCTCACTGGCCGCCGAGCAAGAACGCAATACCTATGAACTGTTGGCGATTTCAGACCTTTCTGCCCGACAGATTGTCACCGGTAAACTCGGTTCGGCAGTCGTGCAAATCGTGCTCTACCTGTCGGCGGTTGCACCCTGTCTGGCGTTTACCTACCTGCTGCGGGGAATCGACATCTTCACAATCATGCTGGTCATCTACTACGCCCTATTCGGCTCGCTAGGGCTCACCATGATCGCGCTGTTGATCGCCACGTTGTCCACGGCGCGATTTTCACAAGTGATGCTTTCGGTGGCATTAGTGATCGGGCTCTTTTGGGGGTGGTTCTTTGCGGTCATTGCTGGCTGGGAGCTGACGGTCGAATCGGCTAGCTGGCTCGGACAAGGGGAATTTTGGTACTTCAACGGCCTGTTGCTGACGGTCTACGTCGGGTATTTTGCGTTGCTGCTGCTGGCCGCCGCCGCTGGGCTCGGTTTTGTCGGCGAGCTGAGCAGCGCCACGCTACGGATTGCGATGCTCCTGGTGGTCGTCGGCTTCACTCCATGGGTGACCGGCTTATGGCTAGCGGAAAATGGCGATAGCGATGTGCTCGTCGCGTATGCGAGCTTGGTTGGCGTGCATTGGTACGTGCTGGCTGTCTTGATGACCGGCGAAAGCCCGCACCTTTCGCAGCGCGTGCGCCGCTCGTTGCCAACAAGTTGGTCAGGCCAAGCGCTGTTCACTTGGCTGCAACCAGGCCCAGGGACCGGCTTTTGCTATGCGATCACAAACCTGATGGCCGTCGCGCTACTCGGCACCCTGGGCATAGGGCTGGCTGCTAGTTTCGGTCGGACTGCGGCGTCGAACGACTTCATCGAGATGGCGGTCTTCTTGTGGCTGGGAGTCTGTTACGTGACGATCTACTTGGGCTTGGGCCATCTGCTGATCCGCTATTTTGCCCAACAGACACGCCATCGGATGTTGGCCGCCGTGCTGATCCACGGCGTGCTGTTGGCCGTGGCAACGATCGGCATGACCCTGGTGCAACTGCTGCTGACTGGCAACGAAGACTACACCTTGTTCCAGTTGCCGAACGGGTTCTGGACGGTCAGTTTCGTCTGTGATGGATATGACCAGAGCGCGCTGGTCGCATTGATTGTCATTCCCGTGGCGGCCTTGTTAACGCTGCTAGCGAATTTTCGGATCATTGGGCCAGAGCTTCGTCGCGATCCAGCAGCGATTCCCGATCGGGTGGCCGCGGACGACGCCGAGCAGCATGTTCCGCCGGAACCAGCGCCGGAAAGCCCTTGGGATTGAGGGCGGAAGCAAGATTCCCCGGCGACGAAGTCTCGTCGCGGCTAGGGCGCATTTGAAATATCATGCAAGCAATGTGCAGTCAGTATCAAACATCCCATCAGAGTCTTGGCTTGCTTGATTCATCACGTCTGGCGATTGAGTCAACCTAAACAACCAGTAGTCCCTAGCCGCGACGGGACTTCGTCGCCGGGAACTCTCAGCGATTTTCCGCGGCCAAGGTAAACCGCACTAAGAGCCATTCCTGATCGTCGGACCAGGCAGTGTCGAGCGTGCCACGACGGGAAAGTTGCTGGGCACGCACCAGCGGCGTCAAACGGCTCGCCAGCAAGCGTTTGACCACTTCAGTCAATTCATCCGCTTGGTCGGCATGCGCCAAGGCTCGAGCAACGAGCGACTTGTGCAATTGAGCGGTCAACAGCGCCGGCGGCCTTAGGGCTGGCTTCGGCAAAGGCGACGCGAACACCGGCGGTTCGCCTGGTCCACGCCAAACGAGCCGGACGGCCAACGCTTCAGGCGTCGAGGAGAACCGAGCGTCGATGGGAAACTCGGCCGCGCTGGCTGCGAGATGCCGGGGGGCCGCACTGGCCAGTTGGCGAGTTTCTTGTCTAGTGCGGGCAATGTTAGCGGCAATTTGAACGTCGACTTGAGTAGCCAGCCTGTTGGCGGCGATTTCGTCATACTGAGGTCGACGCGTCGCGGCTACCCTAGCGGCGATGCGATGAGCAATTCGACCAACCAACGGCCCAAACGAGGAACTGATGCCGGTGGTTTGGCTGTGCGAAACCGCTTGGGTAGGCGCTGTGCGAATCCGCAGGCCATTGCCATCAAGGGCCAGATAGATCGCCGAGGCATAGCGGGCATGCGAACAGCTATGGACTTGAACCGGGCCGGAAAAGCTGGTGGTGGTCGACCATGCAGCGCCACGAACTGGCAACGTCAACACTGCGCGTTGGACCGAGGAGTGGAGCGTGACGCCGGTGGTGGTTTGGGCGGTCGTTTGCCCACGAACCGAGGTGCCTAGAATCGTTGTCTGGATCGGCCGTTGTTGATGACGTGTTTCACTCAGCAGTTCGACCAAGAGTGTGCGAGAAACACGGATCACCGCCACGGTCGGACCAGCCGCAAACGACTGGCCACTCACACGCGCGACATATTCCTGGTCGGCCGGTGACAGGCGGTCCAAGGGCACAGTCGTCGTGCGGCCATCTTGCTTGAGCAAGCGCACATGACCTTCCGACACGCGAAACAGGCGAGCCTGAACCTGGTAGGCCCCGGTGTCGTCCGACCAGGACCGTAACGGCCAAGAGACGGCCCAACTGGTCGAATGCAGCACGGCAACCACCGCGATGGCGATCAGCGGATAGCGGCCGGCGACCGCTCGCAAAACCTGTGGTCTTTGAGTGCTCATTTTGGGAATCGCCTGAACTCTGGATTAAGCCAAATCACGATCCTCAAACATCGCCAGACCGAGCAACATCATGACGCCGCTGTACAGCAGACAGTAAACCAGAGCCCAGGCGAGGTAAACCAAGGGGACTTGAGCGCCGGCCGCCACGGCTGCCTGAATGTTAAAGTGATCGAGCACCGGCAGAATCGTGGCGATCAGGCGGCCGACAAATCCGACAATCTCGAACTTATCGGCCAACGACGACTGGACAATCATGGGGACCAAATGGCCGAGCACATAGACCGAACAGCAAATCACCAAATTGGCCAGCATCGGCAGTCGGGTTGAAATCGCCACGCTGATCGACGCCAGCACGACCGTCTCCATCAGCGCCAGGGCCAAGCCGGGCACGATGCGGATCATTTCCAAATAGCATTCCTGCCATTCGGGATAAGGGTTGGCTGTTTCTCGGGCATCGTACACCACCTTGTACGAGACGGTCATTAGAAACAGCAGCCCCAGGAAGATGAACAACAGCAAGACCGGCCAAATGACGCCCAAAAACTTGCCCAGCACAAACGGAGCGCGGCCGACCGGCTTGCACAACACGGTCAACGCCGTGCGGCCTTCGACCTCTTCGGCAATTGAAACACTAGCGGTCCACAAGGCAACGAAGATCGACAACACCATAATCAACGTCAGGCTCGAGTCCTTGAGCATCTTGACGTCTTCGCCAAACGTGTTGTAGGGGATGTAAATAAACATCACCAACAGAAACGCCCCCAACGCCAGCGAGAGCAGGAACACCGGCTGGGCGACCGCTTGGCGGGCTGTCGTGGCGGCAATCGCGGCTACCTTGGGCGCAGCGGCCCTGATGCCGAAATAGAACAGAAAGAAAATCACCACCACGGCGGCCGTGAACGGAATCGAGTATACCTGAGGGTAGGCCACGCCGGTGACCAGATCAATTTGCAAGGTCGCCGGTCGAGAGCTTTCGTTACTGACCCAAAATTGCTCGAACTGGCCGGCGAACGGAACCGTGCCGCCAAATACCCGTTGCCAGGTGGCCGGTTCGCCGCCTTGTACGGTGAGCACCGGCGAGGCGTCGGGGCCAGCATCGCTATAGAGCAATAGATCTTGGTCGGCGGCGATCTCGAACGACTGCAACTCCTCGGAGCGAAACGCCAGGGCCAGGGCCTGACGGTCCGCGCCGGCGGCGACCGTGACTACGGTCGAACTGGGGCCCACGGCACCAATTCTCAACACCGACGACCAAAGCTGATTCCAGGGCATTTGGAACGCCGCGACCACGGCAAAAACAGCCAACGACAGCAACAAGTAGACCACCGGAACGAACACACTCTCCTGCAAAACATCCGGAACACTTCGGGCAGCCTGGCGACGAACCACCCAGAGCAACCCATAGCACGCCAGCAACACCAGGAGCCCCAGCGTAGCCCCCACGGCCAACAGCCAAATCGGAGTTAGCCAAGTGGTAATCGTGGCCAGTGGCAACGTCGTTCCCATGTTGTCTTCCCAGAGTCTCAGCGCCGAATTGTGAACCGAGCAAACTCACCGGTAGCCGCCTGGCGGTCGAGCTGCCGTGTGCGAATCCAATGGCCCAGCCGCCGGTCGATGGCGGTTAACAGTTGTTCTAACTCCTGACAGGCCCCTTCGACAACCAGGCGAACCCGACCGTCAGGCAGATTTTCAACATATCCAGTCACCTCACAGCCCTGGGCCAACTGTTCGGTGGTGTAGCGAAACCCCACCCCCTGCACGTGCCCAGAAAAATGCGCTAGATATCGGGTTTTTTCTTGACCAGCCATTAGAGTGCCGGGAAACATCAGAGGGAATAGGGCTTTGCAGGGATAGCCATGAGTATAAAAGGCTTCGTTCTCGGCGAAAAGCGCTCTGTCTACTGAGTTCTCCCTAGCCGCGACGCAACGCGTCGCCGGGAATTTGCTCTGGCGCCCCCAGGGCTGATCAATTTTTCAAATTGGTGAGATTTGACAGCCTACTAAGCGCGACGCGTAAGCGAGGTATTTCTGGCTGTTTTCCTCGCTTACGCGTCG
>JANQPJ010000016.1 GCA_028289525.1 Pirellulales bacterium
TAGAGCGAGTCGCTCTTTACCATAGCGGACGCGACCTAGTTTTTGCCGGGATTTTCCGACGAAACACGACTACGAATGATCCGAAATTGCTCTAAGAGACAGCAGAACCGAATATTCAGCCGATAGGAGGCGTTGTGATGAAGACTTGGATCTTGGCAATCGTGGTGATGGCCAGCATGTGGACGTTACCTGGTGCTCAGGCTCAAGAGCCGGGCCGATTGAACGTGATCATTGCCCGAGGGGAGTTGCGCCAGCAGATCGAATCGACCCCGATCCTTCAGCGGCCGTATCGCCCGTTGCATTTCTATGGCAACGCGGTCCGTCGCCGCTACTATCGCGGCTCGGCTTTGCGATTATGGCGGGCTCCTTAAACGCTGGGATACGCTTGTTGCTCTAGCCGCGATGCAACGCATCGCCGGGATGCACTCTCGATGCTCGAATTCCTGGAGCGAGTCGCTTTTTACTATCGTGGATGATGGCATTTGTTTTTGTGATGCCCCGGCGACGCGTCGCGTCGCGGCTAGGGGGTAACAGAAGCTTGCGTCCCCTGGTAGGCCGGCCAGTCGATCTCAATCTGAGACGTTCGTCTTATTGCGAGACGTCGACATCGCCGAGTACGACGTAGGATCCGTGGAACACGACCGCTGGACCGTCTGGCGCAGGGATTTCGATTGCCAGATCGAGCTTGGCTTGCAGTTTTTCGGTCAGCATCTCGGCATAATAGGCAACGGCGGCTGCTGGGGCCGCTAGGCAACAGGCGGCAATTCTGGTGTCGAGCACCGGCCGCTGGTATTTAATCGTGCTGCGGCGAATCACGATGCTGCCTGGCAGCGATTGGGTCTGGTTGATCAGATAGACATATCCCCAGCCGGCCACCGTGCAGAGGGCGTTCAGGCTGCCGGCAAACGCGGTTTGCTGGTGGTTGCGGTTAACATTCAGCGGCATCGAGACCCAGAGCCCGTGGTCGTCGTAGCCGTCTACCTGAATGCCCATCTGGGCACACATCGGGATTTCCAGGTGCAGCGTGCGCTGCAGTTGGTCGAGCAATTCCTGCCCGACAGACAAATCGGCCGTCGAATTACTCGCCTGCGTCACCAATCCGACCTTCTCGGAGTTTCTCGAATCCTATCCCTGGGCTGCCCCAGTCTCCGAGGGCCCGTGCCGGTGTCATGCTACCGAAAGTTGACCGTTTGCTCCAGCGGTCCGCCAGGGTGGCCGCGAACGGGTTTCCAGCTTGTGTCGCCGGGCTTGCCTAAGTGGTTGCCTAGCAGCCATTTACAAGCCTCTTCCAGGGGTGCCGACCCGTTGAGAGTTGGAGACCAACATGGTATATTACGCGTTTCGCAACCATCCGCATTCGGCGGCTGGGCTGGCGACGTTGGGAGCGGCCGGATTTGGCGTCCCAGTGGCCAGTTTGCTGGCGCTTGTTTCACATGGCGTTACCGTGTCGGACAAGCGCATCGTATTCACCTTTGAGCAAGGGGTGCTCAAGGTGTAAACGTATGCGACGGAAAGGATCACAATCGTGTCGACGGATGAAAACGGCTCTGAAGGGAACGGTGCGGGCCAAGGGCCTGGCGAGGGCGTGCCGATTGCTGCCCGACTGATCGATTTGCCGATCGAAGATGAACTGAAGGACAGTTATTTAACCTACGCGATGAGCGTGATCGTCAGCCGTGCGTTGCCTGACGTGCGCGATGGGCTAAAGCCGTCGCAGCGCCGCATTTTGGTGGCAATGAACGATTTGAATCTGACGCCGGGCGCGTCCAGGGTCAAGTGTGCGAAAATTTCTGGCGACACCAGCGGGAACTATCATCCGCACGGCGAAAGCGTAATTTATCCGACGCTGGTTCGTATGGCGCAAGAGTGGAACATGCGTCATGTGCTGGTCGACAAGCAAGGGAATTTTGGTTCGATTGCCGGTTTGCCTCCGGCGGCGATGCGATATACCGAAGCCCGCATGTCGCCGTTTGCGGCGTTGATGCTCGAAGACCTGAATCTCGACACGGTCGACTTTGTGCCGACTTATGACGAGCGTCGTACCGAGCCGACGGTGCTCCCTTCGCGTTTCCCCAACCTGTTGATTAACGGGGCCAACGGCATCGCGGTCGGAATGGCGACGTCGATTCCGCCGCACAACCTGGGCGAGGTGTGTCGAGCGGTGATTGCAATGATCGACAACCCGGCGATCTCGATCGACGAGTTGATTAAAATTATTCCCGGTCCCGACTTTCCGACCGGCGGTGTGGTGTGTGGACAGCACGGCATCCGCAAGGGCTATTACACCGGGCGGAGCACGATTGTGGTTCGCGCGCGGACGCACATTGAAACCGTGGGCAAGAAGACTCGGATCGTGGTGACCGAGATTCCCTTCCAGCAAGCCCGCGATCGGGTTGAACAGCGAATTGCCACGCTGGCGGCCGACGGCAAGATTCCCGGCATTTCCGGTACCCGAAACGAAAGCGACCTCAAAGACCCGGTGCGGCTGATCTTGGAACTCAAGCGTGATGCCGATCCGGACGTTGTGCTGAACCAGCTTTACCAATTTTCGCCGTTGCAGGATTCATTTTCGATCATCTTCCTGGCCCTGGTCGACGGCAAGCCCCGAGTGCTTTCGCTCAAGGGGATGCTGGAGGAATTTTTGCGGCATCGGGTGAACGTGATTCGTCGCCGGACCCAGTTCTTGCTGGCCAAGGCGCGCAATCGCAAGCACACGGTCGAAGGGTTGCTCTTGGCCCATGCGAACATCGACGAGGTGATTCGTGTGATTCGGGCATCCAAAACTCAAGCCGAAGCCAAACAGGCCTTGATGCAAATCAAGTGCCCGGCGGCCATGATGCGGCGGGCCTTGGGCGACGACGGGTTTGCCCAGTTCGAAGCCGAACGGGGTGTGGCCGAAGAATATTCGCTTACCCCGATCCAGGCTGACGCCATCTTGCGAATGACCTTGGGCCAGTTGGTCAACCTGGAACAGGAGAAGCTTGGCGACGAATTTAACCGGCTGCTTACCGAGATTGGCGAGTATCTGGAAATCCTGGGTGACGAAGCCCGGATCTATGCCATCGTCCGTGAGGACATGGAAGCGATTATCAAAAAACATGCCGAGCCTCGTCGCACCGAAATCAGCGGCGAGGAAATCGGCAACATTGATCTTGAAGATCTGATCACCGAAGAGACGATGGTGGTCACGATTTCACACAACGGATATATCAAACGGACTCCGTCGAGCACCTATCGCGCCCAGCGTCGTGGCGGCAAAGGGCTCAAAGGCGCTAAGACCGACGAAGAAGATCCGATTGAACATCTGTTCGTTGCCAGCACGCATGCCTACCTGTTGTTCTTTACCAACAAGGGCAAGGTCTACTGGCAAAAGGTTTACGACTTGCCACAGTTGGGCCGTGACAGCAAGGGGCGGAATATCGTCAATCTACTCAATCTGGCCGAGGACGAACGGATTGCCGATTGTCGGCCGGTGCGCGATTTCGACAAGCCGGGCCACTTTATGATGATGGCCACCCGCAAGGGGTTGGTGAAAAAGACCCCACTCGAAAAATATAGCCGTCCGCTGAAGAGCGGCATCATTGCCATCAAGCTGCGTGACGACGACGAACTGGTCGACGTGGTGGTGACCAAGCCTGGCGACGAGGTGGTGCTGTCGACCGCCGGGGGGATGGCGATTCGGTTTAACGAGGCCGATGCTCGGCCGATGGGCCGTAACACCAGCGGCGTGAAGGGCGTTTCGCTGGTCTCCGGCGACATGTTGGTCGGCATGGTGGTGGCCGAGCCTAGTTCGACCCTGCTCACGGCCACCGAGAACGGGTATGGCAAACGGACCAATTTTGGCCCTCACGCCTTGGCCGACGACGAGGTTGGGTCAGACGAAGAGACCTCGAGCAGTAATCGCTATCGGACTCAAAAGAGGGGTGGCAAAGGGGTTCGGGATATCAAAACCACGAGCCGCAACGGCTCGGTGATCGGAATTGCCCGAGTTAGTGACGACGATGAAGTGTTAATGATCACTTCACGCGGAAAAATCCAGCGAATTGCTGCCCGAGACATCGGAGTGATTGGACGCAACACCCAGGGTGTGCGTATTATGGGACTCGACGAAGGCGATAGCCTAGCCGCCGTGGTGCGTGTGCCACGCGAGGAAGAGGAAGGCGAAGTGATCGGCGAAGAGGTTTCCACGCCCGATGCCGGTTCGCAGCCGCCTGCCGTACCCGACCAAGACCCGCCGTCCGATTCATCGTAGACGTGTTTTCAACCAAGTAGACAGCTTCCATGACGCAATCGGCCCTGATCACCGGGATCACCGGACAAGACGGCGTCTACTTGGCCCGCCGATTGGTCAACCAAGGCTACGCGGTCCATGGGGTCGTACGGTGCGCCAGCAACAGCGACTCGCCTGCGCTAGAATCGTTGCCGCGTGCGGTCCAGCTGCACCAGGCCGATTTGCTAGACGAGTTGTCGTTGGTACGTGTACTCCAAGAAGTTCAGCCGGATGAAATCTATCACCTAGCGGCCCAAAGCTATATTCCGACCGCCTGGGCACAACCGGTGCTCACCGGCGAGTATACGGCAATGGGCACGGCCAGAATCTTAGAGGCGATTCGCCTGGTCGATTCGTCGATCCGTTTCTATCAGGCCAGCAGCAGCGAGATGTTCGGGCAGGTCGACACCGAACCTCAAAACGAACAGACTCCGTTCCGTCCGACGAATCCTTATGGCGCGGCCAAATTGTATGCCCACTGGTTGTGCGTGCAATATCGTCAACGGCACAGGCTGTTTGCTTGTTCAGGCATTTTGTACAACCATGAGTCGCCGCTCCGTTCGCGCGACTTCGTCAGCCGCAAAATCACGGATGCGGTAGCTCGTATTAAGATGGGCTTGCAGCTCGATCTGCGCTTGGGCAATCTCGACAGCCGGCGCGATTGGGGCTATGCGGAAGATTATGTCGAGTCGATGTGGCTGATGCTTCAGCAGTCTGAGCCGGACGATTATGTCATTGCCACCGGCGTTCAGCACACCGTGCGCGAGTTGGCCGAGGCCGCTTTCGCGTATGCCGACTTAGACTATCGCGATTATGTAGTTCACGATCCCGAACTGATGCGACCGGCCGAAGTGAATCGCCACCGGGGTGATTATCGTAAAGCCGAGGCTCAATTGGGATGGGAACCACGAACCAGTTTTGAAGAGATGGTCGCCATGATGGTTGACGCGGATATCAAACGCGTGGAACGCGAGTTAGCCGAAATTAATTACACCATTCGAGTACCGGGAGTTTAACGAGCGATGAAGATTGCCGTGGTGGGAACAGGTTATGTTGGGCTAGTCACAGGCACGTGTTTTGCCGACAGTGGCAACGAGGTAACCTGCATTGATATCAATGAAGAGAAGATCGCGATGTTGCGTCGCGGTGAAATTCCGATCTATGAACCAGGACTTTCAGAGCTGGTGATTCGTAATGCAGAAGCCGAGCGGCTTCACTTCACCACCGATTTGCCGTCGGCCGTGAAGCCGGCGAAACTGGTCTATTTGGCCGTAGGAACTCCGCCAGCCGATGACGGCGCGGCCGATTTGTCAGCCCTGTGGGCGGTGGTCGCCTCGATTGCGCCTCATCTGGCCGATGACGCCATCGTGGTGACCAAAAGTACGGTGCCGGTGGGGACCAATGCGGAAATCAATCGTCGTTTGCAAGAGTTGACTGGTCGTGAATGCGACGTGGCCAGTAATCCCGAGTTTCTCAAGGAAGGGGCTGCGATTGACGACTTCATGAAGCCTGATCGTGTCGTGGTCGGCGTGCGTCGCCAGGAGGTGGCCGATGTGTTGCAAGAGCTTTATTCGCCTTTTCTGCGCACCGAACATCCTTTCTTGGTAATGTCGCCAGAAAGCGCTGAGCTGACCAAGTATGTCGCCAACGCGATGCTGTCGACCAAAATTAGCTTTATTAATGAAATGGCCAATCTGTGCGAACGGGTTGGAGGCGACATTAACGATGTGCGCCGGGGGATCGGGCACGATGCGCGAATCGGGTTCGCGTTTCTGTTTCCCGGGGTAGGCTATGGCGGAAGTTGTTTCCCCAAGGACGTGCGGGCATTGGCCAATGTGGCCGTGCGACATGATGTCGAACCACGCATCTTAGAGGCGGTTGACGAGGTGAACCGCAAGCAAAAAAATGTTTTGCAAGTTAAAATCGAAAATCACTTTGCTGGCGACTTGGCCGGCAAGACGTTTGCCGTGTGGGGACTTGCCTTTAAACCCCGGACTGACGACATTCGCGAGGCGCCAGCCCTGGTGTTAGTCGATCGGTTGTTAGAGCTAGGGGCCAAGGTTCAAGTGCACGACCCCGAGGCGATGGAGAATGTTCAACGCGAGTATGGCGATCGGTTGACCTATTGCAAACGTCCGCAAGAGGCGCTCGATGGTGCCGATGCGCTGGCGATTATGACCGAGTGGAGCGAATTTCGAAATCTCGACTTCGCCGACGTCAAGGCGCGATTGAAACAACCAATCATCTTCGACGGGCGAAATCTGTATGACCCGGCCGACATGCAAGCGGCCGGATTTACCTATTACAGCATCGGTCGCGTGCCGGTTGGGGCAGATTTGCTGGCCGGAAAGAGTTGATCGACCGGCAATGCGCCCGATCGCGGCTAAAGCAATTTCAGAGCTGGGAGACGCTCGGATAGAAGGAAGGAACCACTGGTCAAGCCGATTGACAAGCAACGAGACTTCATAGAAGGTGGTTCCAAAAACGAGAATCCAGAAATCATTATTTCCAGGGAGATAGATAAAAACAGCATGTTTCGCGAGAGGGTCACCGACCGCTGCTACGAACCACGCGCCAAATTTGGAACGACTGAACTTGTTTTAGCAGCCTGCGATTCAATCGTCTTCGGATTGTGGACGTTTGGGCTCTGTTAGAAATCGGAAAAAAGTTGCCCGCGAATTGCGCGAATAGACGCGAATGTTTTACTTGGATTCGCGTAATTCGCAGGCAAATCGCAGCTTCTGAACAACCTGTCTGTACGAAAACAGCCTTGGGAGGAACACGGGTGCGTCTCCCCAGCCGAACGACTCAGCGCAGCTTGGCCTTCAACATGACGCCGATGATCGACGTTGTGTTTCTGTTGATCATTTTTTTTCTGGTCTCCAGTCACCTGGCCAAACAAGAGGTCCAAACCGAACTCGACTTACCCCTCGCAGTTAGCGGCCAGCGACCGTCGACCGCTGGCAACGCTCGGGTAACATTAAACGTGCTGCCCGACGGGGTGGTCATGCTTGCCGGTCGGGCGGTCGGCCCGGTCGAGTTGACCCAGCGGCTAGCCGTTGAACGCCAGAGTGCTGGAAACGACCTCGAGGTGCGCGTGCGGAGCGATCGCCAGGTGCCGTATCGGTATATCGAACCGATCATGTTGGCCTGTGCACGCTCAGGCATTTGGAATCTGGCGTTCACCGTCGTGCGACGGCAGGAATGAATCGACCGGGAGTGCGTTTTCAGGCTGCTCGGGATTTCTCACATTCACTTCTTTCATCAAGCGGCGATTAATGTCGCCCTGTTGCCATGCGACTGCCTCACCGTCATCGAACGACCAGCGACACGGCCATGACGCCGATGATCGACGTCGTGTTTTTGCTGCTAATTTTTTTCGTCTGCACGGCCAGTTTTCAAATCGCCGAAGAAGTGTTGCCTAGTCAACTATTGGCCGCTGGCGCCGGTGCTGAAACCGAAGCCGAGCCGGAACCGGAGCTCGATCGGATCATCATCAAACTTCGACGGCAGCCACAGGGATTAGCATGGCAGATAAATGAATCGCCCCAGATGCATTTAAGCGACGTAAAAACCAAGCTCGCCGCGATTGCCGCGATCGACGCAAGTGTGCCAGTTGTATTAGACATCGGTGGCGAGGTGCCGTTGGGCGACGCCATCGACCTATACGACGTTTGCCGCTTGGTCGGGCTGGCCAAAATCCAGTTTGCCGCCTCGGTCGAGCCTTTTGGAAATTCGGAACGTTGAACACAAACCCCGTTTCGCGAGTGGCCACCGGCCGCTGCTACCCATGCCGAAGTCACGTCACGCGAACCGTGCTAGTCGCGATCGTTTGGCTGTTCGCACTCGGCGCTTCAGGCCAGACTCAGCCAACCGATGACGAGCGGTTTCTGGCCGGATTGCGTGCTCGACAGTTATTTTCATTGGTCGATTTATACTGCGCTCGCCAGTTGGCCCAAGAGGAATTGAACGATCGCCGCCGGGTCATGTTGACCGTCGAGCAAATCCGTTCGCATGCCGAGCACGCCGTCTCGGTCGCACCGGCCGAACAACGCGCCTTCTGGCAGCGAGCCCACCAAACGGCCCACGACTTCAACGAGCAATTTCCTGAGAGCCCGCGACGTATTTTGGTTCAGGTACAAGACGCCTTGGTCTGGAGAACGCAAGGCGAGTTGGCCTTGCAACAGGCACAAGTCATCGGCAACAGTGATGCATTGCGCGCGTCGGCCAGCACCAACCTGCGACAAGCGATCAAACGTCTCGAACAGGCCGAGCAGGAGGTTGACCAGCAATTGCGCCAAGCGCCCCGGGGCAGCTTGCCTGAAGGCTCGCTTAACCAGCAGCAGTTGGCCGCATTGTCCAAGCGAATTTCGTACGAACTGGCCCGGGCATTGCGAGGCCAGGCGCAAAGCTATCCACCCATGAGCGCCGATTGGGTCAGTGCGTTGACCCAAGCGCTCGAGCGGTTGGACGATTTGTCCCAACTCGCCGTGGCCGATCGTGTGGTGTGGAAGAGTCGGCTCGATCAGGTAATTTGTTGGCGGTTGCTCCAAAAACACCATCAAGCCAGCTTGACGCTGGAAAAACTGCGAGTTGCTCAAGTGCCGGCCGACATTAGTCGGCAAGCTCGCGCGGAGCGCATCCGTTTGGCCTTGGCCGCCGGACGACTGGACGACGCGCAAACGCTCGCTCGCGAGCCGGCCGGGCGTTCGGCCGAACTGGACTACGCCCGACTCGAAGTCCAGTTGGCCGCGCTGCAAGCGGCCCAACAAGCCGACGGTGTCCAAGCGGTGCAAGCCTGGCAGGCTGAAGCAGCCCGTCAGGTTCGGCAGATAGAACGGAATTACGGACCGTATTGGATGCGTCGAGCCGAGATCCTTTTAGCCGCCACCGTCGGCAGTGGGGCCGATGGTCACCTAGAGGCTCTGACCAGAGCAGCGCAAAGCTACTATCGAAGCGGACATTTGGACCAGGCCGTGGCGACTTATGACCGTGCGGTGGCCAAAGCGCGTGCTGAGGAAGATTTGGCCGCCGCTGGGGAACTGGCCTTTACGGCGGCTACCATCGAACACGACCGTCACCGGCACCAAGCGGCAGCCGCCCGCTATGCGGCGCTCGCGCAACAATTTGCCGATCACCCGTTGGCGGCTCGGGCACACTTGTTGGCCATTGTCAACACGGCCGCACTTGCCCGCGCCGCGCCGGCCGATCTCCAAAAAAAATGGCTCGCCGAGTATGAACGGCTGTTGGTCCAACAGACCGAGCGTTGGTCGACCGGACCGGAAGCCGACCGTGCGCGACGGTGGCTTGCCGAGCTGCGACAAGCACGCCACCAATGGGCCGAAGCGATTGCCGTGTATCGTCAGGTGCCTTCGGACGGTCGCCAGTTTGCCGAGGCCGTGACGGCGGCCGGAGCGTGTTACGCCGAATTGCTCAGAGAGCATCAGGCCCAAGGAAAGCCGGTTGCCAAGATTGCCGCCGATGCGGTGGAGATGCTTGATCGGGCGATCGTCGGTTCCGAGCGTCGTTGGCCGCAGCGATTCCAACCTTTTCAACAACAGGCAGCCCAGATGTCGGCCAAACTGCGTCTCCAATACCTGCCCGATACGGCGGTCGACGCCGAACAGCTATTGCGACAAGCGATTACCCGATCACCCGACGCGCCAGTTGCCTGGCAAACCGAAATGCAAATGCTGCTCGTCTATGCCCTGGCCAGCCAAGGCCGGCGCGCCGACGCGATGGCTACGATGGATAAAATTTCCGGCGGCTCGGCCAATGGCCTGCTGGCGATGCTCGAGGCCCTGGAGCAATTGACCGAGAAGACCGCCAGCACGGCTCGGCCGGAGTTGGCCGCGTTGCAGTTGGCGGCCATCGGGCACTTGGCCCCGCGCCGCGAACAACTCACCTTGGAACGTCGGCGTACGCTCGACACACTCGAGGCTGGTGCGTTGGCCGGCGCCAGGCAATACGACCAGGCCCTCGTGCGCTATGAGCAATTGGCAAAACAGTTCCCCAACGATGGACAGATCGCCGAGGCACGACTACGCTTGCTAGGGAGGTCGACCGATCGAGCGGTCTTGGAAAAGACGGCTACTGCCTGGCGTCAGGTTGAGCGGCGAAGTCGTCGGGCATCGCCTCGTTGGTTTCGTGCCCGTTATGCCCAGGCAGAAGTGGCTTACCGGTTAGGCCAAGCCGACAGAGCGGCCAAGCTGATTCGTTTAACGGCCACACTCCATCCCGAACTGGGCGGCCCAGAAATGAAAGCCCGTTTCCAGCGGCTACTAGAACGATGTTCCAAGTAAAACCGGCTTCGAGTAACTTGCTCTAGCAGCAAAACGGATCGGCCGGCGGAACGGGCCGTAGGGCGCAGCAAAGGATGGTTCCAGCAAGCATGACTCCGGCCAGGACGAGGAGGGCTTCAAACATTTTGGTTTCCCTTTGTTCAGTGTTTTTGCGTCGGGTGTCCTCCCCACGCTTCCGAACGATAAGAAACGCACGCTCTGTGCCAAATGTTTGATCGGCGGACGATCGAAGGCCAAAAGCCCTTTCAGTAAAATGACTTATAGTCCGTTATAAGCGTTGCCGTCAGTCTCGATGCTAGCCTGACTGCCTGTAGTCAAGTTGATAACGCCTGAAATCAATTGCGCACGAAAAAAGGCAACCCTTTGGGATTTAGGATTTCTGATTTGGAATTTGGGATTTGATGCGCTGACGCGTTGTGCAAACACAAATCCGCACCAAGCCACGCGTCAGCGCGTCAAATCCCAAATCCCAAAGTGTCTGGCCAGATTTTCTGGCAGCTGTCAATCCCTCTTAAATTTCAGTACAAATACAAGCCCGACGCGCAAGCGAGGGAACTTGAGTGGAACCTCTTC
>JANQPJ010000236.1 GCA_028289525.1 Pirellulales bacterium
CTTGACTCTGCCCGGTGAACACCAGGGTTACCTGATCGTCTTCCAGAATCGTGGTTCGAGCGGTGTCGAGCCCGATCACTACCGGCGCTTCGACGGTAATTTCCGGGTTGCTGATCACAATTTGGAAATCTTCGTCTCCTTCGACCAGATTGTCGTTGGCCGTGGTGAGCGAGACCTCGACGCTCTGGGGCAACGACTCACCAGCGGTGAAAGTGAGTCGGGTGCCATCAAACGTGATGCCTGCGGTGGAGCCCGCGATCGCAGTCAGTTGATTGATGAACTGCGTGGTGTAGTCGGCTGGTAGCGTGTCGAGCAATTCGTGGTCGACCGCGACGCTAACCTGTTCGCCGTCGGGCAACTCGCCTTCATAGCCGATCGTGTAGGTGGCGATATTTTCGCCAGGCACGGCGTCCGATTCGGCCACTTGCATGTCGCCTTCGATGTTGAAGGTGATGGCGTTGCCGTCTTGGATTACGGTACCCAACGAGTCGGTTTGGGTCGAGACGAGTTGAGTGTTCGTGGCCGTTGCATTGGCCAATGCGATGCCGTAAAGTTCGTCGCCCTCGGTGATGCCGTCGGCGCGAATATTCAAGACGAAATCGAGCTGTTGTGGATTGTTCTCTCCACCGACGAAACGAAGGGTCGTGCCATTTTCGAAGAAGACTCCTGGCGTGGCGTTGGCGGCAGTGGTCAGGGCACCGATCAAACCGCCCAAGTTGAAGTCGGCGTCGTCGGTGTCGATGTTGAGCAAGCTGACGTCGACCGAGACCGATTCGCCGGGGAGGAGGTCGCCAGTGTAGGTTACCGAGTAGTTTGCTTCGTTATTGTCAAAATCGAGTGGATCTTCAGTCACCAAGATGTCGCCGGATAGATTGAAGATGACCTCGTCGTCGTCGATGATGGTCGTCGCGGCTTCGCCTTGTCCGATCGAAACTGGACCGGTGTTGGAAATCATGGCATCGCTCAACGCAACCCGAAACGTTTCGTCGCCTTCGACCAGGGTGTCGAGCGCAATCTCTAGCTCGAAGACAAAGCTGGTGCTGGTGCCGTCGCCACCTTGGAAAAAGAGGGTCGAGTCGACCAGCGAGACGCCTGAGTGCGACGACAACGCAGCCTGGATGGCATCGATGAATGTGCCTTCGTAATCAGCCAGTTCCGTTTGATCGAGCAGGTGCGCGATATCGACCTGGGCGAAGTCGTCCAACGGAACCCGATTTTCCATCGAGATAGTAAACGTGGCCTGGTTGTCATCACCAGTTGCCGGATCGTTCGCTTCGGTAACCGAAGGCAGGCCAGTGACAGAGAAAATGAGTTCATCGTTGTCAATAATGGTTGTTTCAAACGAGGTTTGGCCGGAGAGCGACACCGGAGCCGAAGTGGTCAACGTGGGGTCCAACGCCTCGATCGCAAAGTTTTCATCGCCTTCGACCAAGTCGTCGTCGGCAACGACGAGCGTGAATTGAACCGATCTGGCATTGCCAGCGCCGGCATTGAAAGTCAGCCGATCGCCAACAGCCTCGACGCCTTGATTGTTACTAGCGGCTACCAGCAGCGCGGCTTCTAGGTCGACCGAGAAATCGGCATCTTCGACTGTCTGGAGCGATTGTTGGAAACGCACGCTGGTCGAGGCCCCAGCGGGCAACTCGCCGACGTAGCTAATCGTGTAGGTAACTTCGTTGTTGGCGGGGTCTTCGGTCACCGACGGCGTGCCGTCGACAAACGTGAAGACAATCTCATCGTTGTCGACGATCGTGGTTTGTTGCGAGGCGTTGCCAATCGAAACCAGCGGGACCGGCGAGACGATCGAAATCGCTTCGCCGGATAGTTCTAACTCGAAACGCTCATTGCCTTCAGCCAACAGGTCGTCAAACACTTCCAGCGAGAAAGTGAGACTGTTGGCCACGCCGCCTGCGAACGTCAGCGTGCCAGCGTTAAAGGTGACGCCAGGCGTGTTGGCGGCTGCGTTGGCTAAGACCGTAGTCAAGCTGGCCGTGAAATCGGCCGCATCGGTCTGATCAAACAACTGCGCCACGTCGACTTGCGCCGTCTCATTGGTCTCCAAGCCTCCGGTGTGCGCGATCGTGTAGGTGGCTAGATTGTTGTCGGCGTCTTGGTCGAATTCCGTAACTGAATTCGCACCAGAGATGGAGAAGACGGTTTCGTCATTGTCAAAGATCGTTGCCGTTAGTGATTCCATGCCGATGCTAGCCTGGGCTGTGGTGCTAACCTGGGCATTGTCGAGGAGTATGGAGAAGACTTCGTCGCCCTCGGTCAGGTTATCATCGACGACCGACAGGGCGACGTCGAGTGAGCGGGCATTGCCTATTCCGCCAGAGAAACGCAGGTTTGAACCGACCAGCGAGATTTCGGGGAAGGCCGACGCCGCGTTGGCAATCGCGGTCAGCAAGGACTGGGTGAAATCCTCGCTTTCGATGTTTGTCGTGACCTGAGTCACGTCCACGCTGGCAATTTCACCAGCGCCGATCGTTCCCTGGTAACTGATCGTGAAGCTCAATTCGTTATCGGCGATTGCTTCGCTGGCAGAATTTTCACCGGCAAGATCAAAGACAATCTCGTCATCGTCGATGATCAGCGTGCTGGCCGAGGAGCCTTGGTCAATCGTGACCACTCCGCCGGTACTCGCGAGTGGGCTGCTCAAGTCGATCGAAAAGCGTTCGTTGCCTTCGGCCACGGCATCGTCGAAAATCGGTAGCGTAAATGCCAGTGAGCTGACGCTTGCTGGTCCGCCGGCGAAGGTCAGCCGGGTGCCGTTGAACGTGACACTCGGAAACATCTCGGCCGCTGCCGTAATCTGGTCGGCAAGCAGTGCCGTGAAATCGGCAGCATCCGTCTCGTTAAAATTGTGCGTTACGAGAACGCTCACCGTCTCGTTTTCGGCTACGGCGCCGTCAAACGCGATGAGGTAGTTGGCCTCGCCGGCAGCAGCATTCTCCTCAATCTCTCCGTCGCCGGTGATTTGGAAATCGACTTGGTCATTGTCGAGAATCGTGGTGGTGTGCAAAGGCGTGCGTATCGAAACCAAGTTGCCTACACTAATCTGAGCGCCGCTCAAATTGATAAAAAACGTTTCGTCGCTTTCGGCAAATAAGTCGTCGACCACCGGAACGGTCACTTGAACGCTGCTCGGGAAGCTGGCGCCGCCGGTAAACTCCAGCGTGGTTCCGTCGAAGGTCACTCCAGCGGTGACGGAAGCGATTGTCGCCAACTCAGTAAGCAGATCGGCCCCAAAATCGTCCGCGCTGGCGTCATTCAGATCATGTTCAACATCGACACTCACGGTGACTCCGTCGGCCACATTGCCGTCATAGCCAAACGTATAGACGAGGTCGTTTCCATCGGCGGCGTCTTCAGTTTCCTCGAGAGGGCCTTCGACAAAGAAACTAATCCCGTCGTCATCAATGATCTGCGTGTCGACAGTCCCCATTCCTGCGGCGATTCCCGTGCTGGCGCCGTTACTTACAACCGGATTTTCAAGTTGGACCTGGAACGATTCAGGCCCCTCGCCAAACTGGTCGTCAGCAATCAAGGCCACAAACCCAAATCCAGACGGTGTGTTGGGCCCTCCCAGAAAAGTCAAGACCGAGGCCTCTTCGTCAAACGTAACCGCCACCTCTGATTGAGCGGCAAGTTGGATGGCCGCGGCGACATCTCGATCGTAGTCACCGGCATTGGTTTGATCGAACAGATGCTGTACCTCGACCGAAGCGGTCACACCGGTGGGAAGATTCGACGTGAAACTCAAGAAATAGGTGACTTGGTTCAAGTCGGCATCGCTATCGTCTTCGGTGACCATCATGTCGCCAGTGAGGCTAAAAATCACCGGATCGTTGTCCTGAATCGTAGTGGCCGCCACGGCGGTTCCCAGAGAAACAATGCCGTCAGAACTAATCGCGGGGGCGGTGAGCCGTACATCGTATTGCTCGTTCCCTTCAGCCAGAAGATCATCGGCAATCACGACCTCGAAGGTAACTTCAGTAGCGTTGCCGGCGGCACCGGTGAATTCCAGCGTCGAGCCGTTCAGGCTGACGCCAGGCAACGTAGCGACGGCATCGGCCAAGGCGGTCAGAGCTTCGGTAATGTAGTCGGCCGCGCTGGTTTGCCCAAGGGCGTGTGTCACCTCAACGGTAGCCGTATCGCCATCATCCAGCGGATTGCTCAGACTGATCGTATAGCTTGCCAGATTGGCATTGGTAGCTCCCGGTTGCTCGTTGACCAGCGTGGCGCCGGTGATGTCGACGATCAACTCGTCGTTGTCAACGATCGTACCGGCAGCAGAGGTTTCGTCAGTGATGGCAGGGCTGCCAGTTGAGGTGCGCGGATTGCTAATGTCGATTGAAAAATCTTCGTCGCCTTCAGCGAAGACGTCGTTGCTGACCGTCAACACGAATGTGACACTGCTGTCATTGTCTTCTCCACCTTCGAACTGCAACGAGGTGCCATCGAACGTGACACCGGCGGCGGCATTGGCCGCGTCGGTCAGAGACTGGAGGAATGGTAGGGTGAAATCAAGATCCGAAGTTTCGTTCATCACGTATTCGACATCGATGCTGCCGGTCACGCCCTCGGGAATGATGCTGTCGAATCCGATGGTGAAGCTTAGTTGGTTTTGGTCGCCATCGGTGGTGTCTTCGGTGACGGAGCCGCCTCCGGTGACGAAGAAGCTGACCTCAGAAACGCGGAATTGGCGCACATAGTCGTCGCCTGGGACCGTGTCTTCGTTGCCATCGAGCGGCGTCTCTTCCAGATCTTGCAAGCCGTCGGAGAAGATTGTTAGTTGGTACTCGCCGTCCGGAAGCGTGCCATTGGCCAGCAGCAGCGTAACTTCCATCGTGCCAGGCGTATAGAGCGGCGCCAGTGGTAAAACCACATCGTCCTCGTCGCCCAGGATTTCGTTGGGGCCGGCGCTGAGCAATTCGTAGTTGGCCGGGTCGCTCGCAGTGGTCGGATCGAGCGGTTCATTGAAGGTGACGACCAACGGGCCATTACCGTCCGGGGTGATCGCACTATCATGAACTTCTGCAGGCGTGGTGCCAGTCACGATCGGAGCAACGCCTTGAATGCCTAGGCCACGATGTTCGAGTGCGCCAAGATCGGCGAAGCCTGGGGTGGTGACGAATCGCACTGAGTTGGCCGAGCCCAGGCTTTGTTGGCCATCGTAGGCCGAAAGTAGGAAGTTGCGGCTATCCCCTCGCGAGATACCAACGGTTGGAGTTAGGTTGGTATTCACATCTCCGTAGTCGAACTGAATCATACCTGAGGAGAACAGCGTGACCGAGAAATTGACATCACTGCCGTCGGCC
Organism: Pirellulales bacterium; assembly: GCA_028289525.1. Taxonomy (GTDB): domain Bacteria; phylum Planctomycetota; class Planctomycetia; order Pirellulales; family JAGQOS01; genus JANQPJ01. Next base: position 5,322 of record JANQPJ010000236.1, read on the forward strand.
AGATTGGTGGCTGCCCAACGAATGGTCACCTGACCTGAGACGGATTCGTCGACAAAAATATTGTTGCCTTCGCCTTCGGTCGATAGGTTGTCCCAGAGCGGTGCGATCCGGCGGGCTTGAATCAGCCCCTCGAGTGAATTTTCAGACTGGTCGGCGTTGTCGGCGTTGTCGAACTGCAGAAAGCCGTTGGACGAGACTTCAACCGATGTGTAATTGGTGCCATAGAAATCGAACGTGAATCCGCCAGAGAAATTAAGGGTCCACGACATGTCGTCGGCCTGCCAGTCTTGGGCGACGCCGCCTGTCTGGAAGAGGCTGGAAGAGAGTTCGATGTAGTCGGCGGTTCCCAAGTTGTTGGTGCCGATGTCGTCGACGCGCACAAACCCTTCCCGGTCGAGCAGCGGGGCCGCGACGCTATCGGCACGATCAATGGCATCGGAGCCAGGCAGAAGTTGAAAGTTGTCGTCTGCACCCCCATCGGTTTGCGTGGTGGAGTCGAAACCGAAGATGTCATCTGCACCATCGATGTCCACAAATTGCGGGTCCGATATGATACTGAGTGCATCTTGCCCGGTCCGAACTCGCCACGTGGAGATAAAGATAATCTCATCACCTCGCCAGTTGCCCACGCCTGACGAAGAACCTGGGACGGCATGGAAAATGTTTCGGTCACTCATGTACCCCACATGGCTACCGTCCTCGACGGAGACAAGAATCGCGTCCTCAGTGCCGACGAGGATATTATTGCGAAGTTCGACGTCGCTAGATGGGCGAGCAGTCTCTTCGGGGGCGACCATGACGGATTCGATTCGCACCGCGTCGCCGTTGGCGTGGTGAATCGTATTGTTGTAGAGCCGGGTGTGTTCGTTGCCGACGGTTCCGGTATCTTGCAGAAGAATACCGTTCAAATCGTTGTCGTAGATCAGATTGTTTTCGATCAGACCATGGAACTCGCTGTTACGTCCGAGGCCTCCACCGACGATCCCGATCGGGTTAGAATAGACCGCATTGGCCGCGATATAGCTTCCGCGATCAGCCCTGATGCCAAATTCAGCGTTGTTAAAGATGCGATTGTTAATCAGTTCGCCAAAGTTAGTTGCGGAACTGCTGTTGGCAATGCCGCTTTGAGCACCAATGAAGTTGCGATGGATGAGGTTCTCTTGGGCAGTGGCTCCCTCGGTTACAATCACGCCGACATCTTGATTGCCGGTGTGGTCAAAAACTTCGTTGGTACTGACCAACACATTGCCAGAGGCTTGGATTCCTACAGAACTGTTGGCATGGACAAGATTATTGGAAATCAACGTAGTCTCGTTGCCTTCAAGGGCAGGTCCGACTGCCAAAATCCCGGTGATGTTTCCGGTGATCTCGTTGTTTTGAATCAAGGTGCCAGAGCCAGAAGTCTGAATTCCAAATCGTCCGCCGGTGATGGTAAGTTCTTCGATCGTAATGTCGTCATTGATAACACGGAACGCGGCGGCGCTGCCTGAGGTATCGTTGCGGTCGATCAGCGTGGTGTGGCCTGCCTCCACTGCGCCACGGATGGTCACACCTGCATCATCGGAGTTGACCAGCGTATCGTCTGTCAGCACATAGGTACCGGTGTCGACCAGAATGACATCGCCAGGTTCGAGGTCATAAGCATTCAAGACTGCTTGAATCGACGCCTTGGGAAAGTTCGGACTCAGGCCAGAATTGAGGTTGTCTCCGACGGCATTGGTGTACTCGTCTCCATCGCGTGAACCGTCATTGACGAAAAAGGTAGTCGTGCTCAGGCTGATCGAGAAGACATCGTTGCTGTCGTCAGTCAACAATGGGTCGTCCAAATTCGTAATCCGAATGCGATAGGCATCGCTCAAGGGCACCGAGCCGGGAATAGTCCAGATGAACTCACCGTCGTTAGCGGTTGCTGGAGTCACGGTGAGCGTAACCGGATTGCCGTCTTCAATCAGTTCAATACGTACTGAGCTGTTTTCTTCATCGTCAACCGAGATCCAGCGGATCGGCAGAGTTCGCCCTTGGAGGAAGAGTTCACCACCATCGGGGTTGGTGACGATCAGGAATTCTTCTGGACTGGTCGAGGCGATCCTTGTGCCGCCGAAAGCTCCGAGGTTGATCAGATTGCCATTAAAGGCCTGCTCATCGCCAACGGGGAATGCAGGGTCACCCCGATCGATCGCGCGTGACGAAGTTGCGTCATTGAATTGCATTTCATCAAGAAATACTGGCAAACCGGTCATTTCGTCGATCACCGGAGCAAGCGATCCGGTGAAACGACCATCGGCACTCATTAAATGGAAGTCGTCATCGAAACCATCACTCACGCCGTCCACAAAGCCGAGTATGTCATCGGCACCGTCAATATCGACAAACCCAGGGTCGAAGTCGATGCTTTGGTCGTCGAGAAAGACGTTCGAAAACCAGGACAGCAGAGTAGGAAACACTTCTCCGCGATGAAGGGCAACTTGGCCAGTGTTGCTCACTTGGAACAGGTTGTAATTGCTGACCAGGCCTTGCTCGCTTCCCTCCTCGATTGAGATCGCGAATCCTTCTGCGACCGATAGAATGTTGTTGAGCAATTCGACGTCAGAGGAACTGCTGACGATGACCTCGACTTCGACTTCCTCGCCTTCTTCTCCCTCCACAATGGTTTCCGTGGTGCCTTGGATGCGAACCGCGTCGCCGGTGGGCTGGAAAACGGTGTTGTTGAACAGTTCGGCGTGGGTAGTGCCGATCGGGATACCAGACTCGTTGAACAACTCGACGAGACCGCCGTCTTGAACAAAGATTCCAGTTTCAGTGTTGGCATAAACCAGATTGTTAGAAATCTGTCCGGCAAAAGGCGTGTCGGTACCCAAGCCTTGACCTTGAATGCCAACCCGGTTCGAGTAGGCCACGTTTTCCGAGACCAGACTGATGTGGTCGGCCAGGATCCCGATGTCTTGGTGGTTGAAGACGCGATTGCCAATCGCGGCCGAGGCGTCTTCAGGAACAATGTCAGGTGCCGATTGAACAACGATTCCAGTGAAATTGTCGTGAACAACGTTGTGTGACGCGACCGCGCTGT
>JANQPJ010000238.1 GCA_028289525.1 Pirellulales bacterium
GAAGCGTTTGTTCCTGATCGGAGACCCCATCAAAAAAGCCTTGGAAGCAGAGCTTCCTTCTGAAAAGTTCCCAAGCAGAGCTTGGGAACCAGTTTACCGTCAGTGTGCCCCCCAAAAGAAAATACACGAGAAAGCCGCCACCAAAAATTACTGCGCCTCTAGCAGGCAAAATCCGAAAGCCAAGTGATCGGCAGAAAGCGAGTTTGTCCTTCGTTTTCAGGGGTTGCCTACGTATAATTCCCCGCTGGGAATCGCTGATTTCGGCCTCTATTGCCCCGCTTTCCGAGGTCGATTATCCTACTTCGTTGCCGAGACATCGCGGACAAGACTCATGGCCCCAGATCACCTGCTAAGCCACCCTGCACGTCTGAGCCGTCGTGCGCAGCTTGCAGCAGGGCAGCCGATCAGCCAATTGATGTCTCAGGCTCTGAGTGCCCCGGACCTGATTTCGCTGGCCGCCGGGTTTGTCGACCCGGTGACCCTGCCGGTCGAGGAGACCGGGGCTTGTCTGGCCCAGCTTTTTTCCGACCCTGCGGCTGCTAGCCGAGCCTTGCAATATGGCTCGACGATTGGCTATCCGCGACTTCGCGAACAGCTTTTAGCCCGAATGTTCGTGGCCGACGGTTGGACTGCCGCCGAGGCCAAGATCTCGGTCGACCAAGTCGTCGTCACCGCCGGGAGCAATCAGTTCCTACATCTGGTGGCCGAGACGATTTTGGATCCTGGCGACCTAGTGCTTTGCGCGGCACCTAGCTATTTTGTCTTCCTGGGAACGCTGGCCAATTTGGGAGCCCGTTCGCTGGGCATCGCGGCCGACGAAGAGGGTTTGATCCCCGAAGCCGTGGACGAATGTTTGCGCAGGCTGGAGGAAAAAGGCGAGCTTCCCAGGGTAAAAGCGATCTACTGCACCAGCTATTTTGACAACCCTTGCAGCGTCAATCTGTCCGAATCTCGCCGGGCTAGCCTGGTTGCCCTTGCCCAGCGTTGGTCGCGGCATGGGACCATTTATGTGATCGAAGACGGTGCCTATCGCGAACTTCGCTACCATGGCGACGACGCGCCAAGCTTGCGCCGCTACGACGAATCAGGCAGCACGGTGATTTCGTCCGGCACATTTTCCAAATGTTTTTCGCCAGGCGTTCGTGTCGGCTGGGGCATCTTGCCGCGCGAATTGGTGGGGCCGGTGTGCGACCAGAAAGGCAACGCCGACTTTGGGTCGCCCAACTTGGCCCAACACCTGATGTACGAGGTGCTGGATCGTGATCTACTCGACCCTCACATCCGGCAAATCCGCCTTAGCTATCGAGAAAAACTCGACGTGATGCTCGCGGCGGCCGACACCTATTTCAACCAGCTCCCCGGCGTCCGTTGGATTCGTCCCCAGGGCGGACTGTATGTTTGGATGACCTTGCCTGAGGGAATCGACACCGGGCCGCGCGGCAAGTTGTTCGAGCGGGCCATGCGGGTTGGGGTGATGTATGTGCCTGGGCAATATTGTTTTCCCAAGGAGGGGCCATGTTTGCACAATACGCTACGGCTCAGCTTTGGAGTTCAATCGGAAGACAACATTCGCCGTGGCATGGAACTGCTGGCCACCGCGATTCGTGAAACGCTGGCTGACCAATCATGACTTCGACCAGCAGGCAGGATGCCGATGCGACGCATTGACCGCTATTTGCTGACCCAGTTTGTTCAGGTGTTTTTGATCTGCTACGTCAGCCTGACCGGGCTGTATGTTGTGATCGACGCGTTTGGCAACCTGGACGATTTTATCAGCCAGGCCGAACAACAAGGCAGCCTGCTCGAGGTGGTCGGACGCTACTATGGCTACCGGTCGATTGCTCTTTTCGATCGCATGAGCGGTATCTTAGCGCTCATTTCGGCCATGTTCACAGTTACCTGGATCCAGCGTCACCAAGAGATGACCGCGCTGTTAGCGGCCGGGATCCCGACGTTTCGGATTCTGGCGCCGGTAATCGCGGCGGCCGGATCAATTAGCCTGGTGGCCTCGGCCAATCGCGAGTTGGTGCTCCCTCAGATGCGTCAGATGCTAAGCATGAATGCCCAGGATCTGGCCGGTTCCCACGGCCGGGACATGCAGCCGCGCTATGACCATCAGTCGGAAATTCTCCTGCGTGGCAAACTGACCTATGCTGCCCAACAGCGTGTCAAGGATGTCGATTTCCTTTTGCCATTCCAGTTGAGCCAACACGGCAAGCATCTGGTTGCCGAAAATGCTTATTACCGTCCAGCTCAGCCAGGACGGCCTGGCGGCTACTTGCTCGTTGGGGTGAGCAAACCGTCTGGCTTGCTCACTTCCCCGTCTTTGCGGCTAGGCGAGCAAACCGTGGTGTTTACTCCCCACGACACCTCGTGGCTCAAGCCGAACGAATGTTTTGTGAAAAGCGATGTGTCGTTCGACACCCTGGCCGGCTCGAACGCTTTTCGCTTGTATAGCTCGACGGCCGAATTGATGCGCGGCTTGCGCAACCCGAGCCTCGACTATGGCGCCGATGTTCGCGTGGCGGTTCACGGCCGGCTGGTGCAACCGTTTTTGGATGTGACGCTACTGTTCCTCGGTTTGCCGTTGGTGGTTTCGCGCAGCAACCGGAACGTTTTTTTGGCAATCGGGCTCTGCATCTTACTAGCCCTAGGGTTCATGGTGGTGATTTTTGCCTGTCAGGCCATGGGCTCAAACTATTGGGTCGATCCGGCTTTGTCTGCCTGGCTGCCGTTGATGTTGTTTGTGCCGATCGCGGTTGGGATGTCTGACCCGCTACGACAATGAACCAAGCGTCCTCAAGAGACCGTTGGCGCGCGGGATAGCTAGGTCTTTTTGTTTCGCGCTGCGACGGTGTTTGGCCAGATTTACTGGCAGCCGCCATCCCTCTGGGAACACGACGAACCGGAGAAAACGCTTGTCGCGTCCACTATGGCAAAGAGCGACTCGCTCTGGCCTTTTGTTCGGCGTTCAGAAGCGTTTGGCGTTGTCGGGGGCTAAGCCAGGCCAGGGCTTTGGACATTTCAGTCGGTGCAAAAGCGTTGATCTTGGTCTTTTGCATAGCGGTTAGCCCTGGCACCTGGTGGATTGCCTGCCAGCGCGCGATCTGTTTTTTCTGGTCAGAGTTTTGGGCCGGACGATATCGCCGATCAAGCGAGTCGGCGACAAAACCACGGAGAGGTTCAGGCGAGTTTTCCGGCACATACACCTTGAGTGCGCACTTGGCGTTTTTGGCCTGGTCGGCAAGTGCTTGAAGCGAGACTTTCCTTTTGTCATAGACAACCTTGGTCACCTCGCGGCCTTCAATCCAACCGGCTTCGGTTGAGATGACTCCGTTGATTTTGCCGAGTTCCATTTCCCCGGTCCAGAAACAGTGCATCGCAAAAGCACTCTCGCGATGTTGGGTTGTGCGATGCTCCACGGCCACCGCTTGCAAATAATTAGGCACCGGACGCCCGACTGCTCGCAACGCTGCGACCATTCGTTCAGCCACAGCTTGGATGCTCCACACGCGATCCTTGCGTGGAATGATATCTTTTCCCTGCCCATTTAAAAAACGAATCACCTGATAGTTCCAAGCGGGTTCGTTGAAATGACGTAAAATTTGTCGGTCAGGCCCTTCCTGATTGTTATAGACGACAACCGGGATGAATTCCGTCTCGATCGCCTCGACCAGGAGCGGATGCGTTAAAACGGTTCTGCCAAATTTTTGGCACCCAGCACACCCTGGCACTTCCTGAAAAAGCACCAACACCGGCCGAGCGGTCTGCAAACTTTTTTCATAAGCCCCCTCCAGGTCGCGACTCCAGCGAACGGAACCGACTTCGATCGGATTTTTGGCCTCGGCTGCGGATTGCGAACCCTGCGTAAAGATCACAGCACACACGGCAAGCCAGTGTTTCATCGTTCGTGGCTCCTGTTCATCGTTGTAACGACGATTGGTCTCTTTGATTGATGATTGATTTAAGAACGAACCTTCGTGCGTTTGATCCTGATTTTCCGGCCTCCCGTTGGGCAGCTGAGATTCGTTATCTAGTCAACACCCAATCGAGCAAATTACCAAAATGCGTGTTGATGTTTCGTCGAGAAATCTCGGTGAAAACTAGGCCGCGCCCGCCACGGTAAAAAGCAAGTTCAGTCGTTGCAAAAACGAGAATCCAGAAATCACTGTTTTTTCGGGAGATGTATAAAAACAGGCGTTTCGCGCTTCGGTCACCGACCGCTGCTAGATGGTCAAGAGCAACTCACTCTAGTCTAGCAGAGATTCGCTGAATCCTGATGTTTGCTATCTAACACTTCTCGAGCCTCGAATCGCTTGGATACCTCGGAGCTCTGGAGGACTGGGCCAACGCAGAAGCGTTGACCGCCATTCGCCTAGAGCGAGTCGCTCTTTACCGTAGCGGGCGCGGCCTAGTTTTGGCCGGGATTTTCCGACGAAACATGACTACGAATGATCCGAAATTGCTCTAAGCACCCCGGGAGAACATTTCTTCCAAGTGACTGGAGCACAAGACACCATGCAACTCGATCGCCTAGGCGTATCGGGCATAGGTTGTCCGGTTCGCGGCAGCCAAAGCCAGTTGGGCTTTCTATCTTCTGGCTGTTCAGGCCATCGCCGGAGCCTGGCCGTTTTGCTCGGTTTTCACCGGCTTCGGGGTCGAGCTGCCTTGATGCTCGCCAAGACCTGCCTTGGCAATGCTCTCGCCGGCCATCTGGGTCGCAAATTCGTATTCACGACACGACTCGTCCAGGGTGGCCAAGAACCGCGACACCTCCTCGCGCGTGATCGTCAGCGGCGGATGAATCCGTAACAGACGAGGCGAGGTCTTCGAAACCTGGGTGTAGATGCGGTGGCCGTCTAAAAGTGCCTGCATGGCATACAGGGCGTTCACGCCGCTCAAGATAGCGTCAACGTTTGGGATCAGATAGGGACTCAGCTTGGTCGCTTCCAGCTCACGCCAATGGGCCGCAATCGTGGGGCAGAGCGGATTGAACTCCAGACCTAACAACAAGCCTTGGCCGTGGACGGCGAGCGGCAATTTGCGGCGATGGCAAATCTCTTGCATCCCTTGGACCAACTCATGACCCCGTTGGGCCGCTTGGGCCGTTAGCGTTTGCGACTCGATGACGTCGAGTGTTGCCAGGGCCGCCGCACAGGCCAAGCTGCCGCCGGCCAGCGTGCTGTCGGCCAACGGGGACGTATGCACCGTGCCATAGGCCGCCGTCCACGATTGCCGTTGGCAGAGAACCGCGCCCATGGGCACTAGCCCACCGCCCAAGGATTTGGACAACACCAGCACATCCGGCTCGACGTCGAGACCGTCGACGGCAAACATCTTGCCGGTGCGGCCCAGGCCGGTTTGCGATTCGTCGACAATCAACAACGTGCCATGCTCGCGGCACAGCCTGCTGGCTGCTTGCAGATACTCGGCCGAAACGGCTTGCAGGTCGGCTGCCAGGCGAATCGGTTCGACGATCAACGCCGCGTAACGCCGCGTCGAAAGCCGTCGTTTGAGGTCGTCCAAATCTTCGGGGATCAACGACCGGCAGTTCGATGCTTCGATGCCTAGCCGGCGACGTGTGTCGGGCGTGCCGCTGACCATCAAGGCCCCCAGCGACTTGCCGTGGCAAGAGTCTTCTAGGTGCAGCAAGCCAGCGCGGCCGGTGGCCAGAATCGCCAGCTTCAGCGCGGCCTCGACCGCCTCACTGCCGCTGTTGGCGAATTGGGCCATCTCCAGGCCACGCGGGGCCAGCGTTACCAGACGTTCGGCCAAGGCGGCCGCCAATGGGTTCACGGCCCCCGAGGTGTAGCCAGGCGCGGCGTCGGCCAGGGTTTGCTGAAGGGAGGTCACCACGGCAGGATGGTTGTGGCCCAGGTTGAGCGAGCCGTTTCCGGCCACGAAGTCGAGATATTGTTCGCCTTCAGAATCCCAAACGTAGTTGCCTTCACCGCGGACAAAGGTCTTAGTCGTGTTACTCTTGGCGCCCATGGCGATCAGCAGCGGATCGACATATCGGGCATGCAGCTTGGCCGCCCGGTGCCCTAATTGTTCGGTTTGTCCAGCCTCGGGCGAGGGCGCAGGAGAAGTGTTGGGCAACGTGTCAGGTTCGATGAATTCGGCCATCACCATCGATTCTCCTGAAATGATCGGCTCGCAAGGGAGGCCGGCGTTTGGGATCGAGTTAGTCGTCGTTTGCGCCGAGGGAGACAGCAGGTGTTTCGGGCGTTGAATCATGCCACGCCCGCGGGCGACCGCTTTGCGATAACGGACCAGCGCCGCGTCCTCCAGCGGCAGGCCGAACGAGAACATCCGATTGAAATCGAACCCATGCTCGACCGCCAAACGCCCGATCTCTTGAATGGCATTCTCATCCAAGTTGCGGCCTAACGAAAAACACTCCGCCCGATCTTCCAGAGCCAAGGTCATCGTCTCGGCCAGGCAACTGGGCACCATGCCGTGATGGAACCAAAGGAAATTCGAGTCGAGCGCCATCGTGCGGGGAACCCTAGTCAAGCCGCCAGAGAGGATCAGCGTATCGTCTCGCTCCATCTGGTCGCCACGCACGTCGGTCGGCACGGCCACGTCAATCACCACGCTGCCAGGCAGCAGCATCTTTTGGTCAATGCAGTCGCCGGTCGAGGTGGCGGCAAACACCACTCGAGCCTGACTCAAGGCATCGGCAATGTCGTACGACAACTCGGCACCGACCTCTTCGGCCAACTTTCGTACCCGGCTCGACGGGCGTTGCGACACCACAATCAACCGGCCAGCCCGATGGGTGAGAATACGAGCCGCGGCACTGGCAATGCCGCTCGGCACTCCAACCACGGCCACCGTCTCCTCGGCCAAGTCGATTTCGACCTCTTCGCAAATATGGTCCAGGTTCCGCAGGGCCCCGAACACTTCCAGGCTGTCGCCGGTTGTGACCGGAATATGGGCATGTTCCGATAAATAAACGCCTTGGCCGCCAACGATTCCGGTGAGCGAGCCAAGGCCGGCGATTCGGGCTCCCCAACAAGCGGCCTGATCGACTGCCGTCTCGATGTACTCCATCGCTTTGGCCGTGTCCTTGAGAATCTCGAACGCGTCCATTGGAATCTCGTACAACCGGCCACGAGCTTCGACCCCTTGCTCAGAAACCAGGCCAGTCAACTCGTCAATCACTCGGACCTCGTCGGACGACCGAGATTCCGCGCGGCGTTCTGCGTCGACCACTCCTCGATGCATTTTCACACAGTAGTCCCGCAAATCGTGCCCCCAACTACGACGGGCTTCCCCGGTCGGGTCAAAGTCCGAAAGCGTGCGAGTTTCTTCAGTAATTGGATGAACCAGAAAAGCGAACTTCATCGGCGGATGATCTCCCTCTTGAGAGCAAACCAAAGGTGAGGCGCTTACTGACCGCACAGTTCTGTGCGAATCGGCATCGGGGTGGGTGGGGGGTGTGTCGAAGAGGCAAACCTGTGTGTAGTCCACATCTCCGACGCATCCGATAAGGCAGGAATCCGAAAAGTATAACGTTTTCTGACCAAAAGTTAAAAGGCCTGCAAAGACAAAAACTGAAAAAACGGCGATATTTTTGGTCTGTTCGTGAATTTTCAGCAAAAACCTGGAGTATTTGGCTCTTGAGTCCCCTCTTAAGGGTGTGTCTGGCGACCAGTTTTGAAATGATATTTAACTTTGGCTGTGGAAGTCGATTCAGGCTTTAGAACCAATACGAAAAATATGCTTTGACACAACACTAAAGCAAGTTGCTTTTTACCGTAGCGGACGTGACCTAGTTTTCGCCGAGGTTTTCCGACGAAACACCGGTACGCATTTTGGTAATTTGCTCTAGAG
>JANQPJ010000239.1 GCA_028289525.1 Pirellulales bacterium
GAATCGTGTACGCAGCACTAATGAACTGGTTTCATGACAATGGTTATCCACGAAAGAAGAACGGCACGTAACCAACACACTGGTTTGTTGCCAATTCAAACGACTCGCCCTTGAAACTCAAATTGCAGTTGCTACAATTTAAGTGCGAGGCTGACAACGCAAAACACAAGGGCAAAGGCCGCTATCCGTCTATCGACGTAGCGGCCTTTTTTCGTTTAGGGGCCGCCGGATGAATTCCCTAAAACCCTGTTGGAAATTGTCATGCTCGAATTCGATGAATTGGCGGCCAGGCTCGACCGGATCGAAACCACCCTGTCCGAGTTGGTTGGTCAGCTGGTTAGCCTAACAAAATACGACAAGGAGTTTTACACGACAGCCGATGTCGCAGAGATTCTAGACAGAGCCGAATTCACTGTCCGGGAGTGGTGTCGACTTGGACGAGTGCACGCTTCCAAACGTCTAAATGGCCGCGGAACATCGAAAGAGTGGGTAATCTCTCGCGAGGAGTTGGGAAGAATTCAGAAGGAAGGCCTTCTTCCAGTCAAATCGTTCAGTTGTGGACGAGTCCGCTAGGCTTGTTGCGGGACATCGAAGACCTGCTGTATTGCATTCTGTTGAACATTCGGTATCAGATGCCGATAGCGTCTGACCATATCCTCCGTTTGATGCCCGACCCAACCGTTAATGATTCGCTGATCGACGCCAGCGGCTGCTGCGTTGCTGCAAAAGCTGTGGCGAAGAACGTGAAACCCGCGAATGCGACTCCACATGCTGTCTGCAAGCGTTCGCTTGAAGTGGTCGTGGGCTAGATCCTGCGTTAGCTGCGACACCATTTTGCGATGGCTTCGGCTTCTTTCAATATGGCCATCAACTGCAAACGTGAATTGTCCGCCCGGGTGGTCATACAGCCATTCACCAAGCACATCGGAGAGTAGGGGAGACATTGGCACGGTCCTCGTCGTTAGAGCACCGCGTACCCGCTTCTTTTCGCGAATGGTGATGTTGTTCGTCTGTAGGTCAATATCTTCGATTCGGGATCGAATCATTTCGCTTCGCCTTGCCCCGGTATAGGCAAGAAAGACGAGCATCGGGTAGATGAAGGGATGTCGGGCAACTTCCTGAACATGGTCGAGTAACCGCTCGATCTCGGGAAGCGTTAGAAACAGGCTGTCCCAAAGCTCTGCTTGTTGTTTTTCGGAAAAACCACCACGTTCAATCTTCCACTCAATTTCCTGCCAAGTTTGAAAACGGGGCTTTTGTTGCACCTTGGGAAATCGAAGGCCGCCCTTGGGAAGCGGCTTTGTCACATAGCCCATCCGGGTTGCCCAACGCCAAACGGTGTTCAGTGTGACGAGTTCTTTGCGGATCGTCGTTGCCGAGATTCTCTTGCCCAGATGGCTTTTTTCCTTGGCACGTTTGTCAACATAGCTTTGGAGATCATCGAAGCTCATCTCAGCAAGGCGATAGGTACTACCAAGAATTCGAATCAGGTGTTTTCGATGCGTCCTGATGCTCCTGAGCGTGGACTCTTCAACGGAATTGTCCGGTACGCTATCGAGGTATTCGCCCACAAGTTGGTTCAGATTCGGAATGCGTTTTTGGGGCTTCTGCTTTCCGTTGGTTCGACCATCCGAAAGCAGAAAGGCCGGTACGTCCGCATCTTCTGGAATCGAGAGAGTACCAAGCTCAACGCGGCGAAGGTTATCTTCCAACCGGGCCACTGACGCGAGTGCTACTTTTTCACTTCGCGTGCGGAGCGAACGGCAATACTTGTTACCGCCAAGCCGAAAGACTACGCGGTAAACAGAGTGTCTTTTTTCGAGAGAGGCCATGATCTAATTCTTTCCTGAGCTGCGGAAAGAACCAGCGACGTAACCTCAATGCAAACCTAGCAATGTCCCCAGTTTGTCCCCACCTGGCGGTTTGGGCACAAAAAAGGACTTGCAACTGAAAGTCGCAAGTCCTTATCGCTCTTTGAGTACCGGACCCCGGACTCGAACCGGGACGCCCTTGCGGGCATTGGATTTTGAATCCAACGTGTCTGCCAATTCCACCAGTCCGGCAGGCATTTCACATCAGTCGATTAGCATAAACTCTGGTGACCTGCTTGCCTAGGGGCTAGCCTCTCTCCACCGACCAGAAGCCCCGCGTCAACCGCCACAAATTCCACAGGCCTGGCCCTCGCTGGACGAACAGGGGCGGCCCTCTTGGGTATTATGATAATACTTGCACCGCTCGTTGTGGCGGGCGTTGGTAGACGTGTTCAACCAGTAGCTCGACGAGGTGGCACCTGGGGTTTGGTCGACCACCAACACCGGTTGCCGATAATCCCAGGGTGGGATCGGCCGGTTGGGCGCCGACCACAAGCCGCGTTTCGCCTCACGGGCCGCCAGTTCTGCCGAAGCCAAATCGGCGTCACGCGAAAAATGTTTGAAATGCCAGGCCCAACCATCCCGGATCATTTCGTGATTGATCCAACGTTTGCCCCTGTAAATGTGGCCCAGCACCCGACCATGATCGTCGAGCTTCGACCAACGCACCGTGACGGTCTTGCCTTTCAGCTTGCGGGCAAGCATCTGGCGAGCACGCTTCCCAAAATCTTGCCCCTGTTCTGGAGAGTCGATGCCCTGCAGGCGGATCTTCTGCTGTTGACGGTCGACCGTGAGCACAATCACGCTGTCGCCATCGAGCACGGTGATCACTCGGCCCTGCAGCGTATGAGGAAAAGCATCGGTCTGTGTTGATGAGGAGACCTGCTCGGCATTCAGTTGAAGGCTGAAACTAAACGCCGCGCCGGCGGCCGCCAGGGCCACGCAAAATAGCTCGATGTGCCGTTTGGAAGGAATCATCATGGCGTTCTCCAAGGTTTTGAAGAGAGGCGTCAGTCTAATCAATCTTCTAGGCTAGCTTCAAGCATCTCAGGCAGCTCAATAGGAAAACTGCCAAGTCAACGATTCTACGAAAACAGTGGTCGGTGACCGCTCGCGAAACGGCTAGACTTTTGTGTTTCGCGAGCAACCATCGGTCGCTGCTTTTCGACTTTGCAATCGTCCTGGTCAGTCCAATAGGAAGCTGATTTTCCCTGGACAAGGGGGGCGGGGGTCTGTTACCCAGTCTGCAAATCAGGTAGAACGAATGTTGCGCGGTTGTGTTGAATATGGGGGTGAGCCGCCCCCGACGCCATTGGTTCTTCCCTCGCTATTTGTTTGGATTCCGATCTCATGTCTCGCAACGATGAACAAAACCACGAGCTGTCCGATCTAGAGATTAAGGACGCCCAGGTAATTTTCAAGTCGGTTTGGGAGGAATTAGAAGAGGAAATCGGACACGAAAATCTGCAGTTCCCGAAAGAGTTGATTCTGCTGGGCGGAGCACCTGGGGCTGGTAAGGGAACGCATACCAATTTCATTCTCAAAACCCGCGGGTTAACTTGTCCGCCAATCGTGGTTAGCAATCTACTTGTGACGCCCGAGGCTCAGACCATCAAAGATCAGGGCGGCATGGTTGGCGACAAGGAAGTGGTAGGTATTTTGTTGCGCAAGCTGCTCGAAAGTGAATTTCGAGATGGAGCAGTGCTCGATGGTTTTCCCCGCACACGCGTTCAGGTGGAATGCTTGAAGTTGCTGGTCGACGCCATTACCCAGCTTCATAAGGAATATCAAGATACTCCTCTGGCCACCAGTTTTCGTCGACCTACGATTCACGCCATGGTGTTGTTTGTAAGCGAGCAGACCAGCATTGCACGACAGCTTCAACGTGGCCGCGAAATTGCTGCCCACAACCGCGAGGTGACCGAAACCGGCATTGGTGAGCTGCTCAGCCAACGGGCGACGGACCTCAACGCCGATACGGTGCGCCGACGCTATCGCGTGTTTAAGGAACAAACTTGGGACGCCTTGACTTCATTAAAAGAGATTTACCACTACCATTTTGTCAATGCCGAAGGAACGATTGACGAAGTCGAAGCCAACATTCTCAAAGAATTACAGTATCAAAGTTCGTTAGAGTTGGAGGGGAGAACCTACGACCGGTTGCGGGGACTACCGCTGGCCGAGGAAATTGTGGTGCATGCCCGCCAAGAATTGGTTCGCCGGCTCGATAGCTACGAGTTGATGCACACCGATCTGTTTGCTCGCGTGGTGGAGTTGATCGAAAAGAAATTCATCCCGATCATTCAGCGACACGCAATTTCCGGCCGCGCGATCGTCAATTCGGAAGATCCACTACTGGACGAATCGATGGCGTTGATGATGCTGATTGACACGTTTTCCGAGCGCGGCTTTCATGCGGTGATCGACAAACGTATTCAGGACATCCCGGAACGAGTCGATCTCAAAACTGGCCAAATCGAGCGGCGGACTAAATCAGTCTATCGGATCCAGATCTATTTTCCTGGCTCCGACATTCGGCGCGGCTAGGCCGATTGGATTGTCTGGCAAAGTGGCGCGGCGCTATCCAGCGAAGGTTCTTCAACCATCAACCAAGCAAGGGCCACGCCGAGCCCCACGGCATGCAGTAAGATAATTAGCGTAGCCACTCCGTATAGGGTACGGATGCCGTCATCGACTGGTTGTCGAGCAGCACCTCGACGACGTGCTACATAGCTGGCTACTATGCCACAGACCCAAGTCCAGTGCAGCATGACATGCACCAGCACCGCCAAGGCCAATGCACTGAGTACGGCCATTTGAAAATCGGCCCAGGCAGAATAAGCCCACCCCCAAACCGACCAGCCATGCGATTGAGGGCCAGGTGGAAAGACAAAGTGTAAAATGGCCGAACACCAACAGAGCACCAGAAAAAGCACCAACAGCAGGATGTCGAGCCAGAAGTTGATCGCAGTGCGTGTCATGACAACGCGAAATTCAGAAACCAGAAAGATGTCGCTTCGCTAGCGGCCTTCATCGTCTAGGCCACCTAGGACGGCAGTGCTAAGTCCAATGCATTTTAGCCACAGATTTACACGAATTGAACACGGATTTTCAAGGCCTGGGTGTTTCTCTGGATGGTTGACAATATGTCAGCTTGGCCATTCTAGAGCAAATTACCAAAATGCGTACCGGTGTTTCGTCGGAAAACCTCGGCGAAAACTAGGTCACGTCCGCTACGGTAAAAAGCAACTTGCTTTAGATCCTCATTTTTGGAACGACTGACTTTTAAAAAACTTCCTCCTATTGATCAGTTCTGCCGGTAGTGATTGAGCGACAGACATAGATGAAAATCCTCTTTCTCCAAAAACGAATCCTCTTCCCGGTCGATGCCGGCTGGAAGATCCGTACGCTCAATGTGCTCAAACACCTGGCCCGTTGGCACGAGGTGACTTATCTGTGTAACGTACAGCCGGATGACGAACCATTTCTGAACGAAATGCGGGCATCGGGTGTCCGTTTAGAAACAGTCCCTTGGAGCGAAACACCGCGCAGCAGCCCACGTTTCTATTTTCAGTTAGCAGCCAACCTGCTCTCGAAATACCCATTCACGGCCTCGAAAGACTATGACCCGGCGCTCCGGCGTCGGGCTCAGACACTATTGGCCGAGGAGACCTACGACCTATTGATCTGTGATTTTGTGCAAATGGCCCGCAACGCGATTGGGTTGCCAGTTCGGGCCTCGGTGTTGTTCCAACACAACGTCGAAGCACAAATTTACGAGCGACACGCCCAAAATGCTCGGGGCTGGTTGAAACGCAAGTTCATGGGCCTTCAGTGGCAAAAGATGAAGCGGTTCGAGGCTGAGGCCGGTCGCCAGTTCGATGCGGTCGTCGCGGTCAGCGAAGCCGACCGACAGCACTATCATGACCACTATGATTGGAACCACGCGCACACCATCGACACGGCCGTCGACACGGATTACTTTCAGCCAAACGGAACTGCGGAGACGGCCGACCGCGTGCTGTTCATCGGGTCGTTGGATTGGATTCCCAACGAGGATGGCTTGGCCTATTTTGTCGAGCAGGTGTGGCCGCTTGTACGACAGGAGCGACCTCAAGCGGTATTTGAAATCGTGGGCCGCAATCCATCGCGTGGTGTAGAGCGGTTGGCTGGGCAGCCCGGTGTCAAACTAATTGGCACCGTTCCCGACGTTCGGCCTCATCTGGCCCAAGCTACTGTGGTGGTCGTTCCCTTGCTGGTAGGCGGCGGTACGCGGATCAAAATTTTTGAAGCGATGGCGATGCAAAAAGCGGTCGTCAGTACCAGTCTGGGCGCCGAGGGCTTGGCCGTGGAGTCCGGCAAGCATTTGGTGTTGGCCGATGAGCCGGGAGAGTTTGCCGACGCGGTGGTTCGTTTGTTGCGTGATGAAGCTGGTCGCCAGGCCATCGCCAGCCAAGCGGCCCAACTTGTCAACCAGCGCTACGGGGCAGAGACCATTGCCAGGCAGTTCGAAGCAATCTGTCAGCAAGCGGCCCTAGACAAGTAAGTCCTCTCCTGCGAGTGACGTTCATATTTGAAATAAAGAAGTTTTGGCGCATCGTTACTTTTGAGTTGTTCCCTAGCCGCGACGCAACGCGTCGTGAGCGCGGCTATAGGGCAAAAAACTGTGACTCAACAACAGGGTTCCAGCCCTGGCAGCGGCGGATGATTGCCACTGGCAGCGAAAATCAAGGTGCCAACTGGAGGGATTTGCCCGAATATATCGGTTGGTCGTTGTCCAGCGGCCGGGAAATTCAGGTGGAGTTGGGTCAGACGATAGCCAGCAGAGAGCTGTCGGGTAGAATAAAAGGGATTATGAAGCCCAGCTCATCCGACCCTCGTTCATTCGACGAACTTCTTCCCCAGATCCGCCAAAAGCGTCTCCAAACGCCGGAGAGGCTTTCAGGCATCGTGCGCACTCTGGTACGGTTTCACGATCCACTGGCGCGATTTCTGGTGCGGACGCGAGTCAGCGCCATCCAACTGACGGTCGTTTGGATGTTGGTGTCGCTAGTGTCATTTGCGGTCTCTGCCTATGGAACTCCGTGGACCTTTGTGCTGGGCGCGCTGTTGCTCTATGCGGCTATTATCATTGACCTGTGCGACGGCGAAGTGGGCCGCTATCGGGCATTGTCGATGACGCCGATTGAAGATCTGACGACCTTTGTCAACGGGCTCTACTTGGATCGAGTGTTTCATTTCATTTCGAGTCAGCTGTGGCCCATCGCACTTGCTTTTGGACTCTATCAGATGCATGGTCGCCCTTGGGCTCTGGTGGCCTGCGTGCCCTGGCTCTTGTCAATCAACATTCATCGCCTGAAGCCCTATTTGGAAGGCTATTTGGTCAACCAATTTCGCGAGCGGATTCAGGCACTAGCAGCCGACGACCGACTGCACGGCTTGCCCGACCGAGAACACATCAACGACTGGCTAATCGTTCGCACGTTTTGGTACTTGAGCACGTTAATCCGTAACGGCAAGCGGACCAATTTTGTGGTTCTTGTAGCCGCCCTGGCAGATTGTGCGATTTGGTGGAGTTGGGAGCCTGCGGCGGCTCAGGTGTTGCACGTGACCTTTCTTGGCCTGGGGATGGCCGCGTTGGTGATCGAAGCGTTTACGGTTTTTGGCAACGTGTTTGTGGGGACGCTGGTGCGTCGGGTATGTGCGGTGTCGCTGCCTGACGGTTGGGACCAGCGCAAGTAAGACCTGCTTGAAGGGGGCATGAATTCGGTGAAGAAAGCCAAACGCTGGCTCATCGAGCGGCTGATCGACGTTTATCACTACGTGTTGATTTTTCCGCTGGTTCGGCGGCGCAACCAACTAGACGCCTACACGGTGATATTGCCGGTCATTCCCGAGTTTTACGCGGTGACCGAGTATAATCTACGTTTTCTCTCGCGCTGTGATTTGTCGAATTGTCACGAAGTGATCGTGATTACCGACTCGCATAAGCATCACGCGGAAAACCGGCGGGTAGTGGCCCGCTATGCCGACAAAATGAACATTCGGCTGGTCGTCCAGCCGTTTTACCGGCGGCTATTGATGAAAATCCAACGCCGATCGTTCGTCGTCCATACAATGAACTTTATTACGGCCATCAAAGAGTCGCGAACCAAGTATGTCTATCTGCACGACGGCGATTTTTTCCTGACGGACGGAGGACACATCGAGCGGATTTTTGCAGAGGGCCGCCGCGACAAGCTCGATATGCTTTCGACCTATTCGCGACCCTATTCCGACTATGGGTATGCCGACGAGAGTATTGTCTTTCCGGCCACGTTCGAGTTGTTGATACGCCGCGATTTTATGACCTCGAGCCCGGCCTACAAGATTTTTGCCGGCGAGGTAAACGGTAAATGGCACGGCAATTTTACGAATTATTTTCTCACCGTGCGGAATGACCGCTGTCGCATGCTCGACACGCCAGGCGGCGACCCTCGGTTCATTGACGACGACGCCGACCGCCTAGGGCCTGACGACCCGATCCCGGTGGGCCTGCATTTCAAGCATTTGTTCGAGCGTTATTGGAAGTTCCGCGACCAGGGCACTTCGTTCGACGACGGCAAATACACGATGTTCTTTCTCTACATGATGACGGTGGCCAATCCAGATTGCGAGCACCAATATTTCCCCAGTATGGATGTCTATTTGAAAAGTGTGAAGCCGGTTTACCGGTCAAACTACTACGGGGCCTTCGAGCGATATTTTCTGCAATTTATCGCACACGACGCGCTCTCCGACAAGGAACGCGAGATGATGCGGCAAGGGTTTGAGCAACTTCAGGAGGCAATCTTGCAAAATGAAAAATCCACTGTGGCGATCAACTAGAGCGAGTCGCTCTTGACCGTAGCGGACGACACCTAGTTTTCGCCGAGGTTTTCGGACGAAATACGACTACGAATGATCCGAAATTGCTCTAAAAACCAATCACTAAAAACGAATAACTAATAAACACACGCCTTTGCTTACGGAACGGAAATGATTTATGACACCATCTTCGAATCATGCGACTGAAAAGGTTCGTTGGAAATCGCACTGGGGTGAGGTTGCCCGAGCTGTGAAGCGAGCGATCGTTTCACGTCGCGAAGCCACGTTTGTCGGCAAACAATATCGGCTCGCCTATGAAACTCGGCACGTCCGGGAACGGGTTGACTATCGCTTCTTGAAAGAATGTGCCCGTGATAAACAGTGTGTGATGGACGTCGGCGCGAACGTTGGCGTTACGTCGTTGATTATGTCTGATGCGATTGCCGGGGGCGGAAAGATCTATGCCATCGAGCCATCCGAGGCTTCGTGCCTCATCGTGCGCGAAAACGTGCTGCTGAACAACGTGGGCAATTCAATCGAGGTGATCAATGCGATCGTCGCCGAGCGGTCCGGCTTGCCGATCGAGTATCACTGGGATCTAGTTTCATCCCGGGCGTCGATTATGATGGAGCCGCCCTCAGGCATGTCGATCCCGTTGAGCAAAGTGAGCGTTTCGCTCGACGACCTGGTCGAGTCGCTCGAGATTCGACCCGACCTGATCAAAATCGACGTGGAAGGCGCTGAGGGCCGCGTGATTGGCGGTCTCGGGCGAGTGCTGCAAGAAATTCGCCCCATGACGATTGTCGAACTGCATGCCTGGCAGGGAATGACAATCGCGCAGAACGCAGCGGGGATTTTGGAAAATGCTCAGGCGGCCAATTATCGCATGACCGACCTGCGGACCAAAAAAGTGGTTGAAGACCCGGCCGTGTTTGGCGATTTGGCTGCCTCGACCGATCAAGTGCAGTCGCGCGTGTGGGTGTTGCTGTTGCCGGAAGAGATGCCGATGCCAGGCTGGATCGAAGAGTTTGATACGGTGAACTTGTAGAGAAGTTTGACGTGTGGTTGAGGTTCAAAGTGAACCGTGGGGTTTGCTCCTCGAAGGATAGTTTTTGAACTGGTTGTCAAGCGATTTGAGTCCTGCCTTGTTAGAACGGTTGTCGATCGAGCATGTAGACGAATCGGCCTATGAAGCCGACTTGTTGGGCGCATGGATTGAACAGCACGCGGCGACGTTGCGTCATGGCCAGCCGCCTCAAGGAGAGTTGGCGTTTCAATGCCGCGTTATTCAGACGGATCGCAACGTGGTTTGGCGAGTGCGAGGCACTCTGGATTGGTATCTCAAAATGCCTAGTAGTGGCGACTCAGAAGCGATTGCCCGCGAGATCATCGGGGCTCAAGTGGTCGATGGCGCCTTGACTGCGCATGATGAATATTGCCATCCTGGGGCGGTTCGCGCCTCGCTCGATCCAGCCTATCTGCTAGTTCAGCAAGTGCCAGGCCGCCCGATTCACCAACAATTGTATCGCGCTAGTTTGATGCCTTGGGGGGGCCGCAGGGAACAAGTGGTGGCTGGCTTTACCAGCCTTGGATGCGTGTTGGCAGCCATGCATCGGTGGCCGACCGAATGGGCGATTCAGCCAGCGAATCGTCCTATTCGGCCAGTGTTGGAAGCATTAGCTGCAACGCATGATACACGTGATCGAACTGCAGTAGCGATCAACCGCTGGATACAGCGTTTGCCGGCCGAGGATGGATCGGCGTGTGTATTGCACGGCAACCTCAAGATGGAAAATATTTTGCTGAATAATCGGCGCGTCTGTTTGATCGACTTTGAAAATTCTGGTTTGGGCACTGCCGAGGAAGATTTGTCTTGGGTGCTCAGTCAATTGGCCTTGGTGCAGACCGTCCGGCTTTTGCCCAAAGCGCTGGCCAGCCAGGCAGCGCGAGCCTTGTTGGCCGGTTATCGGTCCGGGGGAGACTTGGTCGACGAGCGGCTGCAGCAAGCCGTGGCGATGCGGGTAGCCCGATACTATTTAGAAATGACGGCTGGCAAATTCGGCTGGCCTCGGATCGCGGGTTTCCCGGTCGTGCTTGACCGTGTAGTCACTTTAGTAAACGAACTGCTGCAAGGGCAGGGGATTGGCGTGGTGAAGACGATATGAAAGCAACTTCGGAAACAACCGGTGAGCAACACGGTATAGCTGATGCGTGTACAGAATGCCGTTGGCGTCGTCTGATGCGTCTATTGCCGGCACTGCTGATCTATGGCGTGGTGGTGGCGACTGGATTGCGGGGGATCGACTATGGTTTCCATGCCGACGAAAAAGGTAAAAACATCAAATACTTAACCCGGATGGTGGCGACCGAAACCTTGCTGCCAGAGGACTACATTTATCCGAGTGTGATCTATTGGGTTGGTTTAGCAGCCTTAACGCCCGACGTTGCTTGGCTGTTTGTAGATCATCCACCGGAAGGCCGTGTGTCTCATTTGACGTCGATCGTTGATAGCGACGCATTTCAATTGCGAATGCGCAGTCTGTTTTTAATGATCGCCTGTTTAGCGGTCATTTGGGTTTATCTAATCGTCTTGCTATGGCGCAAGTCCGTGTGGGAAGCGTCGGTGGCCTCCGCGGCGCTAGGATGGTCGTGGGAATTTGCCTATCATGCGAGATTCATTGCGCCTGATTGCTTGGTGGTGCAGTTTGGGGCATTGACTTTGCTGTGTTGCATGTTGGCCCACTTGCGTGGTTCGCAGGCTTGGTTATATGCCGCAGCAGTGGCGGCTGGTTTGACGACAGGCACAAAGTACCCGGCCGGTTTGTTATTGCTTCCTGTAATGGTGGCTGCGCATTGGGCTTGCCCAGCTGGAGCCGACTTGAAAGCTCGAGCCATGGCGATTGGTAAGTTGCTCGCGGCTTTTGCGATTGCGTTTCTGATGTCGACGCCAGGGATGCTCTTGCGGCCGACCTATTTCTTGCATTCGGTCCATTATGTGATGACCTGTTATAGTGAAGGTTGGTACAACTACACGGTCGCTGGTTTCGGCGACCATGTCGGCAAGCTGGGGACTTATCTGACCGGCGTACTCTTTTCGCCTTTTCCGCCGATTGCCTATGCCGTCTTTGGGTTCGCCATGTTGGGTTTGCTGGCCTTGGCGCGTGAATCGTGGCGCACGGCGATGGTTTTCTTGATTTTTCCCGTCATCTATTTTTTGTATTTTGGTACCCAGCGGGCGATGTTGATTCGTAATATGTTGGTGTTGATGCCGTTTCTGTCAGTGTTGGCCGCGCGAGGGGCAGTGGTTACTGCAGGTTGGTTGTCAGGCATCATGGCGTCGATCGCACCAGGGCGAGTTGTGCAAGGTGGTTTTGCCTTGTTGTTAGCAGTTGGCCTGGCGATCAATGCTGGTTGGTTGGTCTATGCCGCTGAGACCATTGCCGATCGAGTGGCGCGTGGACCGCAACACCAACGCACGCCATATGAAACGTTGATGCAACAGCATGACGAAGTATTTCTCGATCAATTGCACACGCATATGGGGGCGAAGAGCAATTTAAAGTTTGCTTTGTCGCCACGAATTCGGGCAGCACTAATCAGCAAAAAGTTATTGGCACCCGATGCTCCCCAAGTATCGCCTGACCAAGCAGACTATGTGGTGTTCTTCCGTCGGGAAGGCGTGCATCGGCGTAGTTGGCCTACCCACCTCCCGAGGCTTTACGCCAAACAATTTGGTCCTTATGAGGTCAATTTGAACTACTATTCCAGTTGGCAGGGCGACGACCGTATTTTGTTGATGGAGCCAGAACTGGCCAGGCAGGTTGGGCAGCTTGGTGCGATTTGGGGAAAGGAATATGGCCGCGTGTTGCCGCCCTTCTTAAAAAATGGCGTGCGTCGGACAAAGGCCACTTCGTCTTCGGTTCAATCAAAAGGCTAGTTCTTGATGACAGACACGATGTTGAAAGATAACACATCGGGGGCTGACCCTGCCGTTGGCATGCCGCGTTGGAAGCGATATTTTTATCGGTTGGTTGGCGCTGAAATCTCGGCCACTTCGCGATATTACGATCGTCTGATCCAACTTCAGCCGTTGAAGTACGATCAGGGCTATTTGCTTGAACAGGTTGAGACGCCGAGCAAAGAAGCGTATGACAATGTCGAGGCGATGCCTGACTTGAGCGACGAAAAAGATGCTCGCACAATGGTCTTGTTGAACGGGAACTTCAATTTTTCCCACAACCTTCAGGTTATGCTGGCCGACATCAAGGCGAAGCTAAGCCGCACGTCGCGCGTAGCAGTTGTGGTGTACAATCCCTATTGGTCGTGGATTTATAAATTGGCCAGCAAGCTCGGCCTGCGTGATGGCAAAGCTCCCACGACGTTTGTGACTCAACACGATCTCAACGTCATCTGTCGATTGGCCGGCTTTGAAGTTGTCCGGATGCGGCCATCAGGTTATCTTCCAGCGGGGTTGTTTGGCCTGGGGACGCTCATTAACCGTTTGCTCCCCACCATCCCAGTGCTTAAATGGATCGGTTATGTTGGTGTGGTTGTGTTGCGTCCAATCATTCCAGACAAAGGAACTCCTTCGGTCTCTATTGTGATTCCGGCTCGCAATGAAAAAGGGAATATCGAGGACGCTTTACGGCGTTTACCTGATCTACGAGGCGCGGAGATCGAAGTCATTTTTGTCGAGGGCAATTCGTCGGACGACACCTGGGCTGAGATTCAACGCGTTTTGCCTCTCTACAAAGATCGCTATCGGTTGGCCGCTTACCAGCAGCCAGGCAAGGGTAAAAATGATGCGGTGCGCGTTGGGTTCGCGAATGCGACTGCCGATTTGTTGGTGATTTTAGACGCTGATTTGACGATGCCACCCGAGATGTTGACCTGGTTTTACGACGCGTATACCAGCGGCCTGGGAGATTTTATCAACGGGAATCGTCTGCTCTATCAGATGGAAGGCGAGGCGATGCGTTTTCTCAATACCTTGGGGAATACCTTTTTTGCCAAGGCGCTGAGTAATGTGTTAGGGGTACGGATCGGCGATTCGTTGTGTGGCACCAAAGTTCTTTCACGCGTTGATTATGATCGGGTAGTGGCCTGGCGAGGCGATTTTGGAGATTTTGATCCGTTTGGAGATTTTGAATTGCTGTTTGCCGCTTCGGAACTCTGTTTAGGGGTGGTTGATGTGCCCATTCGCTACGCTGCGCGAACCTATGGATCGACCAACATCAATCGCTTTCAAGATGGTTGGTTGTTACTCAAAATGACCTTGACCGGACTGTTTCGGATGAAAAGCGGAAAAGCCTCATGACCGACTCGGGTGTAACCCAACTGGACGATCCTGGTCGTGGCGCCGAACTTTCCGATATCCTGCGCCGCAAACCAGCACTACGCCGGCTCTATCAAGAGGTGTATGCCAAATATCACGCCTGTTTGGAACGGTGTCCGCGTGAGGGGATTGCCTTGGAGCTTGGGTCTGGAGGTGGGTTTGTTCAGGAAGTAATCCCTGAAATGGTAACCTCGGATGTTTTGGAATATGAAACGGTCGATCAGGTGGTCGACGCGATGAATATGCCTTTTGCAGACGATTCGCTCCGCATGATTTGTATGTTAAATGTGTTGCACCACATTCCCGATGTCGAGGCTTTTTTTCGCGAAGCCGACCGCTGCCTGTTGCCTGGTGGTCGTATTTTCATCGCGGATCAGTATCCTGGCTGGATTAGCACTTGGATCCTTCAGCACGCTCACCATGAACCCTTTCGCCCAGAGGCCTCGGAATGGAAATTTGAGTCGACTGGCCCGTTGTCTGGAGCAAACGGAGCACTCGCCTGGATTGTGTTTCAACGTGATCTAGAAAAATTTCATCAGCGGTTTCCGCGTTTACGCATGACTGATTTTCAACCACATACGCCGTTGCGATACTGGCTATCAGGCGGGTTGAAGACATGGTCCTTGCTGCCTGACTGGGCGTTCCTAATTGCGACTTTGGGGGATCGATTTCTGCTCGCGTGTTCACCACGATGGGGCAGTTTTCTCGACGTCGAAATCGTGAAAACAGAATAGCCGCCAACCACTGGTAACACCGGCCAACACGATGGAAATGTTTTGGTTTATTTTGTTTTGGGGCTCTGCCGTGGCGCTAGCATACATGCTGGTCGGCTACTCGGCGGTGCTATTGCTTGTCGGCCGAGTGACGCCAGGAAGAGTCCGCGGGCAATGCGAGCCGATGGTCTCGCTCATTATTCCGGCTCATAACGAGGAAAGCGTGTTGCAAGAGAAGCTGGAAAACTCGCTGGCCATTGACTATCCCAGTGAAAAACTGGAGATCCTGGTGGCCAGCGACGGCAGCATCGACCGTACCGCTGAAATTGCCGCTAGCTTTGCCGATCAAGGTGTACAACTGCTCGACATGCAGCCCAGGCGCGGCAAGGCTTCGGTGCTGAACGACGCGGCGGCAGCGGCCCAAGGCGACTTGCTATTTATGTGTGACGCAAATGTAATGTTTGCACCCAAGGCACTTAAAAACCTAGCCGGTTGGTTTACCGATGAACAAGTAGGAGCGGCCACCGGAGTGGTCGAACTGGCTAGCGAGGAATCGAACTTTGGCCACGGCGAGAGTTTTTATTACCAGCTCGAACGGGCGATTCAAGTGGCTGAGTCTCGCATCGGCTCGATGATGGGCGTCGATGGCGGGATGTATGTCATGCGCAAATCTCTATTTCGGCCAATCCCGGCCGATTCTCTGCTCGATGATTTTGCGATCTCGATGCAGGTGCTCCGGCAAGGTCGGCGAATCGTCTTCGATCCGGATGCGCATGCGAATGAATGTGGTACGCCCAAAGCGATTCAGGAGTTTCGGCGACGCGTGCGCATGGCGGCCGGGGTCGTGCAAGTGCTCGCGCGAGGACATTTTCCCTCGCCGCGAAATCCGATCCTATTTTGGCAATTTCTGAGCCATAAGCTGGTCCGTTGGCTCGGACCGGTGTGGTTGCCTGCGTTGTTGGTAGCCAATTGGATGCTTTGGAGCCAGGGATGGTTTTATCAGTTCTGCTTGGTGGCTCAATTGCTCACCTACGCCGTGGCAGGCATTGGAGCGTTGTCGGTCCGGTTACGCGATCGACGGTGGATTGCCATTCCCTTTTATTTTGTCTTGAGCCAGGTCGCCATGGCAGTAGGATTAGTGCGAGGAGTGTTCCGGCTTCAAAAAGTAACCTGGGCTCAGGCGGAACGAGCGCAAGCAAGGTAAGTGTGAGTTCGAGACTGTTGGTTGTTAGGGGTTGGTTCTTGGTTTGGGGTTTATTCAGATCAACCAACGACTAACAACCAAAAACCAACAACTACTTTCACCACCCACCATGAAAGATTCACCGTGAAACGAGTCGCCGTGTTTGGCGTAGGTTATGTAGGCTGTGTGACGGCCGCCTGCCTGAGTCGCGATGGGCATCAGGTCATCGGCGTCGATGTCGATGCCGGGAAAGTCGAGGCGCTGCAAGCTGGCCAATCGCCGGTCTCCGAACCAGGGCTCGAGGACTTGGTCGCCGAGCAGGTGGCCGCCGGTTCGCTTCGGGCAACGATCGATCTGGAAGCGGCGGTTGCCGAGTCGGAGATTGCGCTGGTGACCGTAGGAACCCCTTCGGCACGCGATGGCTCGGTGTCGGCCGCGGCGGTCGAAAGCGTGGTCCAGCAGATTGGTCAGCAATTGCACGGCGCCGAACGTGACTATTCGGTCGTGATCCGATCAACCTTGCTGCCAGGCTTGCTCGAAGAACGCTTGGCACCGTTGCTCGAGGAGGCCTCTGGCAGACGCTTGGGAGACTCGTTGCGGCTGCTCAACAATCCTGAGTTCTTGCGCGAGAGTTCGGCACTCAAAGATTACGACGCGCCGCCGTATGTGGTGGTTGGTGCCTATCAAGACGCGCCGGCCGACGATGTACTGGCCCTTTATCAAAACATACCGGCCGAACAGATCGTGACCGATACACGAACTGCGTCGCTGGTCAAATATGCCTGCAACGCCTTTCACGCGGTGAAGGTGGCGTTTGCCAACGAGATTGGCAGTTTGGCGAAAGGACTTTCGGCCGATGGTCGACAGGTCATGGAGATTGTGTGCCGTGATACCAAGCTGAATGTCTCGCCGGCCTATTTGAGGCCTGGCTTTGCTTTTGGCGGTTCCTGTTTGCCGAAGGATTTGCGAGCCTTGATGCGGTTTGCCCAACGCGAGGCGATCGAAGTCAGCTTGCTCAATTCGATCTTGCCTTCGAATCAGGCTCACCTGCAACGGGCGGTCGAATTGGTCAAGAGCACCGGATGCCGCAAAATTGGGCTGGTCGGTCTGTCGTTCAAGGCCGGGACCGACGATCTGCGTGAGAGTCCGTTTGTTTCTCTGGCACAAATCTTGATCGGCGAAGGGTGTGATCTGAAGATTTATGATCCTGGCGTTTCGCTGCCCCGGCTCAAGGGCCGTAACTTGGCCTACATCGACCAACGGTTGCCGCATTTGGCCGCCTTGCTGGTCGATTCGCCGGAAGAGATCGACCAGCACGCCGAGCTGGTGATTTTGGGCACCTCGGTTGCCGATGGATTTAGCTGGGATCAAGGGAAACAGGTAGTCGATTTGCGGAAAGAGTTGGTGTGCCCCGGCGACACGTCGTGTCGCGGCTAGGGATTTTTGAGCAATGGGGCACATTCGAGAACTTCGCGTCGAGTCAAGCGATGTCGGAATTCGTCCAGTCACAAAATTTGTCTTTGAGTGCGACGGGTTCGAAGCCGACGGCTTTGATCGTAACGGTCGATACCGAGGAGGAAGGTCTTTGGGGAGGAGAGTATCGCCGCGAGGGCAACACGGTTAGAAACATTGCCGGGATCGAGCGGTTTCAACAGATCTGTGATCAGTTTGAAGTGCGGCCTACCTATCTGGTCGATACCCCGGTGGTCGAAAACGACCAGTCGGCCGAACTGCTCAAGGGCATTCAGGACGCTGGCCGCTGTGAGATTGGGGCCCATCTGCATCCTTGGTGTGCTCCGCCGTTTGACGAGACGATCAGTGCGAAAAATTCGTATCAGTGTAACTTGCCTGAATCACTGCAACGCGAGAAGATGGAGATTCTTACCGACCGGATTGAAACTCGGTTCGGCCGGCGGTCTACGTCGTATCGGGCAGGCCGGTATGGCTTGGATATTGTGGGGGCTCGGATTTTAGAGCAACTGGGTTATGTGGTCGATTCGAGCGTGATTTGTTTTACCAACTATGCCGACCGAGGAGGCCCCGACTTTTCGCAGGCTCCCTTCGTGCCCTATCGGGTTGGCGGTGATGATCTAGCCGTGCCCGATCCATCAGGCAAGCTTTTGGAAGTGCCGGTTTCAGTAGGATACAGTCGAGCCGGTTTTGACACCTTGCATCGCATACGCTCGCTGGCCGGCCGCTGGCCATGGCGTCATTTGCGCGCCGTGGGGATTCTCGACCGGTTAAACATCGCGCGGCGGATTAAAATGAGTCCCGAACAAGCGACCAGTCGTCGGATGCAGCAATTGGTCGACGCAATGCGAGGCCATCAGGCCCCGTGTGTGGTGATGATGTTGCACAGTTCGTCGTTGGTGACAGGCGAATCGCCTTACGCATCGAGCGTCTCGGCACTCGAAGAGTTATACACCCGGCTTAGCGAGACGTTAGAATATTGTGTTCGCCGACATGGGATGGTTGGCTCGACTCTGACCGAGTTTGCCCAGCGTTTTAACAACCCTTAGTCGTTCCAAATTTCCTGGATGGATCAGTAGCAGCGGTCGGTGACCGCTCGCGAAACAGGCAGATTTTACAAATTTTCAGAAGACAACCGCTTTTTCAAATTCTCGTTTTTGGAACCACTGAACCCTAGCCCTTCGGCTCTCGACTCTCGACTCAAAAACATGGCCAAACTTCGTCTCACCTATCCCACGTTTCAGCAGCCATCTCAGGTCACCTTTGGCTCGGGGTCGGTTCGCACGTTGGTCCAGGCAAGCGACATGGACGACGTGTGCTGGTTTGTCAGCGGTTCAGCCCCGGTTCGAGCAATCTTCGAACGCCAACTGGCCAAGGCCGGCCGTTCGCTCGCCCAGGTTCAGGCGATTTTCAAGCCGCCTGGCGAGCCCGATCAGGCAATGATCGACCAGGGGGCCGCTTTTTTGAAAGAGCATGCTGCCCGACGCATCGTTGGCCTTGGCGGCGGTTCGGTGTTGGATTGGTGCCGGCTGTCCTGGGCACGTTCCGCTGGGCTGCTGGACGACGACCATGCTCGCAACGTTACGGTTCCGGCCGAGATGAAGACGCCTGAGCTTTGGCTGGCGCCGACTACCTGCGCTACCGGGGCCGAAGCGGCCAGTGTGGCCGTGTATCTTGACCAAGGTGAAAAACAACCAGTCGTGTGCGACGCTTTTCTAGCCCGTCGTGTGGTGCTTGATGGCCAGTTTCTGGCCGACTTGTCAACCGGCGAACTAGCCAACTTGTTGGCCGATGCGGTGAGCCATGCGGTCGAGGCGTTCATTTCGATCGTGCCCAACTACCTGGCCAAGGAAGCGGCCGCGTCGGCCTTGGGGTTGATTTTGGAATCCTACCCGGCCGCACCAGAAGTGTCTCGCAACGA
The DNA here is from genome assembly GCA_028289525.1 of Pirellulales bacterium. Classification (GTDB taxonomy): domain Bacteria; phylum Planctomycetota; class Planctomycetia; order Pirellulales; family JAGQOS01; genus JANQPJ01. Next base: position 19,340 of record JANQPJ010000239.1, read on the forward strand.
ACGGCTGTTAGAGGCGGCCTACCTGGCTGGGCTGGCGGCCAGCCATTGCAGCGTGGGCGTGATTCACGCCTTTGCACATAGCGTGGCCCGTTGGCAAGTGTCACACGGGCATGCCAACGCGCTCGGTTTGTTGCCTGGCATCGAAGCCAATGCCGAGACACCGGCCCTGGCGCGTCTCACTCGACGGCTCGGCCTGGACGGAGTGTCGGCACTTGTCGAACGGCTCCGGCCGTTGGCCCAAACGGCCATCGGGCATGGACAGCATGACCAGCTACGTTCGGCCCTCGCGGCGGCCGATCGGTGTGCCGAACTGCGGGCGGCGATGAGCAAAGATGTTTGTCTGCGAACCTGTCCCACGACGCTGGATGAGACGGCGCTCGACGCCTACCTGGCCCGGGTTCGGGCAGGCATGGAGGCAGCCGCATGAAGATGTTGTTGGATGCCCTCGACACGGCCGAGCCGAGCCGGTTGGCCCTAGTTGACCGGCATGAACAAGTAACCTACGACGAGTTGCGTCGCCAGGTCGGAAAGATCGCGGCGGTGTTCTATGGAAAATATGGTGACGGACAGTTTTTAGTCCTGAGAGCAGACAACCACGTGCGGTTTGTCGTCTCGCTATTGGGCATCATGGCCAGCGGCAACACGCCAGTTCCGGTAGCGCACGACTTACCAGACGAAGACATCGAGTACATCGTCAGTAAGAGCCAAGCGGTCGGAGTGATCGAGCCGCTCGCGGTCGAGGCCTACGAAACCTCCACGCCGGAAGATCATCGTCGGCCAGATTGTCCGGCGATCGTGATGTTCACTTCCGGCACGACCGGCTATCCCAAGGGCGTGATTATTTCTCACGCCAATCTCCGCCACTCGTGTCAGACGATTGCCGACTATTTGCACTATCGTGAGTTTCCTAGTGCGGCGGTGGTGTTGCCGTTGCACTACAGCTATGCGTTGCTTTCTCAGGTATGTTGTCAGTTGTCAATCGGCGGCACGGTTAGTCTGTTCGAGAATTTTCGCAACCCGATCAAATTTGCCCGACAGGTGACCGAGCAACAATTGCAGACGTTTTGCGGAGTGCCGTCCACGTATCAGGCGCTGACCACGCTGCACAGCCTTTCGCCGTTGGAGTTGCCGACGGTGCGAGTTTTGTGTTCGGCCGGGGCGGCCATGAATCATGCTCGGCTGCGTGAAATTCAGACGATTTTTCCCAACGCCATGTTTTTCAACAACTATGGGATGACCGAGGCAGCCCCACGGATCGCTTACATTCGAGATGACGACCCGCGATTCGGAGAGCCCACTTGTGGCAAGCCGATGGCGGGGGTTGAAATCAAGGTGGTCGATTCGGAAACGCATCGAACCGTTCCTGAGGGCGAACGTGGCGTGCTTGTGGTTAAGGGCCCCAACATCACGAGCGGCTATCTGAACGATCCCGAGTTGACTGCTGCCGCTTTTACCGACGATGGGTATTTGATTTCGAACGACTTGGCCTATTTGGATCAAGGGTATTTGTTTATTTGTGGCCGGAACGACGATGTGTTCAACGTGGCTGGCGAAAAAGTGGCCCCGCTGGAAATCGAGCGGTCGTTGAACCACTTGCCAGAGGTCGACATGTCGGCCGTGACTGGGATTGCCGATGAGCAACGCGGCATGGTGCCGGTGGCTTTTGTGAAGCTGAAGTCGCCTGTCGCCAGAGACCAGTTGATTGCAGGCCTTGATGGCCACTTGCCAGCGGTGAAAATTCCTCAGCGTTATTTTGAAGTGCGCGAGTTTCCCATGACTGCCAACGGGAAACTACGACGCCATGTGCTTTCGGTTGACGACGATTCTTACGTGGTCCGTGAAATTGATTGAACCGTTTACCACCGATGTTGGGCCGTTTGCCATGGCTCCCGAAGAGAAACAGGCATTTCTCAGCGAGCGGCTCGCTGCGCTCGTCGAGCATCATCATGCCCGTTGTGCGCCATACGCCAGATTGGTGGACGACTGGCGCGGCCGCACGACGTCCGGCTCGTTCTCGGTCGAGAGTTGCCCTTACGTTCCAGTAACGGCTTTCAAAAACTACGACCTGCGGTCAACCGACGAGAGTGGTACCACCCTGCAATCGTCGGCCACCACCTCGGCCGTGGCGTCCAAAATTTTTGCCGACAAAGCGACTAAAAAACGCCAGGCCCTCTCGGCCAACAAAATTTTGACCGATTTTGTCGGCAGCGAAAAACGTCCGTATCTGGTGTTCGATCTCGAAGCGACCGTGCGGGGAGCCGGCGCGATGAGCGCTCGGGCAGCAGCGATCTTAGGGCTCGCCCACTTGGCCACGGAATTTTTGTTCGTGATGCGCGAAGAAAAGGGACAATTGCGAATTGATCGCGATGCTCTCGAACATGCCATCGAGGTGATCGGCGACGGGCCGTTTCTATCATATGGATTTACGTATATTCTCTATCAGGCTCATCGCGAGTTGGCCGAGTTGGGCATCACGTTGCCGAGGGCCCATCCCGATTCTCGTTTTCTCCACAGCGGCGGTTGGAAGCGTCTGGTGGCCCTGGCGGTCGACAAGCCGACGTTCAATCGCACGATTTCCGAACCGTGGCAGTTGGAGCCAGCCAGCGTGGTCGATTTTTATGGCGTGATCGAGCAGGCTGGCGTTCCCTATCCCGACTGCTCGGCCGGCTACAAGCACGCGCCCTATTGGGCCGAGGTTGTAATTCGCCAAAACGATTCGATGCAGCCGACCAAAACCGGCGAGACCGGGCTGATTCAGTTGATCAACTGTCTGCCGTTGTCGGCTCCCAACCACTCGGTGTTGACCGAAGACTTGGGCCAGATTGTGCTGGACGACGGTTGTGCCTGTGGCCGGCGAGGCAAGGCGTTTATTTTTAAAGGAAGGGCGCCACGGTCGGAAACCCGTGGCTGTAGCGATGTCCCGCGCCGTTGACATCTTATATCCTGCCGAGGCCGATGGCACAGAACTGCCAGAGCTGATCGCGGCTGCGCAAACAGCCGGTCAGGCGTTGCTCGACGTGCCGTTGGCCGATCGGTTATCGGCGTTCGACACGTTGTCCGATCAATTGCTCGAAGGCCGCTTGCGCCAGGTGCCGGGGATTGCGTTTCTGGCCGCCTTCTTGCGTTCGACCAATCTGCGAACGCTGATTGAACGCGAATTGACGTTTCCCGACGCACTCAGGCAGTTTGTGCCGATCGGCGAGCGGAAGAGTGCTCGAGTTTTGCCGCAAGGTTTGGTGGCCCATTGGGTGGCCGGCAACGTGCCTTTGTTGGGCATGTTTTCCTGGGCCTTGAGCGCCGTGGTTGGTAATGCCAACGTGATTCGCCTGAGTTCAAAGCAGGAAGATGTGGTCAGCCCGTTGATTGAGTTGTTGGCCCAATCGTCCGCGGTCGGACGACAATTGGCCGCAGCGACGTTGCTGGTTTGTTTTGATCGAGAACATTCCGACGCCCACGTGCAGTTGAGCCAAGCGGCCGATGTGCGGATTGCCTGGGGAGGGCAAGAGGCAATCGAGACGATTCGCGCATTGCCCTGTCGCTGGGAGTGCGAGGACATCGCGCTCGGACCCAGGGTTAGTTATGCGGTAATCGACCCCACGGTGGCGACCGACGCAAGCATCAACCGGTTGGCCACCGACGCGGTCTATTTCGACCAACTGGCTTGCAGCTCGCCACAGTATCTCTTCTTGCGAGACCGGGGTGAACAGGCCGAAATCGAAGGGTTTGTCGAGCGATTTACGGCCGCGTTCGAGCGCCAAGCCGTCGCGATTCCGCGTCATCCGCTCGATTTTTCCGAAAGTTACCAGATCGAACTCGACCGCACTCGGGCATTGCTCGAAGGCGGCCGTTTGGCGCGCGACTCTCAGACCGAGTGGACGATTGCCCTCGTGGACCGCCCGAACGACGAGATTCGCTGCGCCAATCGTTTTGTTCAGATCATTCCTTTCCAGCGGTTTGAGACGGTTTACGGTTGTATTCCCAGGAATATTCAGACGATAATTACCTTACTTGGCGCGGATGAGGCCGAGCAGTTTTCCGAACAGGCTGCCCGACGGGGCGTGTGCCGGTTGCCGCGTCCAGGCGAAGGAAACCTGTTTGAAACCCCCTGGGATGGCGTGCCGTTGGTGGCGCGATTGACACGCTGGACGTTGCGTAGCGACAACCGGCGCTGATCCCACGCTCAGGCAACATGGAGTTGAAGGATCTGTGGAGAATCTGAAACAGCAATTGCTGGAACTAATCGCCGACTTGTTCAAATGTGACGTGGCGACGCTCAGCGACGAGACTGGACCAGGCGACTTGCCGGCTTGGGACTCGTTGGGCCACGTGGCTTTGATGGCACGAGTGCAGGAGAAGTTTGGACGGCACGTGCCGGTCGAAGACGCCATTGAAGTCGAGTCGATTGCCGATCTGTTGGAAATCCTGGAACGTCTGGTCAGCGAGTCTTCGTGAACATCTCAGGCCAAGATATCATCATTACGGGGGCTGCCTCGGGCATCGGCCTGGCGATGACCAGACATCTGGCTTCGCTAGACGCTCGTGTCTGGGCAATCGACCGCGAGCGGGCGTTGCTCGATCAAGCAGTCGCCGACTCGCGTGAATCGACGTCGGCGATCCGTTGGGTTCAATGCGACGTAGGCGACGAGCGGCAAGTCATCGAGACGGTTGCCTCGATCGAAGAAGAGTCGACCGGTATCGACGTCTTGGTCAACAACGCGGCCGTACTGCGCGACCAAACCTTGGTTTCGAAGCTTGGCCGTCGGATTAAAAAACATGCACTCGCCGATTGGGAAGAGACGTTGCGCAGCAATCTGACCGGCACCTTTTTGATGGGCCGCGAAGTGGCCGAGGCGATGGTCCGCGCCAAGCGGCCAGGCGTGATTGTCAACTTTTCGTCGGTCTCGCGCGCCGGCAACCCAGGCCAGAGCGCCTATGCGGCGACCAAAGCCGCCGTGGATGCCCTGACCGTTACCTGGTCGCAGGAATTGGCCGTCTATCGAATTCGCGTGGCGGCGATTGCCCCCGGGTTTGTCGAAACCGGCATGACCCAAGCGATTCCAGAGCTATTCCTCGATCGGATTCGCGAAAAGACTCCGCTCAAGCGCTTTGGCACTCTGGACGAGTTCTCGCACACCATTCAGTATGTGATTGAGAACGATTATGTGAACGGACGCACGCTTGAGGTCGACGGGGGACTGCGGTTTTAGTGGATAAGAACGTTAGCTCAGGGTTCCCGGCGACGCGTCGCGTCGCGGCTAGGGGCTTCTAGTAATTCGAGTTTGTTTCAACTGCAGCAGAACACGTACAATTGAATGATGAATCCCTAGCCGCGACGCGACGCGTCGCCGGGAACCCTTGACTGCCTTCATGTCTGAAAACGCCACCCACGATTCCACGAACCCGAAAAGCGATCTGCGCGGTCTGCTCCGGTTCCAGCCTGAGTTGGCCGAAGAAATTTATGCCTTTCAGCGAGCTGCCTACCCACATCGCGACGACGCCCTGGTCGAGCCACGTTGGAATTGGATGTTCTTAGAGCCGGCTCGCCGTTTAGGGATCGACCCCTACGTTTGGATTTATCGCCGCAAGGGCGAGATCGTCGCCCATCAAGGAGCCATTGGAGTTCAATTCAAACTCGGCAACACCACGCACACCACCGGCTGGTTCGTCGAGACGATGGCCTTGGAGTCGGTCCGCGGCAAGTCGATCGGCCCCATGGTGATTCAAAAGGCGCTGGAGGATTTGCCGTTCAACCTTTCGCTAGGACAGACTGAGACCATGCGGTCGTTGCAGTTTGCGCTTGGCTGGGAACAGGTAGCCCCGTTGCAAACCTATGCTCTGATGCTCAAGCCGAGCGCGGTATTGCGGCACAAGATCAACAACCCCTTGGCCCGTCTGGCCGCTGGTTGGGCGATTCAAGGGCGTCGTCAGTTGAGCAACATGCAGGCAAGACCGACCGCTCGCGGAGAGACCACGGTCAGGCAAATCGAACGCTATGACGAACGGCACGACGTGCTCTGGCGTGAGGTGGCGGATGAATTCCCTTGCACGGTGATCCGCGATGCGGCGTTTTTAAATTGGAAGTTCGTCGACCAGCCTGGGCAAGAATTCGTGCGACTGGAGGTGGCCAGCGACGGCAAGCCGGTAGGGCTGGCCGTGTTGACCGTGCGCGAGCCAGACGAGGCGTACCGGTATCGTCGGGCATTGTTGCTCGATGTGGTTGTCTCGCCGAGCGATCCCAACGCGGTTTGGCGTTTACTGGAAGTGGTTGAGCAGACAAGCCGGCAGCTGCAGGCTGAGATGCTGTTTTTCGACCTGTTGAATCGGCCTTTGGAGAAGCAGTTGTTGCGTTATGGATTTCTGGCGCGCGAGCAAGCCCGCGTGCTATTGCTGTCGACCAAGACGCTCTCGGCGGCCGATCAGCAAACTGTGATGAACCCCGATCATTGGTTGATTACCCGAGCCGACTCGGACATCGATCGCCCTTGGTAACCTATCCACGCCAGAGGATAATCGAACTCATGTCGTTTTTGCGCACCTTGGCCGCAGAGCCTCCGTTTCGCCGGTTTTCGCGGCGCGTGTTGAGCCTATTGCCGGTCTCCGTCGAGACCCGAGCCCGTTGGGAGCTGGCGCCCCGCCCTCATTACCTGATGGGCGTGCTTCAGGCAGCCAAAAACGCTCAGCAACAAGACGTAAAGGAAATTTGCGTGGTTGAGTTTGGCGTGGCTGGCGGCAGCGGGTTGTTGGCGCTTGAACAGTGTGCGCAAGATGTCGCCCAGGCAACCGGGGTGTCGATTCGTGTAATCGGCTTCGATGCCGGCAGCGGTTTGCCGGAACTGTGCGGCGACTTTCGCGACCATCGCGACCAGTGGATGCCGATGGACTACAAAATGGACGTGGACGCTTTGCGGCGTAAGCTGCGGCCTGAGACCGAATTGGTCCTAGGCAATGTGGCCGATACCGTGCCAGAGTTCGTCGCCTCGCAGCAGACCTGTCCGGTTGGGTTCGCTTCGTTCGACATGGATTTGTATTCCTCGACCATCGCGGCCTTCCAACTTTTTTCCAGACCGGACCGCAAGATGCTGCGCCGCACGACGCTCTATTTTGACGACGTCGACTTCGATTGCAGTCATCGTTTTGCTGGAGAGTTGTTGGCCATCGACGAATTCAATGCCCAAAACGAGTTGGTCAAAATCGACCGCTGGCGAAGCTGTCGAAAGAAGAGTGTTTTCAAAGAAAACCCTTGGATCGACAAAATGTATACGGCCCATGACCTAGAGGCGATCTCTCGAGTTCAGCTCGATCGGGCTCCGGACGACGAACGGTGCCGGTTGCGAACCTAATCAGACAATGCTAGGGATTTGTGTTTGATGTCGATTACGATCGTTGAAAACGAAACTAGTCAGCTGCCAGTTGCTGTTGGGGAGCAAGTGCTTCATGGGCTGTCGGAATATCCGCGCGATCGGCGATGGTTGCCGGCGGTTTGCCAGGGGCTACGTCTTCAGCCTTGGATGTTGGAAGCGCGACGCGATGGCCAAGTGGTGGGCGAGTTGCCGTTGGCTTTTGTCAAAAGCCGGCTGTTCGGACGTTTTCTGGTCAGTCTGCCGTATGTCAATTGGGCCGGCGTGCTGGGCGATGATGAAAGCGTGACCGCGATGGTCGATCGGGCTTGCCAGCTAGCGGACCGGCTGGATGTGCGATATCTGGAGCTACGGCACGAGGTTGAGATTCAACATCCGAAGTTAACCGACCAACTTACTACCAAGTGCCATATGCGGCTGCCGCTGTCAGCGACCAGCGAAGCGTTGTGGAAGAGTTTTAGCCCCAAGGTTCGCAATCAGGTTCGCAAAGGCGAGAAACAAGCGTTCGAGATTGCCTGGGGACGTGAGGATCTGTTGCCGGAGTTTTATGAGGTGTTCAGTCGCCGCATGCGCGAGCTAGGCACACCGGTCTACGGCAAACGTCTGTTCACCAGTATTCTAAAGCAGTTTCCAGACAAAGCTGAGTTTTGTGTGTTGCGCGACGGGCGGCAAGTCGTCGGTGGAGCACTTCTGGTGCATGGAGAGAAGATATCCGAGGTTCCCAGTGCTAGCACGCTGACCTCCTACAATCCGAAAAACCCAAACATGCTGATGTACTGGCAGTTGCTACAGCGGGCGATCGAGCGTGGTCAAACGGTGTTTGATTTTGGGCGTTGTAGCCTTGAAAGCCCCACTCATCGGTTCAAGAAACAATGGGGAGCGAAGGCCTCGCCAGCGGTTTGGCAGTATTACCTGCGGCATGGCCAGATGGATGACATGCGGCCAGACAACAGCCGTTATCGACGAAAAGTCGCCGTTTGGCAGCGTTTGCCGCTCTGGTTGACCAAATTGGCTGGCCCCTGGATCGTGCGTGGGATTCCCTGATTTGTGTTTGGTCAGGTTGTGTAAAGAGCGGGTTCGATTGCTATTACTTTTCGCCGTGAGGATTTCTCGGTTTCGTGAGAGGCCACCGGGTCCTGCTTTTTTTTTCAAAAGACGACTCCTCTCGCAAGGAGACGGTTGGACGGTTGTCGAGGCCGAACATTTGACCGATAATCAACCAGGGTGGTCATTGAGTTTTGAGTCGTATTGGTGTCTCACACGTTGAATCAACGGTTTTGGTGCCTGCATGAGTCGCAACATTCTGATATCGATCGTTGTCCCCTGCTTTAACGAAGAGGAGGTGCTGCCATTAACCCATGCCCATCTTCGTTCAGTGCTAGAGAACATTCCATATGACACTGAGATTGTGTACGTGGATGATGGCAGCCGTGACAAAACTGGTGAAATGCTAGAGGCGATGCACGCCGAAGACGAACGGGTAAAAGTGTTACGGCTTTCACGCAATTACGGACATCAAATTGCGGTTACCGCCGGGCTAGACGCTGCTCAGGGTGACGCGGTCGTGCTGATCGATGCCGATCTGCAAGACCCTCCGGAAGTGATTTTGGAGATGATCGAACGTTGGCGAGATGGCTATGATGTTGCCTATGGGCAGCGGATTGATCGAGAGGGCGAAACCGCCTTCAAACTTTGGACTGCCAAGCTGTTCTACCGTTTGATCAACCGTCTTTCGAATATCCAAATTCCACTCGATACCGGTGATTTCCGACTGATGGACCGCAAGGTCGTCGACGGCCTTTGCCTGATGCGCGAGCAGGATCGTTTTATTCGTGGGATGGTTACCTGGACTGGATTTCGGCAAACTGCGGTCCCGTACCATCGGGCATCGCGGGCTGCCGGCGAAACCAAATATCCATTCTCCAAAATGCTTCGTTTCGCGATCGATGCGATTATTTCATTCTCGACGGTTCCGTTGCGGCTTGCCACGGCCGTGGGGTTTATCGCTTCGGCTTTTGCCCTAGTTGTCATGGGCTATTCCTTGTTGGCCGTGGTTTTGCAGTTACCGCTTGAGCCTGGCTGGGCATCGCTTTTAATTTCAGTCTCTTTCATTGGTGGGTGCCAACTCATCTGTCTGGGGATTATTGGTGAGTATGTCGGCCGAATTTACCGGGAAGCCAAGCGGCGTCCCCTCTATTTGTTGAGAACACGGCTCGGTTTGTCCTCTCCTCGATCAGCCGATGATTCGAATGAGGGACGCGAGTAACCAATGGTCGCACATCCATCTCTTGACATTTCGGCAATCACCGACCACCTTCAACGGGGGCAGGATGGCATCTGGTTTGCCGGTCGTCGCTCAGACATTTCCCATCCTGAAGACTGCCAAGATTGGTATCTTGCGGTCGAAGACCAATCGTACTGGTTTAAGCATCGTGCAGCGTGCATCGTCGAATGTTTGCGGCGGTTTCCGCCTCCTGGTCCGGTCTTCGACATCGGCGGCGGGAATGGGCACGTTACCTGTGCCATGAAGCAAGCCGGATACGAGACGGCCCTGGTGGAACCCTCGATCCAGGCCGCCATCAACGCGCGACAACGCGAGGTTGACCCTGTGATCTGTGCCACGCTAGCAGACGCCCAGTTTCCTGAAGGCAGTGTGTCAGCCGTCGGTCTGTTTGACGTTTTAGAACATATCGAAGACGACCTCGCTTTTCTGCAGGAGTTACGCCGTTTGCTTGCCAGTCAGGGCCGGCTTTACCTGACCGTTCCGGCCTATCAGGCCATTTGGTCATCGCACGATGATTTGGTTGGGCATTTTCGCCGTTACACCATTGGGTCGGTGTCGGCTAGATTGCTTCAAGCGGGATTTCAAGTAGAGTTTAGTAGCTATTTATTTGCCTTATTGCCGGTTCCCATTTTCTTCTTTCGCAGTGTGCCGACACGGCTTGGGCTGCGCAAAGAAGATCATCAACAGCGGTTCGAGAAAGAACACGCAGCAGGGGCAAGCTATACCCGTACGCTAGCGGAGTGGGTGTTTGACCAAGAAAGAAAGCTTTTAAAGCGTGGTTGGCGAATTCCTTGGGGTAGTAGCTGTCTGATCGTTGCCACCGTTGGAGTTGTGGATTAGCCAGCAGACTTGGTGGTCAAGCAATGAGTGTGAAAACCAAGGCCGAGAGCCAGTCTGAGACAGCCCTTGTTTCGGTCGCGGAAGCGTCTGGTGCCAGTGCTTTCGTTAGACTCGTGCAGAGCATGGTGCTATTGGGCACTGGGATTGGGGTGGGAGCGTATCAGGCAGACAGCACTGGATTCTTGTGGGCCGACGCACCGCGTTACGCCAACGGCGCTGTGATGATTTATGAGTGGCTCCGGTCTGGCCAGTGGCTTCACCCTTATGAGTTCGCCAAGTCGCATTACATCCAATATCCCGGGTTTAGCGTTCCGTTTCATCCGCCCATCTACCCGGGCTTGATGGCTTTGTTCTTCTGCTTGTTTGGTGTTTCTTATGTTTCAGCGCGGCTGTTTATTGGGTTTTGTCTGGGGCTCTTAGGTTGCTGCTTTTTAAGGCTCCTCCGTCAACTAGGAGCATCCCCCATGATCGGCTTCAGTTGTTCATTGTTGCTGATCACTTTGCCTGAAATTGCCTATTGGGCGAGGACGACGATGTCCGAAGTCCCTTCTCTCTTGTTAATCTTATTTGCCTCGTCTCTATTCATCTCTTGGTATCAGACTTCGCGTCCTATCTATTGTTGGGCCATGTTTTTAGTTGCGGAGATGGCGTTCTTGTCTCGCCTCACCACGGCAGGCATTGTTCCTGCATGGTTCTTGTACCTGATGGTCAGCCGGCAATGGAAGCGGTTGGTCGATCCGCATTTGGTTGCCTGCTCGGCGCTCTATTTGGCATTCAACGCTGCCTGGGTAACGGCAATTATGCGGTTTTCCCGGTTCGAAACCGGGGCTCCGGTCGGCGCGCGAATTCCAGAAACTTCTCCCTGGGTTAATTTCTTGTATTACCCAACTCGGCTGCACCTCATGGTAGGTTGGCCAACGCTTTTGCTCGCGCTAGTTGGCGTTCTGATTACCATCTGGTTGATTCGAAAAAAGCCTGTTTCGTCAGCCGGCTTTTTTTGGATTTGCTGGTTTGTTTCTTATTTTTCATTTCAAATGATGCAGTCGTTGAAACAGCACAATGAGCCGCGATATTTTTTTCTGGCTTTGCCCAGCGTGGCAGGCTTAGCGGCATTTGCCTTGAGCAAGGGACGTTCTTTGCGGATTCGGCGGGCAATCGTTTCGATTCTACTCACGATTTGCTTCGTCAGTAACGTCTTTGCGATGTTGAGAATTCCTCGTGGAGTCATTGGTTATGAAGCGGTTGCCCAAGCATTGGCGACTCGTGAGCTAAGTGGCAATATTCTGTCTGCTTGTCCTCGCGACCAAGACTTGATCTTTCGATACACTGCTGAAAGCGATCCTCATTCCCGTCAGTTTTTGCGTGGTGATCGAACTCTAGCGGTGCGAGGGCCAAACTATGGAGGCTTCAAGACTCAGGAAAAGGCCACGACGCACGAGCACGTACTAAAGATTCTGCGGAAAGGTCGAGTTCGCTATGTCGTGACCAGTGGTGTCGCCAGTTCAAATGCCGACGAGCGCTACCCAGAGATGAAACTTGCCGACGAGGCAGTTCGTGCGGCTCCACAGGACTTCAAGCTGATCCTTTCGATACCTTTGGAGATCAGTTTATCTCAGTTTCCTCGCACCATTCCTATTTATCTTTGGGAATACCAGGGTGAGTTACCTCCTGGACCCTCGGAGCTTGTGATCCCAGTCCCTACAGCTGGTATGGTGCTTAAGCCGTCGGAATGATATTTATTTTGGGGGTCGTGTCCAGGAGCAAGAGGAACATACAACTCAACATCGGGAAAGGGCAACAACCTGGTTGCCAGACAATCTAAATGCTCGAATCCTTATATCGCCTGATTAACAGCCTGCTTGAGCCTTACACGTTTTGTTATGTGGTGTTGCTGGTGGGGGTGGTCAACCTTTGGCGTCGGCGAGTTGAATCCTCCCGCCGATTGTGGTTAGTCACGGCTCCATTTTTGTTGCTAACGATTCTGCGAATTCCGGTGGTATCTTATCTCGCCCAAGGGGCGCTCGAATGGCAGAATCCGCCGCGCGCTCAGTTGCCTGAAAACACCCAGGCGATCGTGGTGCTCTCTGGCGGGATGCGCCGGCCCGACACCGTTTGGCCCAAGGCTCATTTGGCGTCTGATTCGATGTTACGGTGTCTCTTTGCGGCTGAGTTGCATCAACAGCAGCCTGACTGCCCTATTTTCCTAACAGGCGATCGGGTGTGGTCAGACGAGCCTGGGCCATCGCTTGCCCAACTCATGAGCGAGTTTCTAATCCGACTTGGCGTACCCCAGGAGGTGCTGCGTTTGGAGGAGCAATCGCGGTCCACTTATCAAAACGCCCGCTTCACCGCGGAAATGTTGAAAACGGCGGGCATCGACGAGGTGGTGCTAATCACCGACGCGCTTCACCTACCACGGGCACGGCTTTGTTTCAAAAAGCAAGGAATTAAAACGATCCCCGCCGGTTCGTACTATCGTGCTACCGAGTTTGACTGGTCTTTGACTAGTTTTTTGCCTACCTCAGGCGGCGGCGTTCACAAAGTGATGCACGAGTGGCTGGGAATGTTGTACTACTGGATGCTCGATCGGATTTAGGCTTTGTCAGAAAACTCGATAAAAGAACCATTTTTTAGCTATCATTTTTGGATCCGCGATGCCTCGAACGGTTGCTATCGGTGATATTCACGGTTGTGCCGATGCGCTCGAGGCGCTTTTGAAGATCGTCGATCCGGAGCCAACGGACACGATTGTTACCTTGGGCGACATGATCGATCGTGGGCCAGACAGCCGTGGCGTGCTCGAACAGTTGCTCGAACTGCGACAGCGTTGTCAGTTGGTGCCTTTGTTAGGCAACCATGAAGAGATGTTGTTGACTACCCGCATCGACCCGGAATCGACGGCGATGCTTTCAATGTGGCTGCGCAACGGGGGAACGGCAACGCTCGATTCCTATGGGTATGGAATCGGACCGTTGCAGCTTCCGGAGACGCACGTCGAACTGATCGAGTCGTGTCTGGAGTTTTACGAAACCGATACCCATATTTTCGTGCACGCCAACCTCGACCCAGACCTACCGCCACGAGAACAACAGGCTTATACTCTGCACTGGCAGCCATTGACCGAACGCACGCCCGAACGCCACGTCTCTGGCAAAACGGTGGTCGTTGGTCATACCGTGCAGCGTGAAGGAAGCATTTTAGATCGTGGCTATCTGAAAGGGATTGATACCAACTGTTATGGTGGCGGTTGGCTCACGGCGCTCGATGCCGCGAGCGGCCAGCTTTGGCAAGCAAATCGCAACGGCGAAATCCGCCAACAGCCAGCTTGCTCTGAGAAAACTTGAGCATCGGCGGCAAGCTTGTTCCGTTTGGCGCTTCGGCCACCGGCCGCTGCTACTTGATTAACGCACCAAATTTGGAGCTACTGAATCTTCTCTAGAGCGAGTCGCTCTTGACCATAGCGGACGCGACCTAGTTTTTGCCGGGATTTTCCGACGAAACACGACTACGAATTATCCGAAATTGCTCTAG
>JANQPJ010000284.1 GCA_028289525.1 Pirellulales bacterium
AGAGCAAATTACCAAAATGCGTACCGGTGTTTCGTCGGAAAACCTCGGCGAAAACTAGGTCACGTCCGCTACGGTAAAAAGCAACTTGCTTTAGAGCAAGCTGCTCTTTACTATTGCAGACGCGACAAGCGCTTTCGCCAAAGATTGTTCGAATCGCAACTGCTCGACAGGCTCACGGCTGGCTATCCTGCGTTGCGTCAGGCTGCTCGTCGGTCGACTCGGTCGGTCGCGGTGCTGGAGTTTCCTCCTGGGCACTGGTCTCTTTGCCATGGCCGACTTTCCGGTGAGCTTCGAACCAGGCGTGTTCCGGACGCGCTAGGATTTGCTCGATCAGTTCGGTGACTGCCTGAGCTTTCTCGCCGGCACCTTTGGCTTCGGCCTGATGGACTAACTCCCGCGCCTCGGGTATCAGCTCCTGGTAGAACCGTTCAGCCACTTCATACATGCCGTGCCAGTGGGCGTAGTCTGGCGCCATCATCGACGCTCCATGTCGGGCACGACGGCCTTCGTGATGCCAAAGGTAGAACCAGGTCCACTCGATTTTGTCGTCAAATTGTACCGGGGTAATCAACTCGGCCTTGCGCAAAGCGCCCATGAGCTGTTTGCCTGGCTTGGCAAATTTTTCGTTGTAATTGACCACGAAGTCGTCGTATTGTTCATAAAACGCATCGACGTACTGGGTGGTGTGGCAATGAGTGCAAACATCTTTCATGCGACGTCGTTTCTGTTGCCAACTGTCGGCGATCAACTCTTGCCGCTTATCAGGATCGGTCTCTTTGATCACCTTGCCGTGTTCATCGGTGTCCATCACGATGCTGACCGGCGGTCGGTTCGTCCAGGAGATACGTTTGCCTGGATCGTGAGTCACTCTGCCGCCGTTACGAGAGTGGCCCGACATATGGCAAGTCGCACAGGTAGGCGCTTGGGTATAGTCCTTGCCCAACACCCAGTGATGGGCGTCCAAATTCATTTTGTCTTTCAAGTCGCGGTAAGCGACCCCGTGCTTCGACTCTTCGTAGATTTCCTTTTGAGGATGGTCGGGACCAAGATGGCATTTACCACAATTTTCTGGCTGTCGCGCACGACGGGGTGAGAAGTCGTGACGCGAATGGCAAGCGGAACACGAACCGCGCGAACCGTCCAGGTTGAGCCGGCCAATCCCCGTGTTGGGCCACGATCCGGAATCGAACAGCGGGCGACCGTCTTCGCTCCGCTTCACTAGGGCTACGGCCTTTTGATTGGTCGGGCGTCCTTGGTCATCTGGCTCAAGCTCGTCAACGGTCACCAAGCTTCCGTCGGTCGCCTGGAGGGCGACCTTGCTGCCGTGACATTGCCGGCAACCGGTGTTGGCGCTCGCCATGCCGTTCACCATGTCGACATCTGGACGCCCGGGAGTCGGTGAATGTGGATTGAATGGCACGCGCGAGCCTTCCACGGTCTCGGCCAGGAAGTTGTCGAGCGAATGCAAAATATTGCCAGCCTTGGCATGGTGGCTGGCCCCAAATTCCTGCGACTCTTTTACATGGCAAACACCACAATCGCGGGGAGTGACAATCGTGGCGATCGTTGCCCCATAGTGATCGAAGGCGTCGATATCCTGCCTGTCGGCTTTGTGACACTCGTAGCAGCCGACGCCTTTTTCAGCATGCGTGCTGGAATGCCAGTGGTCGATGATGCCGGGGGTTGATTTCTGATGACACTCGACGCATTGTTGCGACGTCTTGGGGACCAAGATGTGTGCTGGTCGGATACCGGCCTCAATTTCACGGCGAACCACCTCTTGACGTTGGACGAACACCAACGAGATGAGGAACGCCAGGCCAAGCACAAAAATGATAAGCTGTTTGGTGCGCAGTGTCATAGAGTTACCCTGCCGGGGCGATAAAATGAAAGTGGAGGCAAATTAGTGCAAGTTGCACGGGACTATAGCGGTCGTGACTCTGGTTTTTCCGATGTTTCTCGACGAAACATCGCTACACAAACCTGAAAACTGCTCTAATGGGCGACGACGGCCTCATAGGTGGTCATGCCAATCAACAAACAGGCGGCAACGATGCCGATGTACACGCTAATTTCTTTGGTCTTGAAGATCCGTTGCAACAACGAATCGATCCATGGCCAGATGAACATCAAAAAGACAATCAACCCCATGCTCAACACAGCAAAGGTTGGCCCAAACCATTTGAGCCAGCGAAAAGTTACGTAAAAAAACCATTCCGGCTTAATCACTTCTGGCGTGGTGAGTGGATCGGCGCGTGGCCCCATCCCGGCTGGGAAAATCGTGGCCAGCACACTCAATAAGATCATCAACACCAACCCTAAGATCAGTTCCATCAGAAAGTGATCGGGGAAGAAGCTGAAATGAGTCTCTTGGTCTTTCGGCTCATCCTCGAACTGAAGTTCGGTTACGCCTTGTAGTCGGATCAACCCGATATGAACCCCGATCAACAAGACCATCGTGACCGGCAGGATTGCCGCGTGCAGAATATAGAATCGAGGCAAGGTCTGTTCGTTGTAGCTGTCGCCGGCCAGCAACAGTTGTTTGGCCGAATGACCAATGATCGGCACCGTGTCGCAAATGTTGGCTCCGACCGTTGCTCCCCAGTAGCTCAACTGTTCAAAAACCAAACTGTAGCCGGTGAAACCGACTCCCAAGCTGCAGAGCAACAGGCACATGCCGATCATCCAGTTCAGTTCACGCGGCCGTCGATACGCACCGGTGAAGTAAATTCGCATTTGATGCAAAATCACAGCCGCAATCATCAACGTGGCGGCCCATTTGTGAACACTGCGAAAATACCAGCCGTAAGTCACTTCGGTCGTGATCCGTTCGATCGACTCATAGGCTGTGGCCGACGAAGGCTGGTAATAAATGGCCAGCAAAATGCCGGTGATGATCTGAACGACAAACAAATAGGCCGGCGTCCCGCCCAAGCAAAACCACCATCGTTTCATATGGTTTGGCACTGGCTCGTTGGTCAACTCACGGAGTTGCTCTCCAGTGACTGGGATCCGTTCTTGGAACCAATTGCCGATTTGTCCCATGTTAGGCGTTCCCCCGTAGCTCGCCGGAATCCGACTGGCGTGAATCGTGGGCGGCGAGCGTTCCCTGTTGCTTGCCTACGGAGAACGCAGGCAATTCGATGTAAAGCAAACCGCCTTCGACGCGCAACGGATATTGCGGCAAGTGCTGTCCATCGGACAAAGGTGGTCCAGCCACTGGGTTTCCAGCCGGATCGAAAACACCATTGTGGCACGGGCAGAAAAACCGATCGTTATGCGGTTCCCAATGAACACGGCAACCAAGATGCGGGCAAAGGCTCGAGAGCGCCAAAAAATCCTCGGCCGACGGTTCCAGACCTGCAACCTTGTTGGCCTGGCGGGTGATCATCACCTTCACGCCGGTCGGCGACTCAAACGGCAATGAATCGCCTGGCTGCATTGCGCTGACAGGCGTGACAAACATCCATGCCTTGCCGCTTTGCGAAGGGAACAGATAGCGACCGGCCATTGAAAAGAACGTGCCGTAGCCAGCCACTAGACCGGCACCCATTGCTAAGCCTGAGGTGCTGGCCAAAAAACCACGACGATCCGGTTCGGACACGCTTGCCTGAGAGGTGTTCGATTCCCGGTCCGTGTTGTGCTCGCTCATGTATGCCAACCGTTTTTAAGAAGCCACACTCTTCTACAACGCATCGCAACAGCATCACAAAACAAATACACGACGCGAACAATCTATCGCGCTGGATTTGATGGTGCAATCTATATACCAGTTGAATTCGAAAAACAATGCGCATGAAAAGCACGTTGCATTCACTTCAACATTGCCTCGTGCTGGTGTGCTAATTGGCGCACTTGTGACAAAAGGTTGCGCTAACATTACCGCTCGTGCGCTTGAATGATTGGTCGCAAAGCGCGCCTAAGACATCACGATGAAGACGTGAGATGCCAACGAAACGGTTCTTGCGTTTCGACCTATCCAGACTTTATTGCCGCGCGTGTGTTTTAGCTTGCGACAGACTTGGTCGAACGCATGGCCGTTCAGCAACATTGCGACCGAAACCACGCCAGTTCCTGCGCGATGCCAGTCGACAAATTGGGTTGCCGCAACTCGGCCGGCAAGACATTCCAGGCATAGGTTTCGATCTCGAAATGTGTCAATTCCGGATGGAGCGAAACCGCACACAAACACTCCTGGATCGCGTCACGCGATGTGGCCAGATGCCCGAAATTTTTTAGATAAATTGGCACGTGAAAATGAACCCGCAGCTGGCCGTCGAGCGGGGCGGCAGCCAGCG
Source organism: Pirellulales bacterium (assembly GCA_028289525.1). GTDB lineage: Bacteria > Planctomycetota > Planctomycetia > Pirellulales > JAGQOS01 > JANQPJ01. The sequence continues at coordinate 4,299 of JANQPJ010000284.1, forward strand.
CGTCGGGCAAATCCTCATAAAATTGTGCTTTGTCGGCACCTGAACGGAGCACCTGAGTTTGGTGCAAATAACGGTCTTCGGCGAATTGTGCAAGTTGTGTCAGTGCCGCCTGACGGTCGGCCGAATTCAATTGGTCGAGGTCGACCGCGATGGACGAGGAGATCTGAACCTTTCCCACTCGGATGCCGGCCTGGGCATAACGACGCAGCGTCTCTTCCTGCGATTCGAACATCACGGCCGCATGGCAAACATCATGGCAAACGCCCAGGTAGCGGCGCACGATCGGGGCATCTTCTCCAGCGACCAAATAGTCTTCAAAAAACCGCACCAGTTGAGAACTGACTTCGAGAAGACAGCCAGGTTCCGGTTCCAAGCACAGAGTGATCCAACGCCCGCTAGACGCTTCGAGATCGGCCAGTCGTGCGGCGACTTGCCGCAACTGCCCGGCGGCAATGGCGAGTTGAGCCTTGTTGGGCGCAGGCGATCCCCAGCCGATCGGCAAGGTCGAGATGCTGCCCACGCTGCCCACAGGCAACAGGCGATCGTGAATTTCGATCAAGTCGAGCGTGTATTGGAGCCGTCTCGGGTCCATCCAGGCGGGCTCGTAAACCTGATGTTTGACAACCGTTTGGTGGAAGTTTCCATAGGGAAACCCGTTGAGCGTGAAGGGAATCAGTCCTACCTGATCGAGCCAAGCGGCCAATTCATCGACGGCCGAGTCGATGAGCAGCTCGTCCACGGTTGACTTGGCCAGCCACAGACCGATCCCCATCGGTTGTTCGGGAGAAACCTCTTGTTTGACCGGAAGCGCATACCGACGCAGGTTCTCTAGCGTCGAAGCGAGATCGACGCCGGCATGGACGTTGGTGCAATAGCCGATTTGCCATCGGTCAGGAAACGTCTGCCTGGCCATCCGATCGCCTTGGAGTGCTGGAAGAAAAGGCCCGTTAAAGCTGAGTCGGGTTTGGAGCGTCCCCATAGACAGCCTGAGGATCGAACACCTTTTCCGATTCGGTAAATTCGAGCTTTAGTTCCTTGTCCTGGGCTTCTTTGCCGACCGGCACGCGCCGGTAGAAGCAAGACCGATAGCCGACATGGCAACTGGCCCCGCCGGCCACATCAACCCGGAGCCAAACACAGTCTTGGTCGTCGTCGATGCGCATTTCGCGCACGGTTTGCACAAGTCCACTGGTGGCCCCTTTGTGCCACAACGTCTGACGACTACGGCTGTAGTAGACCGCCTCGCCCAATTCGATCGTTTTGTTCAAGGCTTCGGCGTTCATATAACCCTGCATCAGTAGTTCGCCTGACTGGTAGTCGGTGGTCACCACCGGAATCAGTCCCTGGGCGTCAAACTTCGGGGCCAGTTCGGCGCCTTCTTCTACCTGTTCGATGCTGGTTCGGGCAGCGAAACGTTGATTCGGATCAGACATGACTCGGGTCTCTCGGAAAAATAGAATGAGTTGTGAGAAATGGTTGCTAGGCAGTACAGCGGCCGAAAATCATCCGCCCGGCGCTGGTCTGGAGAACGCTGGTGACTGAAAGTTTTACCTGAGAGTTCAGGTGGTCGCGACCACCTTCGACCACGACCATCGTGCCGTCTTCCAAATATCCGACGCCCTGGCCAGGCTCTTCACCAGGTTTGACGATCGTGACAAACAACGTTTCGCCTGGCAAACAGACTGGTTTCAAAGCGTTCGCTACGTCGTTCAAATTGATGACGCCGACGCCGTGTAGTTTCGACACTTTGTTCAGGTTGTAGTCGTTGGTCAAAATCTTGCCATCCAGATGTTTGGCCAGCAGCACCAGCTTCAGGTCGACCGGTTGTTGGTCGAACTCCGGAAGCTCGCGATCATAGACTTTGAGGTCAACCTGGGGATCATTTTTTAGTTGATTTAGAATGTCGAGCCCGCGCCGCCCTCGAGCGCGCCGCATCTTGTCGGAACTGTCAGCGATCGCTTGCAATTCGCCGATGACAAACCGGGGCATCACCAATTGGGTGTCCAGCACGTGTGTGTTGACCACGTCGGCCACTCGGCCATCAATGACCACACTGGTATCGAGCACGACCGGCTTGGTCCCTTTTACGTCCTTGGCAAACTCGACATAAGGAATAATGAAACGAAAATCGTCTTTGGTTTGTAATAACACACTGATGCAGGTGTAACACAAGACCATGCCGAGCGCCAGTTGGGCCCATTCGGCAGCGGCTGAGTCGGGCTCGGGCAGTACGGGGCTCAAAGCCAAGTTGAGCACATAGGTGAGAAACAAACCGATAATCAGCCCAAAGTAAATCGCCGTGATCGTTTCCAGCCGTTTGTGCGGCAGCAGGGTATCAATGACGATCACCACCAACGAGGTGACCAGAATGCCACCGAAAACAACCAACGGCAGCCAATCTGGATCGGCGGCTAAAATATCCGAATTCACCAGCCGGGCACCCAGACCGACGGCCACCATCAAAAACACGATTCGTAATACAAGTAGGGCCATCGTTCGGCGGAAACCTGTCTGTGCGAGCTGGGCCAGGTCGAAAGTTTATCGTGTCAAAGCAGTGTAACAGGATGGTGAGTTGCCGGCGTCCAGGAGCTGAACGCGGCGGAGAATTTCAAGCCCTTATCTTATCATGGGCTGCCTACCGGATCACCCCCTTGGTAACTACGGACCAGGAGAGCTGCAAAACCCATGTTCAAGCGATAGCGGCGACTGGTGCCCCCCTCGCGAAACCGTGAAAGATTAGTTCGCAAATAGCCGGCGGAATTCCTGCTGGATGAATCGGTCGGTCATGCCGGCCAGATAGTCGGCCACACTCCGAGACAAGCCGTCGGCTTCGGACTGCTGGCGAAACTTTTGCGGCAGCAACTCCGGTCGTTGGACAAACAGTTCAAACATTTGGCGCAGCTCGGCTTGAGCAGTACGCCGTTGGGCCATGACCAATGGGTGCCGGTACACCCGATCGTGGAGAAACGCTTCCAGTTGCGATTTCTTTTCCGCCAGGGTCCGACTCGGTTCTAGTCGAATGCCAGCCTGTCGGGCAGCGGTTGACGATTCTGGCGCGGTCTCGGCAAGCAAGGCCATCCCCCGCTCGAGCAGATCGCTCACCTGCGAGTCGATCAACTCGTGCAACACCGCGCGTCGCAAATCGTCACCCGTCATTCCCGGTCGGCGGTCAAGTACCCGGTCGGCCGCTTCACTCCAAAGAGGCAGTTCCAACAACGTCTCAAGCGACACCAATCCTGATTCCAAGGCATCATCCGCATCGTGCGTGTCGTAGGCAATGCTATCGGCCACATCGACCACTTGAACTTCCAACAACGATGGGCGGCCATGCCCTGTTTTATCAACACGCGATGCTTGGCCTTCGAGCACTTCGACACTCAGGTTCAGCCCGGGAAATTCGTGGTAGCGAACTTCGAGCTGTCGAAAAATCCGCAAAGCCTGGCTGTTGTGATTAAACCCACCTTCGTCTTGCAAACACGCGTTGAGCGTATCTTCTCCGGCGTGTCCAAAGGGAGGATGGCCAATGTCGTGGGCCAGGGCCAGCGCTTCAATCAAATCTTCGTTCAAGCGCAAAGCACGACCGAACGTACGGGCAATCGAAGCGACCTCTAAGGTGTGGGTAAGACGTGTCCGGTGATAATCCCCCATCTCATTCGTGAATACCTGAGTTTTGTAGCTCAGACGCCGGTAAGCGGCACTGTGTACAATTCGATCGCGGTCACGTTGAAACGGGCCCCGATAAGGATGGGGCAGCTCCGGGTATTCGCGACCACGCGAGTCAACGCTGTGCATGGCGTAAGGAGCCAGCAGGGCCGCCTCACGGTTGCGCAGCATTTCGTCCGACGGTTGGGCCGCACCAGATTTAGACACGCTTGACACCTTGCTCACAAAACAATCCTTCAACTTTCAAAGTGGGCGAGGCGGTTCATTCAGTTTCACCATCGGCGTCATGCAGCAGTTCCCAGAGCGCGTCGAGCGACTGGGAAATGACGTGAGTTCCAGCCAGCGTAGGCATAAAGTTGTGATCGCCACCCCAGCGCGGGAGCAAATGCCAGTGGAGATGGCCTGGCACGCCGGCGCCGGCCACACGCCCCAGGTTGAGCCCTACGTTAAACCCTTCAGCCTGCATTCGCTCTTGCAGCACTCCGATCAACCGTGTGAGTTGATGTTGTATGGCCAAGTGTTCGACATCTTTCAAATCCGACAACTGGCCGACATGCCGCAACGGGGCAATCAGCAGATGACCGTTTTGATAAGGATAACGGTTGAGCACCACCAGACAGTGGGCACCTCGGTAGACAATCAGATTTTCACGATCATGCCGGTCGGCCAGTCCGCGGCAGAAGAAGCAGTCGGGATCGGCACCCGCCGGCCACTCGATGGCCCGTAGGCGATCTTGTCGCAATTTTTCCTGCTCGGCGTCACCGCCCTGGATGTACTCGAGCCGCCATGGTGCCCACAACCGCTGCTCGCTCACTGCTTCTCTCTCCGCGCCAAACGTTTGCCTTTGCCAGCATGTCGACAGACAGTGGCCACTGCCTAAGTCTATACCTCGCTGAATATTAGGGCAAGATTCAAGCCCGTCTGGCAATCGGCCTTCCTGGCGAAACCTCTGGATTTCCTTGTTTCGCACCTTGGCCACCGGCCACTGTTTTTTCACCAATAGTCAGTCTCTCCACTTACCGATAAACTAACCAGCAGCATCCCTGTCTTCGTCAGCCGAACAAATTCGGAACCGTCTTGATGAGTTTTCGCGTTGATCTCGATGTTTTTCGCGGTCCGTTGGACCTGTTGCTCTATCTGGTGCGCAAGCATGAAGTTGAGATTGCCGATCTGCCGATCTCGATGATCACCGAGCAATTTCTGGCCTATCTGTCGGTGCTCGAACAGTTGGACGTGAACGCGGTGGGCGATTTTTTGGAAATGGCCAGCACGCTGGTCGAAATCAAGTCGCGGATGGTTCTGCCCCGGGCTGACGAAGTCGAACAGGAGCTGGAAGACCCACGCCGGGAGCTGGTCCAGCGACTGCTGGAGTACAAAAAGTTTCGCGACGCGGCCAGCATTTTAGAAGAGCGCAGCCGCCACTGGCAGGAACGGGTGCCTCGACTGGCTAGCGATCTTCCCAAACGCGAACGCAATTTGGCCCAAGAGGCGATTCGCGAAGTGGAGCTGTGGGATTTGGTCAGCGCCTTTGGGCGCATTTTGCGAGAAAACACGGCGACCAAGCCATCCAGCATTGTTTACGACGACACGCCGATTCATGTGTATATGGAACAAATCCATGGGCGGCTCATGCAAGATGGCCAGGCTTCATTTCGCAATCTGTTTCAACCAGGCATTCACAAGTCACAATTGATCGGCATGTTTTTGGCCATTCTCGAACTAGTGCGTCACCATGACGTTCGCACCGAACAGGGAGATCTGTTTGGCGAGATTGTGATCTTGCCTGGCGAAAAAACCCAGGCCACGCTCGACATTTCGCTGGCCGACAACTACCAGCATCGGCAGGATGAGGATTCCGACCCTTCATGATCGACAACGCACCTGTTCGTACTCTGCAACATAAAGACCTAACGATCGAAGGCTATTCCAGGGCTGCCGTCCAAAGTTATTGGCGGATTCCAGAACTCAAAATCGGTTTCGACATGGGCGGCCAACCGTGGTCGTTCATGGGCACCCGCACCTGGTTCGTGTCACACGGCCACCTGGACCATATCGCGGCGATCCCGTTGTTGATCGCCCGGCGGCGGATGATGAAGATGGAGCCGCCAACGATCTATCTACCAGAAGTGGCGATCGATCCGGTCAAGCAAATTCTTCGCCAGTGCACGCGGCTCGACCGAGGACGATTGCCATGCCAGTTGCAGGCGGCCCAGCCGGGCGACGAGATTCAACTGTCGCGCGAGTTGGTCGTCACGGTCTCGGCCACCAAACACAGTGTGCCATCGCTCGGCTACATCGTTTGGGAGCGTCGCCGGAAACTCAAACCAGAATACCAGGAACTCTCAGGCGAAGCGATTCGCGATCTTCGGCTGGCCGGCAAGGATGTGACCAGTGAACATCGTTTTCCTCGCGTGGCCTATTTGGGCGACAGTTCGCCGGCCGGGCTAGATGCTTGTCCAGCCATGTTCGAGGCCGAAGTGCTCATCATGGAAATGACGTTCGTGGCGGCGGCCCATCGTCAGGATGCGATTCGCAAGTTTGGGCATATCCATCTGGATGATATCATTGCGCGGCAAGACCGCTTTCGCAACGAATTGATCATTGCTTGCCATTTCAGCACGCGTTACCACCGCCGGCGCGTGGAGCAAATCGTTGCCCGACAGTTGCCAGGCATGCTCGACGGGCGATTGCATTTGTGGATTTAACCCATGTTCTTGACGCCTGCCGGCGGCGGTGAACCATCTCCATTTGGCAGGAAAACTGCAAAGTCAACAATTCTACAAAAACAGCGAGCGGCCGCCGGCCGCTGCTTTTCGACTTTGCAATCGTCCTGTCTCCATTTGGCTGCGTATTTGACAATCGCAGGCGGTTTGAACATCATTGTTGCTACGCTGTCGGCACACTTTGTGCAAAGACCCCCCCGAGCACGCGGAAAGGAAACAAGAGAAATGTTGATCTCGCTCGGAAAGAGCATGTACCACGTCATGGTCTTCAGCACGCTGCTACTGGCTTGTCGCGTGGCACACGCCCACGATGTTAACAAGACCGTGCCAAAGCCCAAGATCGAGAAGCGAGGGACATTGAAAGCGGACGTCGTCGAAACGACGCCTTTTCAATTCAAGGGAAAAGTGTATCGACTTGAATGGGAGCGGGAAGGAGCATTCTCTGATCGCAGCAATCAGAAGGGGTTTTTGCGGATCGTGAATCGAGAAACGGAAGACGAAGTTTCTCGCTTTGCCGAAGGCTATCGTTTCCCCTGCGCCTATGCCGAAGAAGACCAAGTTTATGTCGTGGGAACCAAGACCACGGATCGCTGGTACGGCAAGGTCTTGACGATGTTCACGTCTGAAGATCTGAAGACTTGGGAGTCTTATGAAATCTACAATGATCCCAAGATTGGGTTATGCAATACATCGCTCTGCAAGGCGCAAGACCGCTATGTGTTGTCGATTGAATTGGCGACCACGGGAGGATTTCCTGCCCGTTTTATGGAATCAAAAGACCTGAAGAGCTGGACCGTGATGTCGCCTGAACACGGGCATTCACTAGGACGCTATAACGCGGCTCATTGCCTGCGGTGGCATGATGGCTGGTTCTACCTGTTCTATCTCGAGGCAAATAAGCCGGGCGGATATGAGCAGTACATCACACGCTCTCGCGATTTGAAAACCTGGGAACCGAGCCCTTTGAATCCCGTGCTTACCGCATCGGAAGAGGATCGCCATCCGATCGGCAAGCACCTCACCGACGCAGACCGGAAAAAGCTTGCTTCCGCCACTGATAAGAACAATTCAGACATTGATTTCTGCGAACACAATGGCCGGCTGATTATTAACTACTCCTGGGGCAACCAGCAGGGGACCGAGTTCTTAGCCGAAGCGATCTTTCAAGGCCGAGAGGTCGATTTTCTAACCGGTTGGTTCCCGACACCAGACCAGGAATAATTGTGCCCTATTAACAATCCCTTCGCTGGCGCTGCAGGCTTCCAATCGCGCCTGCGCAAAAAAAAGGCCCCCGGAAAGGCAGTGTCCCAGGGGGGCAAAGGACGCTAACCTTTTCCGGGAGCGATTGGAAGCAATCGTTCCGTTTTTAAGCCAGACGATTCGCTGTTCGCCAGGCGGTGTCTCGAAGCGGGCCGCCGGCATCCGTGCCAGCATTACCGCTCCGCGGTCCGCAGAGACGCAAGACCAGGTTGGCTTGTGCTCCAGTGCAGACCCATCCACGTGGATGACGCGTGTTCGTTGTTCAACCGAGGTCTCGGTCAGGCTGGCAGGAGCGGCGGCGGGGCGTGTCGGTCACGGCGTCCATGCCTTGCCAAGCGGCTAACGTTGTCCTCATGAGGCGGGGAGAATATCTCGGATCGAAAAACCGGTCAAGGTCGGTTGC
>JANQPJ010000288.1 GCA_028289525.1 Pirellulales bacterium
TCGCTCACGATCGACCACGACGAAAACGTGCTCGGCACGGCCGACTATTTAGCACCTGAGCAGGCGATCAACAGCCATGGAGTCGATCATCGGGCTGACATCTACAGCCTGGGCTGTACGCTGTATTTTTTGTTGACCGGTCATCCGCCGTTTAACGAGGGGACGTTGCCTCAGCGGTTGATGAAGCACCAAACCCAAATGCCGCCGAGCGTTTATGACGACCGGCACGATGCGCCGCAGGAATTGGTCGACATCTGCTTGCATATGATGGTCAAAGCGCCTGAGGGGCGTTACCAAACGGCCGATGAGGTAGCCCAAGACTTGGGGGGATGGCTTACCGGCTCTGGCAGTCAAATTCATGCCGTCCAACAGGCGGCCGCCGCCAAAGAAAAAAATAGCTCGACCCAAACCGCTAAACCTGGCCAGGGCACGAACGCTCGCCAAGGAGCCGCCCCCGATGGCCCGCGCACTCGATCGCCCAGCGGGGCCGACACCGTCCATGGCTCGAAGGCCGATACGGTGAAGAGTGCCGGGCCGGTCATTCCGCCCCTAGAAGCGCCGGCCGACGGTTTTCCTCAGATTCGGACTGGAGACAGCGACAAAGGCATCGCCGTTGGCCGGGGGCTGAAACGAACTGGAGACAGCGGCAAAAAAAATTCTGGTTCGAGCAAAAAGCCAGCAGCTGTGAAGAAGAAGCCGGCCGGGCCTTCCTCTTCCGACAAAAGCTTACGTCGACCCTCAGGGAAACAGCCGGCAGGCAGGTCGAGCAAACAGAAGCTGCCTGCGGCAAGCGAGATCGCTCAAGTATTGGAGGATTCGGCCAAACTGTCGAATGCTTCGGTCGCTGCGTCTCAAGGGAGTGAATTCGAGCTAGAGGTAGAACCGCGGCCAGCCAAGTCAAAGGCCAAGACCGAATCGCAGCCCAGCATGAAGGCAGTGGTCCAACACGCCGAAAACTCTGACACGCCGCTCTGGCTTTGGCTTTCCCTGGCGGCAGGCGTGGCCATGGTGGTGATCTTCACCACGTTGATCTTGGTCAACGCGGTTTCGTAACGCGGTTTTTCTAAGAACGTGTTTTGAAATTCGCTTTCGATCGCTGTACAAAAACAAAATGCCATCGTCCACGAGCCTCTTCGCGCATGCTTGTGCTTAAAAGTTAAGCAGCGCGCCTTTGGGTCTGAGCCTTGGGAACCGTTTCAATGCACCGCTGAACGTTCGATTCGCGCCGTTTTCCTTTTGACGCATCCAAGCGCTTGAAACTTAGCGGCACGCTGTCTGGTAGACAGCCATCAGCATGCCTGAGGTGCTCGAAACGGCCATCATTTCAGCCGCTCGATCGCGACCGAATAGACAGCGCTCAGATGCCTGTTCGGCTCGGGTGTCCTGCTGGAGTGTGTGTTGCAAGTTGTTCTGAGTAAGCGACTTGCGTGATTTGGTTGAATCCCTGATCGGCAGCCGTCTAGAATAAAAAGGACGGCTTCAGACGCTAGAACGACTGAGTTCTCTGGCCATCGGAGTTGTCTTCGGCGCCCAATTCTTGGGGTCGAGTTGTACCAGACGTTGAGGTGGTATGCAGTCCGCTGCATCGTGTTGCGCGTGGATCAGAGGTAGTTGAGATGAGACATCGAACGCAAAATTCCTATTCTGTGCCGGCAAAGAAGGCAGCCCATCAAAATCGCGTCGCAAAAGCGCGCACCACGCAGCGTAGTCCAGTTTCCAACAAGCGCACGCGCGGTGGCGAGGTCAATCTACGTCTGCCGTTTGCGCCGCCAGAGGATTGGCACGAACCGGCCGAACAGCGCAGCGACGGGTATCGGGTCGTGGTGCAACCGCCAGGGCCAGGGTTCCGGCATGTAGTGACTGCGGCCGAGGTGCGTGCTCGGTTGGATGGATTACCAAAACATTTTCTCCGCGACCTTGAAGTGGTCCAGCTCAGCCGCATGACTCGCAAAAAGTGCAGTTTCCCCTGTTATGGCATGCAATGGGGCAACGCGCTGTACTTGTATCCGCTGGAAGAAGACCTGGTCGAAACGTTCTATCAACCGCCGCGCCCCAGCCTGGTGAACGAAAGCCGGATGTATGGCGGCCGCTGGCGACATGTGGCACCCAGCACTTGGCAACTGATCTGGAATCCCAAGACGATTAAGGATTTTTACCTGAACAACATTCTTATTCACGAGCTAGGCCACCTGCTCGACGATCGGAACACGAGTTATGTCGACCGTGAACGGTATGCCGAATGGTTTGCGATTCGTTATGGCTATCAACCCAGCCGGCGAAAATCGAAAAACCAGCATGCTCAGGCAGCCCGACGTCGCAAACGGCACGGGTAAAATCAGAAGTAGTTCCAAAAAAACGGGCACCGGAAAAGTGAGCGTTTTTTCGAGAATCTGTCAGGGCTCATGTTTCGCGAGCGGCCACCGGCCGCTGCTACTGATTTGCCAAGAAAACTTGGAACGACTGAAACTAGAGCGAGTCGCTCTTTACCGTAGCGGACGACACCTAGTTTTCGCCGAGGTTTTCGGACGAAATACGACTACGAATGATCCGAAATTGCTCTAGGCTTTAAATTTACATCGCTTGACGGCGAGTGAATTGGAACAAAGTCTAGTCAATCAAGCTGCTCGTTGCGAGGCCGATAGCACCACGCCACCGGCAACATCAAGACGGCCATCAGATAAAACACGGTGCTGGGCGGCCAATTTTGAGCCTCCAGTTCTCCTACGGCCCGCTCGTACAACTCGGCACCGACCAGCACGCCAATCCAGTTGGCCTGATTCATCACGGCAATCATCCGGCCACGTTTTCCCTCCGGCGGCCGTGATTGGAGAAAAACCTGGAGCGGCACGGCAAACAGACCGGTGCTGATGCCCAAGACGATCAACACCGGCAGGCTGCCGTAGTAGCCGAGCAGGTGGGCTCCGCCAGGGCGGCTGATGCCGAGGACCGTCAAACAGACCAGAATTCCCCAGCCTCCTCGGTTCAACAGCCGGAAGTCGATCCGACCGCGAGAAACAATTCCCCCGGCCAAGCAACCGATGGCGATGCCGACGCCGATCGTGGCGGTTAGCAAGCTAGTCCGCAGATCGTCTTGGCCAAGCTGGAGCTTGGCGAGCGAATTCACACCGGCCGGAACCATGCCGGCCACTAGCCAAAAAATGCTCGATACGAGCAGCGCCAGCAGCAACGGACGGTCGGACGCCAGCAGTCGCCGCATGTCCGGCGGCACCGTCCAGGAAGACCAGGTGAGCGGCAAATCGGCTTGGGCAGGCGGCAGCTTGCGCACCAACAGCGAGACGCCGGTCCCCAGGCTGGCAATCACGACGCAAACACCGGCCGCGATCCAGAGTTGGGCCTGAAAGTTTTTGGACAGCAGGCCAGCACAGGCGGTGCCAAAAATGATGGCCAAAAAAGTGGTCATCAGGATGATGCCGTTCGCCTTGGGCAGGTCGTGTTGTGCGAACAGCTCTGGCAGCACGCCATATTTAGCCGGTCCGAACAGGGCGCTTTGCAAGCCCATCAGAAAGAGCACCCCATAAAGCCCGATGCGGTCGGTTCCGCCCTCGGTGTGCCAGGCAAAGGCCAGCACGCCGAGCGCCATGACGACCACCTCGAAAACTTTGCAGCCAACAATCAAACGCCGCTTGCCGTACCGATCCGAAAGGTAGCCAGCGATTCCGGTGAACAACACGAACGGGACCGCGAACACTTTGAGCGCAAAACCTTGCTCGTCGCTGGCTGTGGAACTGGCGGCTGAGCCAATCGTCTGAATCGAAATCAGCAAGATCAGCTGCTTGAACAGATTGTCGTTAAACGCGCCCAAAAACTGCGTGGCGGTCATGCCCCAAAACGCGGGGTCTCGGCCGAGGCTCTCCTTCTTAATCCGTTTTTGGGCGATGAATTGCATAAAAACGCTGGTATTGTCATCGAAAGTAGCGTTGTCTAGCTGGGCGATGAAACTCGAATGGAGTTGCAAGTTTTTGTTTATCCCCTAGCCGCGATGCAACGCATCGCCGGACAGTTCCCCAGGCGTCTGACGGCAAGCGTTCAAAGCGCGCGGCGACGAATCTCTTCAACCACTTCCGGCAGAGGATATTCGAGAATCGGAATCTCCAGCTGGGCCACTTCGCACAAACGCCGCCAGCCACGTGTGACCAAGGTCTCGCGAGCTTGGACAAACTCGGTGTCAAGTTGACGCTTGTCGAACAGGCCATCGGCAAACACCGGTTCGAACCGGTCGTCGACAATAAACTGGGCCAGCACCGGGTTGCAGCGGATGTGTCGCTCGTTGCTGGTGTGCAAGGTTTCCGGATCGACCATGCCGATTACGTAACGCAAATACAAATCACTCGAGGTGATTTCCGCGACATCTTGGCCACAGACGTCGCACAAATAGCCTTCGTCGCATTTGGCCATGGGGGATTCCTGCCGCGCGGGTGGCCTCACAGCCCGAGCACGTCGCTCATGTCATACAGCCCTGGCGGCTGTTGGGCCAGGAACTTAGCGGCCGACAACGCACCGGACGCATAACAGTCGCGATTGCTAGCGGCGACCCGCAGTTCGAGCGTTTCGCCCAGCATGCCCATCACGATCGTGTGTTCGCCAGGGTTGTCGCCGACGCGAACCGCGTGGTAGCCGATTTCGTTGCGCGGCCGTGCGCCAGGGCGGCCTTCACGGCCATGGGTTTGGCGGTCGATGCCGGTCGCTTCGGCGATAATCTGGCCAAACTTCAACGCGGTGCCACTGGGCGAGTCTTCCTTGAACCGGTGGTGGCGTTCGATAATTTCGAAATCGACGCCCGAGGTTTGGTTCTGAAGCGTCTCGGCGGCCAACTGCGTCAGCTTCATCAACAGATTGACCGCCAGACTCATGCTGGGAGCCCAAACCACTGGAATCGTCTCGGCGACCGTGCGGACCAGTTGCTCGTCGGCTTCGCTCAACCCGGTCGTGGCAACCACCACCGGAATCTTCCGCTGCTGACAAGCCTGAACCAGCGGAGCCACGGCCGCGGCCACCGAAAAATCGACCACTACATCCACCTGAGTGGTGAGCGACGGGCTGAGCGGAATACCAATCTCGCCAATGCCTGCGAGCACGCCGGCGTCGGTTCCCTGCTGGGGATGCTCGGCATGGTCCCAGGCAGCACCAATCGTTAGCTCTGGGTCTTCGTGAGCCAGCGCCACCAGCCGTTGGCCCATCCGTCCGGCGGCTCCATGAATTCCAATTCGCAGCACCGTGTCGTCCCCTTCTCCTAGCCCTCGAAAAACGTAGGCAAGCGCTTAGCTATAGAGTTGAATCGCTTTGATAATTTCGTCGAGATCGTTCGCCACGGCAACCGCCCGATTGGCATGCGTAGCCCGTCGTACTCCACGAGACCCTAGAACTCGATTAAACTCGGCCTGATCGGTCGTGTGGTAGGCGACCGTGGCGGTGGGGTCTTTTAACTGATGGCCAGTGAGAATGCAGACAACCCGATCTCCTGGCTCGATAACTCCTTCGCGACGCAACAACCGTGCGCCAGCCACGCTGGCCGCACTGGCCGGTTCGCAGCCCATCCCGCTGGCGCCCACTTGGGCCTTGGCGTCGAGAATTTCCTGGTCGCTAACTTCGCGGACCACGCCGTCACAGACGTCGAGCGCTCTCAGGCATTTGGCCAAGTTGACCGGTCGATTGATTTCGATCGCACTGGCAATCGTCGAAGCCCTGCGGCCAGCGGCGTCGAGCTTGCGATAGTAGGCTTCGACCGTTGGCCAGTCGATTTTTCCGCCGTTCCAGCGTACGCCTTGTTTCTCGTAGAGCTGGAACAAGGTGTTTGCGCCGGCCGCGTTGATCACCGCGAGCCGGGGCACCCGATCGATCAGCCCAAGCTGTTTGAGTTCGGCGAACGCTTTGCCGAACGAACTGGAATTGCCCAGGTTGCCGCCTGGCACCACGATCCAGTCGGGCACCTCCCAACGGAGTGCCTCGAGCACGCGGTACATGATGGTTTTCTGGCCTTCCAGTCGAAACGGATTGACGCTGTTGACCAGGTAGATGCCGAGTCGCTTGGTCACCTCGCCGACGCGATGCATGGCATCGTCAAAATCGCCGGCGATCTGAACGGTCAGCGCCCCGAGTTCCAGGGCTTGCGACAGTTTGCCAAAGGCGATTTTGCCTGAGCCGACAAAAATCACCGCTTTCATCAGCCGGCTGACCGAACAATAGGTGGCCAGCGAGGCGCTGGTGTTGCCGGTCGACGCACAGGCAGCCCGTCGGGCACCGATCGACCGCGCGTGGGTAAACGCGGCGCTCATCCCGTTATCTTTAAAGCTGCCTGAGGGGTTCAGCCCTTCGTACTGGAGAAACACCCGACCGCTGCGCCCGCCGACATACTTGGCCACGCCGTCCGAGGCGTGCAGCAACGTTTGTCCTTCGCCAATCGTGACGACGTGTTCTGGCTTGGCAAAGGGCAACAGTTCGTGGAATCGCCAGATGCCGCTGAAGCAGAGCGGATCGGACCGCCGCTCCCATTTGGCTTCAAATTCGTCCAGCGATTTGGGGACCGGGAGCCGTGCCCAATCGTAACAAACATCGAGCAGACTGCCGCATTTGGGGCAGGCGACCAAGACATCGTCGAGGGCATAGTTGCCGCCGCACTCGGGTGCGATGCAGTGCTGAAACGCAACGTCGGTAAGAGTCGAAACGCTAATGGCAATTAGATCCTAGTAGGCGATGACTTTTGATTTTAGTAGTGGAGTTGATTTGGCCCGATTCGCAATCCCTAGCCGCGATGCAACGCATCGCCGGACAAGTTACCCATAAAATCGAACGTCATCGTCCACTAGGCAATCCAGGCAAACCTGAGCAGTTAAGCTGACTTGTATCGTATGGAAGTGTCTAAAGTCCATCAAGGCGAGCTTTTGCGTCGAAAATGGCCGGCTGTCCCAGGATCACTGCAAAGTCGAAAAGCAGCGGCCGGTGGCCGCTCGCGAAACGGGAGAATCTAGCCGTTTCGCGAGCGGTCACCGACCGCTGTTTCTGTAGAATCGTTGACTTTGCAGTTATCCTGCCAGCTGCTCGGGCTGCCTGTGAAATTTGACAGTTAGAATATGGGCGTCTACAATCAATCATCTTGGCTTCCCTCGGAGAGGGTTAAGACACTTCGGAGATGATGGAGAGCGAGAGCGTATGAAGCCCATGAAAAAAGCGGATATGAAGGTGTACAAGGAACGCCTGCTGGCGATGCGCGCCCGTCTGCGAGGCGATGTTTCGCAGATGGCCGATGCCGCGTTGAACAAAACGCGCAGCGAGGCCAGTGGCGATTTGTCGAGTATGCCGATCCATATGGCCGACATCGGTAGCGAGAACTTTGAGCAGGAGTTCACGCTCAGCTTGATGCAGACCGAAGAAGACACGCTCGGCGCGATTGAATCTGCTCTTGAGCGAATTGAGGACGTCGTCTACGGTCAGTGCGAGACCTGCGGCAAAGTGATTCCGAAATCGCGATTGAACGCGATTCCGTACACGTCGTTGTGCATCTCCTGCGCAGAGGATCAGGAACGCGGTTAAGTTTTTGCCATGAAGGCAGTCCCGGTCAGTCGATATGTTGCTTTTCTGGCAATCGCCAGCATCGGCTGTCTGGTCGATTTGGCGACCAAAGCGTGGGCCTTTCGTACGCTTGGCATGCCAGGCGGACGCGTCCAATGGGTGTGGAGCCCGTATGTTGGCTTCCAGACCAGCTTGAACGAAGGCGCTCTCTTTGGCATGGGACAAGGCATGGTCCCGGTGTTCGTGGTCTTGTCCGCCGTGGCCATGCTTGGCATCCTCTACTGGTTGTTTGTCGCCGGAAATGGTCAACAGTGGTGGTTAACCATCACGCTGGGCGCAATTTCTGCAGGGATTCTCGGCAACCTGTACGATCGCTTGGGCATGCATCAGCTCCGCTGGAACTACCCTTTCGACCGCGTTGGCCAGCCAGTCTACGCGGTGCGGGATTGGATTCTGTTTCAGGCCAATCACGATCTGCGGTGGCCCAATTTCAATATCGCCGACAGCCTGTTGGTCTGTGGTGCCGCATTGCTTGCCTGGCACGCCATTTTCATGGACGAAGGCCAAACGAGCAGCGATTAGGCTTGCCTTCTCAAGCGTCTTGGCTAGCGGAAATCACGGCGCGGATGCCGGCCAAACGCTCAAATTCCTTAAAAAACGAACAACCAATGTTTGACAATTGCCAGCAATAAAGTTACTATTTGCGACCGGAGCAAGGGGGGCTGGAGCATTTCTGGTAGCTACTACCGGCGATTGGTCAGCAGGATGCCTATTGGGCGGCTGTCGTTCGTGTGTAGGCGGTTCGTAGCTGTCAGGGGCCAGGAATATGGGCAGAGGGGGCACTGATGAAACTGTCGCGCACAGTAACCTATGGCCTGCAGGCGATTCTTCAGCTTGCCGAGGCGAATCGCGACGAGCCAATGCCGTGTAGCGAATTGGCTTCCGACGGCCAGATGCCAGAGCGATTTCTGCTGCAAATTTTGCGGAGTCTGGTAACCCATGGCGTCTTGATCTCGACGCGTGGGGTCGAAGGCGGATACACGCTGGCCAGAGAGACTTCGGAGATTTCGCTGCTGGAAATTATCGAGGCGATTGAAGGGCCGATGGAACCGACGATTCCTGATTTAGCTGGCTTCGACGAACAATGGCAAAACAAAGTGCTCGACGCGCTGGATGTGGTAACTCGCGCCACCCGCAAACAGCTTCGCCGGATTCGGGTTTCAGAGTTAACGGTTCAGCGGACCGTCTAGTAGGCGATGAAATTCGAATTGGAGGGTTGTTGCAAGCTTCTGTTGACCCCTAGCCGCGACGCGACGCGTCGCCGGGGCCTTACAAAAACAAATGGACGCAGCACTAATGTCTGCAAGAGAATCGTCGATCAGCTATACTGATTCTCGTCAACCAAGCAATCTGCGGCTGGCGTCTATTGCAGCAAAATTCAGTCGTTCCAAATTTCCGATGTTGATCGGTAGCAGCGGTCGGTGACCGCTCGCGAAACACTCGTTTTTATCGTTGTATCTGAAAAACAGTGC
>JANQPJ010000292.1 GCA_028289525.1 Pirellulales bacterium
ACAAGTGGTGGCCGCGAGGTCGACGGTCAGAGCGGGTGATGGGATTCGAACCCACGACAACAACGTTGGCAACGTTGTGCTCTGCCAACTGAGCTACACCCGCAATCACCCCAGGCAAATGTCACGCCTTGATGCCAACTAGATATCAACCGCAACACACCGGAGTCCCAGGATTATAAGAGGCCCTGTTAAGCTTTCAAGGTCAATTGGTAGCCCACCAGGGGCCGGCCATTAACTGCTCGCCACCACTGCAAGCTAACGGGCATCAAGACCGCTGGCCAAACGCGGCGACTTGAGCCTCGAGAACACCTTGCTGCCCCCCGTTCTCCAGCATGCTCGGCAATCTCGCCTGCCAAACCTTGCCAGCGCCAACCTTAAATAGCCACAACCTGTTTTGAAACAACAACTTAAAACCAAACAACTTCGTCAAAAAGGCTGTCTGGCAAGCCTGTTGCTCAAACATCCAGCCGACCAGAGCGTTTGCTCCACCTCACGGTCGACCAGGCATTCGTTGCAGGACGGCGCACCGGTCGGTATATTAAAAGCCTATTCGGCAAAAGGGTTTACCGTCTTGTTGAATCTTTTGCTGGTCATCGGCGTAACGGCTCTCCTCAAGTGTGTTTCTCAGCGGCAAGGCCCCTGCGGCCCTGCCAAACCAACTTACCATGGCATATAAGCTCTATATTGTTGACGGAGAAGCGAAAGGGACGGAGATTGAGATCACTCCGCCCACCGTTCTGGGACGCAGCAAACAGGCTGACGTGACACTCGGCCACTCGCTGATCAGCCGCCGCCACTGCGAAATCACGCTGCACGAAGATGGCCTGCTGGTGGTTGAAGACCTCGGATCGCTCAACGGCACGTTTCATGGCGAAGAGCAAATCAACGAACCGGTCTACCTCGAGCCAGGCGACCGGATCGTGGTTGGGGGGATCACGCTTGAAGCGCGTTACGGAGATTTTACTCCACAGGCCGAGCCAGAAATGGTCGCGGAACCGTCTGCCGATAGCGCTGAGAGCACCGAGCTTGATTTCCTGGGCGGCGAAGCGACCGAAGAGACCGAAAAAACCGGGCCATCCGAGGAGCCTCCCGAGGCCCTCGACTTTGTAGCCGACCAGCCAGCCTCGGAAGAACCAGTCGACGCCAAACCGGCCGAAGACGAGGAGAAAATCGAGTTTGCCGAGCAAGCCGAGGACGAGTCGCCAGCAGAGGCCGAGCAGCAAGACGCCGACGAACCGGTTGACTTTGCCAGCATTGTCGAAGATGCGTTGACTGACGAGCCTGCCAACGAAGTCCCGCAGGCAACCGATGCCCAGCAGGAAGCCGCTGAGCCGGCAGAAGAGACCCCGGCCGCCGGCGCCAAAGATCAGGCTGCTACGCCCGAAGGCGACGATTTTAGCTGGCTTGGCGGTTCCGGCGAAACCTCCGAACCGGCAGCCGGTCAGAGCGACAAAGATCTTGGCGATTTTCTAAAAAGCCTCGACTAGAGCAAATTACCAAAATGCGTGCCGATGTTTCGTCGAGAAATCCCGATGAAAACTAGGTCGCGCCCGCCACGGTAAAAAGCAACTTGCTTTAGAGCGGGTTCGGTCGTTCCAAATTGCTCAAGTTGATCGGACAGCAACGGCCGGTGGTCGAAGCGCGAAACGCCTGTTTTCAGCCTTGTTCTCAAGCTCTGCTTAGGAACGAACGATCGTTGAATTTGTAACACTTCAGCCGAGTGAAGCAAGGTCAGGTGAAAATCCGAAATCCGAATCTCGAAATCCAAAACAAATCGCGAAATTCAAAACCGGAAATGACAAAAGCATGCTGGCCGCGCATCGGTTTAGAGCATTCGTGCTTTGGTCCTTCTGATTTGTTTCGAATTTCGGATTTCGTGCTTCGGATTTTTCCCAAGCCTCCGAGGTCTATTCCACTCGACTGAAATGTTACGAACTTTTGGGGGCTACATGCGCAACATGTCGCGCATCCCTTGGGCCAAGGCCTGTTGGTCGCCTAACGAATTCAGCATACAAATCGCCACCATCGCCAGGCCAACCAGCACCAAGCTCACTCCACGCGGATTGGGATCGGTCTTCACTTCGCTCAACCGGGCTGTTAGAGCATCTTCCAACCGCTGCCAATGAGCCAGTTGGGGCGGATAGCTGTTGGCCACCACCGACGCATTACGCAACGGCGGAAACGAATCCAGTCTGGCCTGAATCCCTAACCCCGGCATTGCCAGCGAGCTTCCGGCCCACCGCGACTGGGTATCCAACTGGCAGGCAACTTCATCCATGACCTCTTGCAGTTGGGGTTTGGTCACGTTGTAGACCACCATCCGAGGGCGCGTGACAAGCACATAGAGCGAAACCCAAAGGCTATAGAGCAACAACCACAACAACCACGTCGCGGCCCCGAACTGAGCAATAGCGACCACTGGCATAAACAGATCCATCGGGCCGATGAATACCAGCCCCACGATCGCCGCGCACAGGGCCATGGTGTCCCGCCCACCAGAGACCAAGGTAGGCCGCCGGCGCAAATTCACCCCGCCAATGACCAAAAAATAGCACGCCAACGGCGCCAGCGCGACACAGACTCGAAAAGGATCCATCACACGAACCTGCTGTTACTGCGGACGATTGCCAGGCTCTGGCGAGGTCTGGCCTGGGGCCGGTTTCTGCTGCGACGGCCCGTCTGGCGACGGTTCTCGCAAGGAAAGCGATTTCTTCGCGCGATCTTTCCGACTACGAATTTCGCCTGGCAGGCTTGTCTTGTGGACTTCTTCGATGTCGCCCATCGTGCCATAGTGCTTGCGAGTAACCACGATGTCGCTCAGCACGAGAATCGTCAACCACATCCCAATCAGTAGAGCGGTCGACCAAATAAAAATCAACACTTCTTTGGGCAACGCCATCTGCCCTAGACAAACACAGATCGCAACGACCGCCAGCGTAATCACAATTTGCAACCGCCGCCGGAACCGGTTCCATTGGAACGTATATTCCATTTGATTTTTAAGGTTCTTCGATGCCTGCCAGTCTTCGTTGATGCGATAGCCCAAAAAACCTGCAATCGCTAACAACACCACCATTTCAAGAATCGGAAACAACATAAGACTTATCCGTGATACGTTGCGAGTTCGATGAATTACCGGTTGCCCCAAACAATCATCGGATCATTCGGCCGTCTTCAACCACTCGTAGACGACCCAAGCGACCTTGGCCAACGAACTGGGCGAACAATGTTCTGGTGTATCCGAGGTCGTGTGCCAATACCGATTTTGTTCATCAGGGTATTCAAAATCAATAATATTGCAGGTAGGAATTTTAGCGACCCCGCGTAGCTTGAGATGGTCGTCGCGTATTTTGTGTTTAGGCCGCGCGATAAACTCCTTCACCCCTAGCCGGTCGGCGGTTTGCCAGATTTGCTTGACCAGCGGCCGCGTATCAGGCCAACTCATGCTGTAAACTTCTTGATAGATTCCCAAACGAGCGTCTCCGACCATATCTAACAGCACGCCCCAACGATAGGCAAACGGCGGCGGCGTGGCGATATACTTGCGTGCGAACCATTCCGACCCCAAAAAATAGTGGTCGCGTTGGTCGTCATAGACAAACTCTTCGCCGTCGAACAAACAAAAGTCGACTCCATAGCGGCCCGGCTGGGTCTGCATCAGATGAGCCAGCTCCATCAACACCGCTACGCCACTTGCCCCGTCGTTGGCGCCGATGAATGTACCGTGGCGCCGTTGCCAAGCGTTGGGATCGCGGTCGGGCAGCGGTCGCGTGTCGTAGTGTGCACACAATAACACGCGCTGCTTGGCCTCGGGATGCCATTGGACCACCAAATTGGCCATGGAGACCAGTGAGCCGTCGAGCGGATGGCGAACGCGAAACCGCTGGTAGCCCACCCGACCTCCCAAACGCCGAAAATGCTTGGCCAGCAAGGCTTGTTGAGCCGTCATGGCCGCGCTGCCACTCGGTCGCGCACCTAGCTCACAAATCTGCTTCAAGTAACCGTAGCAACGCGCCCCGTCAATCGGCGAGCTGCTCCTTTCCCCCACAGCACTTGGCGCTGACCGACTGGCAGGTTCCGCCTGCCCCGATGGCAAACGCCGGCTCACCATTAGCAGCGCGCCAACCACGATCAAAGAACCACAGAACACCACATTACGTTTGAACTTTGCCACCTGAACCTCGTGTTCCTTGCGAAAAGCCTCGCACTCGCCAAACTGGTATTCTAGGAGATCCGCCTGGATCAAGGAATATGACTGCTAGCTTCGCTGCCCTACGAACCACCAGAGATCTTACCCAGTTTACCTTGAATCGACCGCATCCGATTCTTACAATGCCGCCCCGACTGATTGCTGATAGTAGCCTTTTTTGCATTGCGCGCATTCACAAATCACTCCAACCATCGAGGACTGGCCCGATGATCCGCAGCCCGGCGGCAACTGTTAAGGACATTCACGAACTTCATCGCGTCACGGTCCAACAATGGCACCAACAAGACCTCGACAACCCCTACGAAGGGCTGCTGCACGTGGTTTGCCAGCAGCACCAGTTCAACTTTCTGCTCTGGCATGAAGAAGACGTTGCTCGTAGCCGCGACGTAACTGATCGCCGGATTGCCAAGGTGAAGCGGGCAATCGATGGGTATAACCAGCAGCGAAACGACTGGATTGAAAAGATCGACGATCTTCTGGTCCAGCAGCTCGGCGAACAGCAAGTGACGCCGGAGCCTGACGCGCCGCTGAACACCGAAACCCCTGGCAGCGCGATCGACCGGCTCTCGATCATGTCGTTGCGAATCTACCACATGCACGAGCAATTGGACCGGACCGACGTCGAGCCAGAGCACCGCGATCGCGTGCAGGCCAAGCTCGACCTGTGCTACCAGCAGCAGGCCGATTTGTCCAACTCGTTGGTGGAACTACTGGAAGACATCTTTCGCGGTCAGAAGCGACTGAAGCTATACCGGCAGATGAAGATGTACAACGACCCGACGTTGAATCCGTATCTCTACGCTTCGCAAAGTCAAAGTCGTCAGGCCAGCTAGAGCAGATTACCAAAATACGTATCGTTGTTTCGTCGGAAAATCTCGGCAAAAACTAGGTCGCGTCCGCTACGGTAAAAAGCAACTTGCTTTAGGCG
>JANQPJ010000303.1 GCA_028289525.1 Pirellulales bacterium
ATTTAGACGGCGCGAACATGAACGCGATTCTCGGCGTTGCCCGGCCAGGCGATTTTGGCGCCGATATGATGCACTTCAACCCTCACAAAACGTTTAGCGGCCCGCACGGTGGCGGTGGACCCGGCGCAGGCCCCATCTGTGTGTCGGAGAAACTGGGCCCGTATCTGCCTGCCCCGGTGGTCGACAAGCAAGGGGAGCAGTATGTGTTGCGGACCGATTGCCCCAAGTCGATCGGTCGGGTGCGCAGCTTTTTCGCCAACACCGGGGTTTTGCTACGAGCATACGCTTATATCCGCACGCATGGGCCGGAAGGGCTGCGGCAAGTGGCCGAGAACGCCGTGTTGAATGCCAACTACCTACTCAGTCGGCTCAAGGACGTGTTGCCGGTTCCGCAAGGAGACCGTTGTATGCACGAGTTTGTCGCTTCAGTCGCTTCGTTGAAATCGGAGACTGGCATCACCGCGATGGATTTGGCCAAGCGGCTACTCGATTTTGGCTTTCACGCTCCGACGGTCTATTTTCCGTTGACGGTTCGCGAGTCGATGATGATCGAGCCGACCGAAACCGAAAGCAAGGAGACGCTGGACGCATTTGCCGACACGTTGCGGCGCATCATGCAAGAAGCGCCCGAGGTGTTGCACGCCGCGCCCCACTCGACCGCGATCAGCCGTCCGGACGAGGTGCGTGCTGCTCGTGAGCCGCGTTTGAGCTTTCCTGGTTAGTGGATGATGACGTTCGTTTTTGTGGGAGCCCGGCGACGCGTCGCGTCGCGGCTAGGGCACAAACAGAAGCTTGTATTGTTGAGAAATCGACATCAAAGTGGCGCTGCCTAGCTAGTCCCCCTGATGCTTGCCATGGCCAAATTAGAAACCGGAATCTTGCTCATCGATCCGGCGGCCGAGGGTGCCTGGAACATGGCTGTCGACGAGGTGTTGCTCGATCGTTGCGAGGCCGACGGCCGGCCAGTGCTGCGGTTTTACACCTGGTGCCAAGCAACCCTGTCGCTTGGTTATTTTCAGGCAATTGCCGACCGCCAACAGCACCCGGCCAGTGCCCACCTGCCGGTGGTTCGGCGGATGAGCGGCGGCGGCGCCATCGTGCATGATCGCGAATTGACCTATAGCCTTTGCCTGCCGCCAGGACATGCCGTGGCCCAGTCGGCGCAACGGTTTTACCAAACGGTGCATGACTGTTTGGTCGAACTGTTGCAATCGTTTCAACTGCCGGCAAGTCAGGTTGCTGTACCGCTTGAAGTGGAGCCAGACCACGAGCCGTTTCTCTGTTTCCAGCGGCGCTCCCCAGGCGACATCGTGGTTTCTGGCCACAAAATCGTTGGTAGCGCCCAACGGCGTAAGCGTGGCGCGGTGTTGCAACACGGCAGTCTGTTGCTTGGCGCTTCGCCTACTGCACCCGAGTTGTTGGGCGCTGAAGAACTGGTCGCTGGGTTGCCTGAACCGAACGATTGGGTCGCCCCGATTGTCGAGCGCCTGGCGCCCCAGCTGGCCATCAAGTTCGAGATTGGCCAGCTCGACAGCGCATGCCGCACTCAGGCGGAAGTGCTAGCGAATCGCAAATACGGTTCAGGCCAATGGAACCAGCGGCGTTAAGCTGAACGGACAGAAAGCGATGATAGCTTTTGGCGGCGGCGCGTTTTCCCCTGCTAAAGTAGTAGGGAAAGACCTGGATTTGCTTGCTGATTGTCCGAAATGGGGGTGCTTGTTAGGTGTTGGTCAGGTAAAATGTTAAAATGTCGCCACTGAACTGAGCCGGCACGGCTAGGCTTTGTCAGAAAACGAGATGAAGCCTGAAGCGCCAGCGAAGGAATCGGCTGCTGGAAGTAGGAAAATATCGCAAAAATTCCTTCGCGGGCGCTTCAGACTTTAAATCGAGATGAACTTGACGACGAGTTTTCTGACAAAACCTAGTTCGACTGTCCCAGATTGCCCTTGTTGATGCAAGGTGTTTTTTGAGAAGCTTTTACCTTCGTTTTTTCAGGACATAAAGTCTCTGGAGGTAGAG
>JANQPJ010000304.1 GCA_028289525.1 Pirellulales bacterium
AGCCCGACGCGCAAGCGAGGGAATTTAGACGTAAACGTATTCCCTCGCTTGCGCGTCGGGCTTGTATTGCACTCAAAAGTGGCGCTGTCCAGTTAGCCACCTCCCTGAAAAACAGTGCTTTCTAGATCCTCATTTTTGGAACGACTGAAATTAGAAATCTGTAGCTTTGTCTTGTAGAATAGAAGGTGATTTGCCATGCCCGCTCGCCAGACCTTGGCCCCTGCCGCGATGCACATATCGTCTGCTAACTCGACCGACAAGAATTGCCCAACCGCTCCGCTGTTATCGTTGGTGATTCCTGTCTATAACGAAACGGAAAGCCTGGCCGACCTCTACCGTCAGGTTTCGACCGTCGCCGCCGAGCGTGGCTACACGATGCAAATCATCTTTGTCGACGATGGTTCGTCGGATGCTTCTTGGCAACAGATTCGTCGCCTGGCGGCCGACGACGCTCGAGTAGAGGGTATTCGTTTCCGACGCAATTTCGGCAAGGCGGCTGCCTTGAACGCTGGCTTTCAAGCTGCCTGTGGAACGCTGGTCATGACGCTCGACGCCGATTTGCAAGACGATCCGGCCGAGATTCCTAACTTTATCGAGGTCATCGAGCAAGGCTACGACGTGGTGAGCGGCTGGAAGAAAATCCGGCACGACCCTTGGCACAAAGTGCTTCCGTCGCGCGTCTTCAACACCATGGTGAGCCGTTTGACTGGCGTCAAGCTGCACGACCACAATTGTGGCATCAAATGTTATCGACGCGAAGCGATTCAAGAAGTGCGGCTATACGGCGAGTTGCACCGTTTCGTCCCGGTGCTGGCCCATGCTCGAGGGTTTCGGATTGGCGAACTCGTAATCCAGCATCGCCCCCGCCAACATGGCCGCTCGAAGTATGGCGTCGAACGGCTCGCCAAAGGATTTTTAGACCTATTGACAGTCAAATTTCTTACTGGCTTTGGCAACCGCCCTCAGCACTTGTTGGGCGGCATCGGACTCGGCGCATTCTTCCTCGGGGCGTTCGGGATGATTTACCTGGCCACCCTGTGGGTACTCAGTCGCACCGTTCCCGGCATGACGCCTGTCCATTTGCACCAAAGCGCTGCCTTGTATTACTGCCTTGGCTTTCTCCTCATGGGCGGCCAATTCATGTCAATCGGATTTCTGGGTGAACTGATTATCTCGTTCCAGGCTGGCGACCGCGAAGCCTATGCGGTCATCGAGCGCGTCGGGTCTGACGATGAGCAGCCGGCGAGCATGGAGAATTGAGCGTGGAGGGTGGATCGCACGACGTTTGTCGCCAGTTGCGCTGGGCCGCCTACAGCCTGTTGATGGCCCTGGCCGCCGGCAACATGCTAGGCCGCATTCTAGCGGTCAATGCGGTCAATACCATCGACCTGGAACGGCACCGGATTGCCCAACGACTGGCTAAATTTCAACAACAACTGTCGCGACAGAACATCACCGGCCCCGAGGCCGCCGCCCGTCTGAACGCCGAACGGACTCGGCTGCAACACGCTCTAAAACTTCAACGCCCGTTTCTGAGCGGCAACGACCGCAGCCGCTGGGCCACCGTGCGGGCATTGGTCGATCATGGCACCTATGCCATCGACGAAGTGATCGCCGACCCCGGCTGGGACACGATCGACAAGGTCCAACATCGCGATCGCCATGGCACCCCTCGGCTCTACTCAAGCAAGCCGACGCTGCTGCCAACCTTGTTGGCCGGCCCCTACTGGCTGCTCCAACGAATCACCGGTTGGACCCTGGCGACCCATCCTTACCACGTCGGTCGCACCATGCTGGTCCTGGTTAATGTGCTGCCAATGCTGGTCTATTTCTGGCTGCTGGCCAAGACTGTCGAACGGCTAGGCGGCAGTGATTGGGGGCGGCTGTTCGTCATGGCGGCCGCCACGCTCGGAACGTTTTTAACCACCTTTGCCGTGGTGCTCAACAATCACCTGATCGCAGCCGTTGCGGTGATGATCTCGCTCCATTCGGCGCTGGTGATTCTCACCACTGAAGAAGAACAAAACACGCCCTGGCGACATTACATCTTCGCCGGGCTAGCAGCCGCGTTTGCCGCGGCCAACGAGCTGCCGGCTCTGGCCTATCTGGCGCTGCTAAGTGTGCTGATTCTCTGGCATTCCCCGCGTCGGGCAGCGTTGGCCTACCTGCCCGGCGTGCTGCTGGTCGTGGCCGGCGCGTTTGGCACCAACTATGCGGCCCACGCCAGTTGGCTGCCGCCCTATGCCCATCGCAGCGAAACCGACCCCGACGACAATTGGTACCAGTACACCTATCAACGTGGAGACCGGGAAATCAAAAGTTACTGGCACCATCCACGTGGCATCGACCGTGGCGAACCATCTCGCCTGACCTATGCCTTCCACGTGCTGATCGGCCACCACGGCATTTTTTCGCTTACCCCGGTGTGGCTGCTGTCGCTTGGTGGTCTGCTGCTGGCCTTCCGTCGACGTGGCTCGCCTGAGTTCTACTTGGCCCTTGGCATCGCTCTGCTGTCAGCCATCTGTCTGAGCTTCTACTTGTTGCGACCGCTTGCCGACCGCAACTATGGCGGGATGACCAGCGGATTTCGCTGGATGTTCTGGTTCGCCCCCCTGTGGCTAGTGGCGATGTTGCCAGCCTGTGACGCGATTGCTCAGCGTCGAGCCCTACGCTGGGTCGCCTTGGTGCTGCTAGTGCTTTCGGCCCTCTCGGCCAGCTTTCCTACCTGGAACCCTTGGGTTCAACCATGGCTTTACGCGGTTTAGGGTGGAAGATTGCAAAGTCCTGGCTAGAGGGTAGCAGCGACCACCGGTCGCTGATTTTTCAAAAGGGCCAACTGTGCAATCCTCCTGGACTTCGCGCTGCTCCTCTTGACGAGCCAGCCAGAGTTGACTAGGAATTTCCTTTGCCTTCGCGCTGCGGAGGAACCACCGATCCGTCTGCTTGTTTAACCGACAGGGCCTAGCCTGACTGTTGGCGGCGGCCGGATTTGAAAGCGTCTCTCTAGGAAATGGAGTGTATTGCCGTGACAGTTGTGCGTGTCGGTTCTACCCAAAAATTTTCGGCCGGATGGGAAACCGCGTTTCAAAAGAAAACGACCAAGAAAAAATCGGCTACCGCTTCTGGTGGCAGGTCGACGAAGAAAAAAAACTCGGCCGCAAAGTCGTCCAAAAAGAAGCCCAAAACTTCGCCGAAAAAGGCCGCTTCGCCAAAGAAGAAGGCAACGGTGAAGAAAAAGGCCGCCACCAAGAAGAAAAAATCGCCGAAAAAGAAAACAGCTTCCAAGAAGACCACGAAGCGAAAACCCCGTTCGTGAGCATGTTACCTATCTGTTTCTTAACACCGAGGAGATTCTGGCATGAAAATTCGCCTAACCTACTGCGCGTTGTGAAACTACGAACCTCAGGCCGTTAGTTTAACGAGCCAGATTCTTGCCACGCTAAAGCAGCAAGTGGCCGAAATGACGTTGATCCCCTCGACCGGTGGCCGGTTTGAGATCGAAGTCGATGGACAACTGATCTATTCAAAATTAGAAACCGGTAGCTTCCCCGATGAAGCGGAAATTGTTGCGCGATTGAAGGCTTAGAGCAAATTACCAAAATGCGTGCCGATGTTTTCTCTCGTTCCCAAGCTCTGCTTGGGAACGAGACGAACTTCGGTAGTTCCATTTTCTGGGAACGGATGGATTCTCAGGGCAGAATTGCTCCCGAAGACGGATCGATCGGCAAGCCTGCGGTCAGTTCGACCATCGCGTCGACGACCAGCAACAAACAACTGGGGTCGAGCATGTCATCCAGTTCATCTTCGTCGTTGCTTGCGTATTCCGAGTCCACCATCTCGAAATGCATGACGTCAAACCGTGCATCCGCCCTTAGCAGCGCGGCCAGTTGGTCGGAATCGGCTTCTCCTTGTAGCTGCTTGGCCAATTGGGTGGTTTGCTCGGCCACCGCTTCGCCGCTTTCAAAGCTGATTTCGATCGCCACCCGATCTTCCGGCGCGTTGAGACTGATCGATTCCAAATGGCCGTCATCGTCTGCCTGAAGGTTTTTGAGTTCATACCGATGGTTCAGCTCGCCCAGGGCCCGTTCCACTTGGGTCAAGGTTGGCCGATTCGCCTGATCGAACAAAATAAAATAGGTTTCGCGCCAATGTAGCTCTGGTTCGCCAGACATCCGAACTGCCTTTCGGTAAGAATTTGGAATTTCTGATTTGGAATTTGGAATTTACGCGCTAGCGCTGAACGCCTTGGATTTACATGGTTTGAAATGCGCCAGCCAAATGCCATTTGTTTTGCGGGGCCCCGGCGGCGCGTCGCCGGCTAACTTCGCCATTCATCTTCGCCGGTGTGCCAGGACTCGATCGCCGCTAGCACCTCGTCACGTTGCTGTTGATTGGCCCAGACGGACTCGGCCTGCTCTAGCCGCACTTCATAAAACCCTTCGCGCTCGCAGTCTTCTTCTCCGCAGAAATGTGGCGTGGCGGCTATCCAAATCACACGATACAACGGCACGTGCTTGTCATCGATCAACGCAAACACCGACATCGTCTTCTCCATCTAACATGTTTTGGACAGTTCGCTTGAGTCTTGGGCTGGCCAATCACTCACGGCCTAATTGTTGGGACCGCTCGGTTGCCGCGCGCACAGCCGCAATCAACGCGGCACGCAGGCCTCGTGCTTCCAAGGCTTCGAGCCCGGCGATCGTCGTGCCGCCAGGGCTGGTAACCCGATCCTTGAGCGTGCCGGGATGTTCGCCAGTGGCCAGCACCATTTCGGCGGCCCCACGGACGGTTTGGGCAGCAAGTTGATGGGCTACCTCGCGTGGCAAGCCCATTAACACGCCTGCGTCACTGAGCGCCTCGATCACTTGATAGACAAAGGCCGGCCCCGAGCCGGATAGCCCAGTGACCGCGTCGAGATGTTTCTCGTCGAGCGGCAAGGCCAATCCCACCGCGCCAAGGAGTCGGGCAACCCATTGCCCATCGTCGGCAGTTGCGCCAGGGCCAAGGGCAAAAGCGCTGGCGCTTTGGCCCACCAGACAAGGCGTGTTCGGCATCACGCGCACCAGACGCGCTGCCTGAGGAAAACCTGCTTCCAGACGGTCTAACGTGACGCCAGCGGCAATCGACACCACTAAATGGCCAGGCCCAACCACCGGCGCTAGCTCGGCCAATACCGCCGGCAGTGTCTGGGGCTTCACGGCCAGAAACAGGGTGTCGGCCGACTCGGCAACCTGACGGTTCGACTTACCTACGGCGCAGCCAGGCACGGCGGCTGAAAAGGCCTCGCAGGCAGCCTTGATCGGGTCGGCAGCAACGATTTGATCGGCGTCGACCTGGCCTGCCTGCACAAACCCGGCCGCCAGCGCTCGGGCCATTTGCCCGGCCCCAATAAATCCGATCTTCGCTGCACCCTGGCCTGCTTCAGACACGACCATTACTCCTTCACCAACCAATCCTATTTCAGTGGTTCCAAATTTCCTACGTTGAACAGTAGGAGCACTGCAAAGTTGTCTCTTTTAAAAAACAGCGGCCGGCGGCCGCTCGCGAAACCCCTGCTTTTATTCATCCTCTTGAAAAACGGTGATTTCTGAATGCTCATTTTTGGAACGACTGTATTTGCGTAAACGACGCCCCATGTTACGCCAAACCACCAGGCAAGACAACACGCTTGCGAGGTTCTCCGGAATCCAGAAAAAGACATGTTTTTCAGGCGAATCTGCCAGAAAACTCCTCTGGACGTGATGTCTGGAATTTGCGAAACTTCGCCGCGCCGCAGGCGTTCCAAGCGTTCCGTTCTTTAGTCTGGTTCCCAAGCTCTGCTTGGGAACGAATGAAAGGCTGTTTGTCATGCAATCATTCATTCGTCTTACTGTTGTGTTGCTCCTGACAGCTTCGACAAGCATTGGCCAAGCCGAAGAAGGTTGGTCGATTGGCAAGCTGTGGCCGTTTCACAAGCAGGCCTCGACCGACGTCAAGCCGATGAATCGCAATACGAAGCAAAGCAAAGTGCCCATGACGTTGGCTCGCCCGATGGACTTGAAACAATCGTCACGGCGTCGACGGCCGAAACGGGAGCAGGCGTCGGTTTGGAGTCGGCTGGTGGCAAGCCCGCGTAAAGCCTGGGAAAAGACGTCGGCCGTCCTTTCGCCAGGGGGCAAAACCACCGACAAGAAAAGTAAACGGCGCAGCACCGCACGCGAACAGGCACGCGGATTCGCCACGCCGGTTAGCTGGTTCACCCGCGCTAAGGACGAAAAAGCAAACACCGGGAAAAAACAAGGGCCGGCAACCGTGACCGAGTGGTTGTCTCAGCCTCGGCTCGACCCGTAACTGGCCAGCGTTGGTTGAACGATTTTTCACAACAGTTCAGTCGAATGAAGGTCTTGCATTCACGCCTTTAACTGATGTTCGTCCTTTTCATGCGCAATCGACAAATCCAAATTCCATTTCTAGCCGCCCTGTTGCTGGCTAGCCTCGGGCTGGCTGGCTGCACCTCGATCTTTGACGGGGTTCCAGGCCAACATGGTGTGTCGGAGTCTCGCCTGAAAAAAGAGATGGCCGAACTGGCCGACGACGATCCGTTTCCAACCTCGTCGCAATCTGGGATTCGCTAGGCGGCGATTTGCATTCTCGCAGTGGTGAAAAACAGAGACCGACGGTCGAAGCGCAAAACAGAAAGCGCAACTTACTTCTTTGCGCCAAGTGCGATAAAATGAGCAACTGACTTTCTGCCGGTTTGCCTCTCTCGCACACAAACGGACGCCATGACCATTGACCTGATCCTGGGAACGGCCGGCCACATCGACCATGGCAAAACGTCGCTCGTCCAAGCGCTCACTGGCACCGACGCCGATCGTCTGCCAGAAGAGAAACGGCGCGGAATCACCATCGAGCTTGGCTTCGCGGCACTCACGCTAGGCGATCTCCGGCTGGGAATTGTCGATGTGCCTGGCCACGAACGCTTCGTACGGCACATGCTAGCCGGCGCGACGGGAATCGATCTGGCGATGCTGGTCGTGGCGGCCGACGATTCGGTGAAGCCGCAAACCCGAGAGCATCTCGAAATTTTGCAGTTGCTCGACCTTCAGGCTGGGGTGATCGTGCTTACCAAGTGCGACTTGGCCGATGAGCAATGGGTCGAGTTGGTGGAAGCAGAGGTTCTCGAACTGGTGGAGCCAACGTTTTTGGCGGATGCCGAACTGGTACGCACCAGCGTGACCACCGGAGCAGGCTTGGACTCGCTACGGCAGGCCTTGGCCAAGGCCGCTAGCCAAGTGGCCGAACAGGCACAGGCTCGGCAAACCCAAGGCCCTTTTCGGATGGCTATCGACCGAGCGTTTTCGGCGTCTGGACATGGGCTCATCGTCACCGGGAGTGTGAGCCACGGGCAGGCGCAGGTAGGCGATACCTTGGTGATCGAGCCGGGCGGCCGTGAGGTTCGGGTACGAGGGATCCAAAACCACGATTCCACGGTCGACGAGGTGCATCGCGGCCAACGGGCAGCGATCAATCTGGCCGGCGATCTACGAACTCCAATCGTTCGAGGACAAGAGCTTGCCACGCCAGGCCATCTGCAGGCAAGCCGGTTGATGACCGTACAGGTTCGCCCCACTCCACATGCCAAGTGGCCTACCAAAAAACGATTTCCCGTCCGAGCGCACTTGGGAACGGCGGAAATCCAGGGCACGCTGGCGATGCTGGAAGAGCCTGAGCCCGCAAACGATTCAAATAGGTTGGCTCAATTGCGTCTGGCCACGCCAGCGGTGGCCACTTGGCAGCAACCACTGGTGCTGCGAAGCGTGTCGCCGGTGGCCACCATTGGCGGCGGGGTCGTGCTCGACCCGACGGCCATGCCCCTGCGGGCAAACCAAACCGAGCGCATCACGATGGCCGCGCAACTAGGCGACGTCAACCTGTTGGCGCGAGCTTCTGCTGCACTCTATTTCGCACGGCTAGGCGACTGGAGCCCGCACGATCTAGCCCGCTCGGCGGGAATCGACGAGGCGGCCTCGGTGGTCGCGGAGCTGCTCCAGCAGGGCTTGCTGGTCGAGGTGCGCGTTTCGCCTTCGCGGGTGTTGAGAGTTCACGCTCAGGTGCTTGATGAACTGGGCGAACGGGTCATGAAACGCCTGCATCGGCTCCACGATGAATCGCCGCTGCAACAAACATTTTCAGTCGCTCGTCTGCAAGCGAACTTTGGGCGGCACGACTCTTCAGCCATCTTAGATGCCGTGTTGGCGCGCCTGCAGACGGCCGACCAACTTGCCTTGAACGGTGTTTCAGTCGCCGCGGTCGGTCGCGGCCCTCAACTCTCCAAAGGCGAACAACGCCTGTATGACCAGTTGATCGAGACCCTACGGCAGTCAGGAGTCCAGCCGCCTTGGGCCGACGAACTACAGCAAACAGCAACCAAGAATCGGGCTTCGGTGCCAGGCTTGCTCCAGTTGGCCGTGGCCAATGGCCAGTTGATCCAGGTGAACGACCAGTTTTACCTGCACCAGGAGGCTGAGCAACAAATCCGGACGCAACTGCGAACTGCGCTGATCGACGGCCGTGCGATGTCGCTCAGTGAAATTCGCTCTACACTCGAGACCACGCGGAAATTTGCCGTTCCGCTGTGCGAGTATTTTGATCGGATCGGGTTTACCCAACGCCACGGTGATCTGCGGGTCTTGGGCGAAGAATAACGGTTGTTTTTTCGATCAAATGAGGCTGAGAAATTGCTTGCCACGCATGTAATGCTGGTGCCTGCGCTGGTATGATGGAGAGGTGGTTGCGGTCAAGGTCTTGGCCGCCTGGCTCCGTCCCGTTGCCGTTTCTGTTGATGTGATAGATGAGTACGCCCAATCTGTTTCGTGGCATTCCCTCGGTCCATGAACTGCTGGACAGTCCTCCGTTGCGCAAGCTCGTCGACCAAGTAAGCCATCGGGTCGTCGCCGATGGGGCCCGAACGTTTCTCGACGATCTACGGATCGACCTTCAGAAAAAAGCCCACGAAACGATCGTTCCTTCGATGGCCGAGTTGGCCGAAAAGATTGCTCGACGAATTCTTTCCAGTGAGCAGCCTTCGCTGCAAAGCGTGGTGAACGCCACCGGTGTGTTGCTGCACACCGGGTTGGGCAGGGCGCCGCTGGCCGAAGAAGCGATTGCCTCGATGAACAAGGTTGCTCGAGACTATGCCAGTGTTGAACTCGACCTGGCGACTGGTAAGCGGTCGCAGCGGCTCGATTCGGTGACCCCATTACTGGCTCAATTGACCGGTGCCGAGGACGCCTTGGTGGTGAACAACAACGCCGCCGCCACGTTGCTGGCCCTGGCCGCGCTGACTGCTGATCGCGAAGTGATCGTGAGTCGCGGCCAGTTGGTCGAAATCGGCGGCAGCTATCGGTTGCCTGACGTGCTGGAAGCCAGCGGCGCGCGACTGCGCGAAGTCGGCACCACGAACAAAACTCATCTATCCGACTACGAACAGGCTATCAACGAACAAACCGGGGCGTTGTTGCGGGTACACACCAGCAACTATCGGGTGGTCGGTTTCACAGCCGAGGTTGAGCTTGAACGTCTCGTGAGCTTGGGCCGTGAGCGCGGTCTGCCGGTGATCGACGATGTTGGCTCGGGAGCCTTGTTCGACTTTTCGCAAGTTGGCTGCCAGGGCGAACCTCGGCCGATGGACAGCATTGCTGCCGGCGCCGATCTGGTTTTGTTCAGCGGCGACAAACTACTAGGTGGTCCCCAGGCAGGCATTGCAGTTGGGCGTCGAGCACTTATCAAGCAGATGTTGGGTCATCCGCTTGCCCGAGCGTTGCGGGTTGATAAGCTCACCTTGGCCGCCCTGGCCGCTACGCTCCGGCTGTATCGTGATATGTCGGCTGCCGAGCAAAAAATTCCGCTCTTACAACTGATCACCACTCCGCTGGAAAACCTGCGAAATCGGGCCGAGCGTTTAGCGCCCCAATTGGCTGCCTGCCAAGCGGTCGCCGCGGCCGAACCGGTCGAAGACGTTGCCTACCTGGGCGGCGGTTCCGTGCCTGAGCAACAGCTTGCCAGTTGGTGCATCGCCCTCACTCCGCAAAACGACCGTCCCGATCAGCTTGCTGAACGTTTGCGAACCGCAACCCCGGCAGTCGTAGGGCGGGTTCAGCGCGATCGGCTGCTAATCGACCTTCGTAGCGTCTTCCCACGGCAAGACCAACTTATCGTTCAGTCGCTTCAGGAAGTGGCGTCCTCACCCTCTTCTGGAGCCGCCGAGTCGACGAGTGACTCGGCGGTCTCTGACCAAGGGCATGACGAGATTCCTTAAGATGCTTGACGCCGGTTTGTTCCGCTCGCGAGCCCTCTCGTTGCTGGCCGCAGGCATGGTCCTGCTGCATGGCAACCCGACGGCGATCGCGCAAAATTCTACGACCTCACAAGACAGCCATCCCTGGACTCGCTTCAAGCCTGGTGCTTGGAAAAAAGTTCGTGTCGTGACCGAAGATCTTGACGCCCAAGGCAACGTAACCAACACCAGCCGCACCAGCACGACCTCGTTTCTGCTTGACGTTACGCCCAAAGATTATCACCTTCAGATGGACGTTTCGGTCGAGGTGGCTGGCAAGGTGCTCGACGCCGAGCCCCAGTTGGTTTCGCAAAAACGGTCTGACAAGCTGGACACTCAGGCTCCCACGGTCGAGAGCGTGGGCACGGCAACTTATGCCCTGGGCGACCGACGTATCCCATGCAACATCTATCAAGAGACCGACGAGGCGAAACACGAGACCACGAAAGTCTTTTATTCGGAAAGCTTCCTCCCCCACATTCTGAAAAAGGAAACGATCGCGATCGATCCACAAGGCCAAAACACCATCCACGAAACGACCGAGTCGGTGGTCGCGGTCGACATGCCGTTCAAGACGTCGACGAAAATCGTTCCCACCTGGCATGTGCGAACCGTGCGCAAGAACCCCAAGGGGACGACCGTGACGTTGAGTATCCGTTCGCTTGCGGTGCCTGGCGGCGTGGTGGCGAATATGTCGAAGGAACTCGACCTGGAAGGTCGCGTGGTGCGGCGCAGCACACTGGAATTGGTCGATTTTGGTCTGCAATCCGACCGCCGTTTTCTCCGCCGTCGCCCGCTGCGTCGAACTCCCAAGGGCCGTCGTTTCCGTCGCTAGCGCAAACGTTGACACAAGGTCATGCACACCATCCCATTGATTCGCGTTTTGCTGGTCGAAGACAGCCCGGCCGACGCGGCCACGATTCGGATTTTGTTGGGCGAGGCGACCACGGCCAAGTTTCAAGTGGACCACTGCACGCGCCTGGGCAAGGCGATCGAGATGCTTTCCATGGCCGAAGCCGATGGGCATCCGATGGATGTCGTGGTGCTCGACTTGGGCCTGCCTGATTGCGATGGGATCGAAACATTTCATCGAGCCCAGGAGGCCGCGGAACACTTACCCATCGTGGTGCTCACCGGCCATCAGAACGAGCAACTGGCCCCCGAGGCAATCCGCCATGGTGCCCAGGATTATTTGGCGAAAGGTCACATCGAGAGCGAACTGCTAGCCCGGGCATTGCTGTATGCGATTGATCGCAAGCAGGCAGAACATGAGCTAACCCG
This sequence comes from Pirellulales bacterium, assembly GCA_028289525.1. GTDB lineage: Bacteria > Planctomycetota > Planctomycetia > Pirellulales > JAGQOS01 > JANQPJ01. The sequence continues at coordinate 11,600 of JANQPJ010000304.1, forward strand.
GCTGCAGGAGGAGATTTCCGAGCGGCTGCAACAACAGCAGCAACAGGTAGCCCAGGCGTTGCACGACGATTTGGGCCAACAGCTAACTGGGATTGGGATGATGGTCAAAAGCCTGGAGCACAAGCTGGCCAAAGAGAATTCGTCCCATGCGCAAACCGCCGGCGAATTGGCCACCGTGATTGCCCAGGCACGCCGTACGACCAGCGATCTGGCGGCTGGGCTGTATCCGGTCGAAGTCGATGCCGAGAGCCTGATTCCCGCGATGGCCAAGTTGGTCGACGATACTCGACGGCAATGTGAAATTGCCTGTCAGTTACAAACCGACGTCACCTCGCCGGTCGGTGATGATCGGTGCGCCATGCAACTCTATCGGATTGCCCGAGAGGCGCTGAGCAACGCGGTAAAACATGCCGCGAGCGACCGCGTGTCAGTTGAACTAACGGCTTTGCCTGACGGCGTTCGGCTGGCCGTGCGCGACCATGGGCAAGGTTTACCGCCTGACCGCCCCATTGGCCTGGGTATGCGAATCATGAAATACCGCGCCAAGACGATTGGGGCCGAGTTGCGTGTGGAATCGCAACCAGGCCACGGCACCACCGTGGTTTGCCAAACCCATCGTCGCCGGTCCCCAACTCACGAGGCTTCTGCACCATGAATCGGGCTGCACGCAAATGGGTCGCACGCGTTATGTTGGTCGACGATCATCCATTGGTGCGTCGAGGGCTGCGCGAGCTGATCGACGACAAACCCGACCTAGAGGTTTGCGGCGAGGCGGCCGATGCCAATCAAGCACTCGAATTGCTTGACCAGGTGAATCCCGACTTGATGGTGGTCGATATCTCGCTAGGCGGCGTCAGCGGTCTCGACCTGATCAAGCGCGTTCGGGCTCGGAATCACGAAGTGAAGATGTTGGTGTCGTCGATGCACGACGACCAACTTTACGCCGAACGCGCCTTGAGAGCCGGCGCAACCGGCTATGTGAACAAGAACGAAGACCCCGATCGGCTGCTCGAGGCAATCCAGGTAGTGCTCAAAGGCGGCACGTTTTTCAGCGAAGCGGTCACGACTCGCCTACTCCAACAAGCGGTCGGCAACCAGGCCGGTCAGACCGATTCACCAATTGGCCAACTCTCGAACCGCGAACTTCAGGTATATGAATTCATCGGCCAAGGGCTCTCCACGCGGGAAATCGCCGGGCGGCTGCACTTGAGCGTCAAGACGATCGAATCACACCGCGAAAAGATCAAAGCCAAACTCAAGCTTAAAAGCGGCGTGGAACTCAATCGGCACGCCATTCAATGGGTGCTCGAACAACGGTAGTGCTGTGTGTCCAAGCCTGTTTTTGGCATTAGCCCTAAAGCCTGAAGCGCTAGCGAAGGAATTGCGCAAGTGGACTAAAACAATTCCTTCGCTTGCGCTTCAGGCTTTATTGACGGCTGCACGGTGAATGAACTGGCAAGAAAGGTACCGGCGCCGCCGACTGATCGGGGGAAATCAGCCGACGGGCCGGCATGCGACGTTGAGCGGTGAAACATCTCTCTCTGTTCACCAGCATTATTGGCCAGTTGCGAAGCACTGAGAATCGGGGGAAACAGGTTCTTCCGCGTCAAAGCCCCCGAATCGCGCCTGGGGGAATGTCCCAGAGGCTGTTGCTTTCCTAGCCTGATCCCTAGTTCGACTGTCCCAGATTGCCCTTGTTGATGCAAGGTGTTTTTTGAGAAGCTTTTACCTTCGTTTTTTCAGGACATAAAGTCTCTGGAGGTAGAG
>JANQPJ010000305.1 GCA_028289525.1 Pirellulales bacterium
CTCGCGAAACCAATGAAATCCAGCGTTTCGCGAGCGCCCACCGCCCTCTGATTTTTCGAAAGAAACAACTTTGCAATCCTCTTGAATTTTTCACGAAACCATGGACCATCCGCGGGGTTTTATCTCATAGCCAACCGGCCTGCTGACAAGGACCAAACATTTGGCGATTAGCGACACGACCGCAAAACGGTATGAGCTGCAAGATCCCGACGTGCGGCTGATGCTACGCGTGCGCGACGATCAGGCCGACGCCTTTGAAGAACTCATGGTCCGGCACCAGAGTCGGGTGCTCGCGCTGCTGGAAAATTTGATCGGCGATCGCGATTTGGCGGAAGACCTGGCCCAGGAATCTTTCCTGCGGGTTTATCGGGCTCGCAAGACGTATCGGCCAGGCGCTAAATTCTCTACCTGGCTCTACACGATCGTCAACCGCGTGGCGGCCAATGCTCTACGATCCCGCGCGCGGCGACGCGAAGTGAACATGGTTTCCGACCAGCCTGGCCAGTCGGGCGAACGGCCGCTTGAACAACTGGCGCTGGCCGCTAGCGGCCAAATGCCTGCCCGACAGCTGGACCGGGCCGAAATGCAGCAGATTGTTCAGGCGGCCGTGGCCAGTTTAAACGAACGACAACGAATGGCGGTGCTGCTGAGCAAATTCGAACAGATGAGTTACGCCGAAATCTCCGAGGTAATGGAACTCACGCCCCAGGCCATCAAGTCGCTGTTGTCGCGAGCCCGTGGCAACCTGCGCGAAGTGATCGAGCCCTACCTGCGCCGCGGCCAACGGCCAGGAGGAGGTGATTAGCGTGGCCCGTCCCGAAATCGAATCGCTGCTGGTCGCCTATCTAGACGGCGAACTATCAAATGCCGAGCGGCAAGCAGTCGAAGCCTCACTGGCAGCCAACCGTCCACAGCGCGAAGTGCTAAATAGTCTGGAGGGAGTGTGGGATTGTCTTGATCACCTTCCCCAACCTGAGGCTAGTGACCAATTCACGCGAACCACGATTGAAATGATTACTGTACAAGCCGATCGCGATTTGGCCAGTCTGGAACAAAAACAGACGCACCGCCGCCGGGCCAGAAGCCTGCTGACCGCTGGTTTGGCAATCGTATCGTTGTTGGCTGGTGTGTTGACGGCCGCGACGTTTTGGCCCAATCCGGACCGAGCCCTGTTGCGCGATCTGGCGTTGCTAAAAAACCTGGATGCCTACTTGGAACTAGACGATGTTCAGTTGCTGCAGGCACTCCACGAGCGCAAGCTATTTGCGCAGCAAGCCGAGGGCGCAGCGATGCAGCCCGACTTCGACGCCATGCAGCCTGCGGAGCGTCGACACTGGATTATCGACCAGCCAGACGGTGAAAAAGCCCGCTTGCGCGACGCTCAACAGCGGTTCGAGCAACTCTCGGCAACCCGACAAAAACAGGTGCGTCGCATCCATGCCGAGTTGCGCGATGATCCTCACGCGGCCGAGCTACAGATAGTGCTCGATTCGTTCTACCAGTGGCTGATCACGCTTTCACCTGGCCAGCGAGGCGACCTCTGGGCACTCGACATCGAGCCTCGTGTACGCAAAATTGCGTCGCTACGCAAGAACAACAAGCAGCATGGCCCACAGTCAGAACGACTGCGCCCGCTCACGCCAAAGGACATTCGCGTGCTGCTCACTTGGACCCAGAAAAAACTGAAACGCTATGTCAAAACGCATCGCGACGAACTGGTGGCAAGCCTGCCGGACCGGTTTGCCGCCCGATTTGCCGAAGCCAACCCGTCTGCCCAGCGACGGTTGTTGATGATGATGGCTTGGCGCCGCTTGGCATCGCGGCGTGGACGATTGCTGATCGACCACGATCAAGCCTTGATCGAGCGGCTTTCGCCAGCGGCTCAAGCACGGCTGGCCAATCTCGAAGATCGCGAAGCCCAGCAACGGTTGTTACTCACTTGGATTCGCACCGCGGCCGTTGAGCAACAGCTGGGCCGGCGGACTGGCGGCACGCTCAACGCCGTGAGCAATGAGGCGCTCGAACAAGTGTTCGTCGAACAACTCAGCATGGAGCAGCGAGAACGCCTGTTGGCCTTGCCAGTGGAACAGATGCAGGCGGAACTACGAAAGCACTATTTTCAATCGTCGCCAGGACCGCCGCCGCTCTGGCGACGCGGCGGACCTCCTTGGCACCGGCCCGAGTTCGGGCCTCACCATGAGCCTGGTCGGCGACCACACAAATCTGGCCGGTAAAACGACCCGTATATGAAACGGCTCGCTTTAGTGCCCCGGCGACGAAGTCTCGTCGCGGCTAGAGGAAATACCATCGCAAGATTCTCTAGGTTAGGAACCTGTACACGATTGATTTGATGCTAGCCGCGACGAGACTTCGTCGCCGGGGCACTTTAAGGGCGTGAAAACGTATAAGACAAACGATTTCTACCGTTTCGAGTTGGTCAACACCGCCGGCAGCCAAGTGCTCAGGTAATACGCTCGCGGGGCGGTCAGATCGACCACCCTCTCAAGACTGATTGCGGTTCGGTTCCCGTAATGAGCATTGGGGCCCATCACAATTTCCATCAAACTCGAAGCACGCCGTTTATACTGGACAACCCGAACCTGCTCGGTCGACAACTTCGCCAGCGCTGTCACTCGTTCGATCGCGTCTTCAATGAAACCGATCTTGTCGACCAAACCAAGCTGACGAGCTTGATCGGCCGTGAAGATCTGTCCGGTGGCAGCCTTGTCGAGCTGTTTGTCGTCGTCGCGCAAGTGCGGCCGTCCATATCGCACCACGTCCTTAAAGCCGGCAAAGCTTTCGTCGACTAGTCCTTGCAAAATTTTGCGTTCTTCGGCCCGATCCTCGTCGCTGAGCAGTCGGGTAGGGCTACCCATCTGCTTCAGCTTATGGCTGGCAATCGAATCGTCCTTGATGTGCCAGTTTTTGAGCAACTCGCTGGCATCGAAGTGAGGAATCACGACTCCAATCGACCCGGTCCACGTGGTCGGTTCGGCGAAAATTGCCTCGGGCTGATCGCCGACGGCCATGGCCAAATAATAGCCGCCACTGGCGCACAAGCTTCCCATGCTCACCACCAACGGCAGCTTGCGGTCCTGGCGAAGCTGTTTCAGATGATGGAATAAATAGTCACTAGCGGTGACTGTGCCGCCAGGAGAATTGATCCTGAGTACCACGGCCTTGACATTTTTGTCTTCGCGCACTTGGTCGATCTGCCGTTTGACGAATCCGTCCCCGTGGAGAATGCTGCCTTTGACCTCGATGACGGCAATTTTCTGCTGGGCCAGCTTCTCGCCCGAGTGAAACCGCTCTTCCAGCAGGTCGTTGCCTTGAAAATAGGTCTGGTATCGGGCCCATTGGCCCAAGTTGGCGAGGACCGAAATCACCAGCACCGCTAGCAAAAACCCACACAGAATGCGGCCCAGGGGGCCAATCCACGGTGTGTTGGTTTGCACCACAATGCGTTCATCAGACGGTTGACCGGAAGTGTCCATCGGTTTCCTCGTGTTGCTTGTAAGCATCTTGGGCCAAGCTCTTAGGCCCATTCTCAGACAATTTCAGTAGGCGCGCTCCAAGGCACAGTCCCCCCGTGGCCTGATTCGCATCGACCGTAGCTTATTCTAGAGCCCGATGTCCCCCTGACAACCACCCTCGGCCGGTGTTGCCATGAAGCGTAGGGAAGCGGTAAGCTAGGTGACTTCATCCCCCAAGGCCAGTGGCCCATCGTAGGAACTATTTTGTTGGAAGGAATGCTCGCGTGTTCGTTGCCGCCTCGAGTGAATGTTTTCCCCATCTGTCGATGGACGACATGTTGGAACGCTTGGTCGACCTGCAGTTTACGGCGCTGGAATTGGCCGTACACGAGCAAGGCGGCCATCTAAAGCCGTCGGAGGTGCACGAAGACGTGGATCGGGCAATCGACCTGTGCCGTTCGACACGACGCCTGACCCTGGGGGCGTTGAGCATCGATATTCAAGCCGAAGGCGAGGAATACTACAAGCAGTTTGCCTCGTGCTGCAAACTGGCCAAGGCCACCAAGGTCGTCGCCCTCACCGTGCCAGCGGCCGAGTTGGGCACCCCCTTCAATGCCGAAGTCGAACGGCTGCGCGAACTGTCGGCCATTGCATCGTTTGAAGGAGCCGTGGTGGCCGTGAAAACCGAGACCGGTCGGGTTACCCAAGATCCTGACACCACCAAGGTGTTGTGCGACAACGTCAAAGGGCTGGCGGTGACGCTCGATCCGAGCCACTTCATCTTCGGACCCCATCAGGGCGGCAACTACGACCACATCTTCCCTTACGTCGCCAATGTGCATTTGCGTGACACCTCGAAAGAGGCCCTCCAGGTGCGCGTCGGCCAAGGCGAGATCGAATATGGACGATTGGTCAACCAGCTAACCCGGTCTGGTTATAAACGGGCTCTCACGGTCAACATGCAGGAGGCCGAAGGAATCGACCACATGGCCGAAATGCGCAAGATGCGACTATTGCTCGAAAGCCTGTTGCTCTGATGCAGCACTGGCCCATGGCGGTCGAAAGGGTTCATCGCGTGAAATCCGATCTTGATCTACCGGCCTCGGAAGCGGTCAGCGCCGAGTCCATCGTCCAGGCAACCGGCGTGCTGGAACAACTGGCCGAGAACCGTGGCCTGCTGGCCGACTTGCCTGAGGTCGAACGGAAACGGTTTTTGAAAGCGGTCCAACAAGTTGCTTTCCCTGATCGGACCGCCCGGCGCAAACTGGCCCGATCGTTTCGCAAGCAAAGTCAGACAGCGCTCGACGAGCAACGTGCCCGCGACGAGCGCCGGCTGGCCACGACCGGCATTCGCCAAGGGCGTAGTATCCGCCAACTTAAAAAAGCCGCTCCGCCGGCGCCGTTTGAACCGCGGCTTCCTCCGCCTGGCGAGCAATCCGACGAGCATTTTCCCAGTCAACTTGAGGTGCCGAGAAACTGTTATACCTGCAAACGGGAATACCAACGGGTTCATTTTTTCTACGATGCCCTCTGTCCTGACTGTGCGACGTTGAATTGGGCGCGCCGTCACCAAACGGCCGATCTGTCGGGCCGTTATGCCTTGGTGACCGGCGGTCGGGTGAAGATTGGCTATCAGGCCGCGTTGAAACTGTTGCGTGCCGGGGCCTATGTGGTGGTCACCACGCGATTTGCCCGTGATGCGGCCCAGCGATTCTTGGCCGAGGAGGACAGCCCGGCGTGGCAAGACCGGCTCGAGTTGCATGGGCTCGACTTGCGGCATACGCCCAGCGTCGAGGCGCTGGCCGATCATCTGGCCGGAACGCTTCCCCGTTTGGATTTCATTCTCAACAACGCCTGCCAAACAGTCCGTCGGCCGCCTGGCTTTTATGCCCATTTGATGGAAGGCGAGCAGCGTCTGGCCGAATCGTTGTCGGCGCAAGCCCGGCCATGGCTCGCGTCGTATGAAGCGTTGCGTCGTCAGACCCAGCACCGTGACACGTTGTCTGAAGATAAGCTGCCGGTCGAGGTAACCAGTTCCTTGGCCGGCATCCAGCGCGCGGCCGAACTTTCCCAAATCCCTTTGGCCCCCGGCGACACGGCCACCGGCGAGATACTCTTCCCGGCCGGCCAGTACGACGAGGATTTGCAGCAGGTCGATCTGCGATCGGTCAACAGCTGGCGTCTCCGGCTGGCCGAGGTGCCCACGGTCGAACTGCTTGAGGTCCATCTAGTGAATGCCGTTGCGCCGTTTGTACTCAATGCGCGGCTCAAACCGTTGATGCTCAAGGCGCCCACGCGGGACAAACACATTGTGAATGTTTCGGCGATGGAGGGGGTGTTTTATCGGGCATACAAGACCGACAAACATCCGCATACCAACATGGCCAAGGCGGCGCTGAACATGATGACCCGCACCTCGGCTCGCGACTATGCGGTCGACGGCATTCACATGAACAGCGTCGACACCGGTTGGATCACCGACGAAGATCCGGCCGAGATTGCCCAGCGCAAGCAGCAGGAGTTGGGCTTCCATCCGCCGTTAGACTTAGTCGACGCGGCCGCGCGCATCTGTGACCCGATCTTCCACGGCCTGCTCACCGGCGAACACCTGTGGGGCAAGTTTCTCAAAGACTACCAGGTGGCGAACTGGTAGGATGCCTTGGGATTTTTAATTTGGGATTCAGGCAACACTTCAGCCGACTGAAGTGAAAGATTTTGGCCGAAGGCCTTTTTCGCCGTAGCCTAGTTCGACTGTCCCAGATTGCCCTTGTTGATGCAAGGTGTTTTTTGAGAAGCTTTTACCTTCGTTTTTTCAGGACATAAAGTCTCTGGAGGTAGAG
>JANQPJ010000024.1 GCA_028289525.1 Pirellulales bacterium
CCGTGAGTTGTTCATCCATGGTTTTCTTCCTGTCCTACGCACCTTGAAACCTGAAGGTTCGAAACAGATGCGAGAAACATCCTTATCTCTCTGCTCCAAAGCCACGATCGCTTGAAAAAGCAGCTATTTGACACGATACCAACGCTAGCCAACTTTTCGTTCCCAAGTCCTTGTTGGGAAACCGTCAAGGCATACGATCGTTGCCGAGTCGAATGAGGAGCAACTCTTATGCCGAAACGCTCGCCAAGGCCAGCCCAGGCGGACAAATTATCGCCACAAACTCCTGTCTAGCAAGCGATTCTATTTTTCTACCAAGATTTACTTGGACACCTTGGCGATGTCCTGAGAGCTGCCATATCTGGTCAAATTTACACTCTCCGCAGTCAACTTGATTTGCGAAGATAGCCTAATCGGTAGAATTTCTGCTAGCACTCCAGCACCCCGTCGCCGGACAAATGCCAGCAGGACTTGCCGTATTTCAAAATAGGTTCCAGCGTCTCATGACCCGATCAACAAACACGCGCTCATGTCGACCAGCGTTTTTTCTTAAAAGACCCTGTTGGCGCAATTTGCGCCAACAGGGCAAACGGAGAGCTTGGGGCAGAAGCTCTACCGTATATCAAACGAGTACCCGCCATCCAGGGATCATAATAGTCTGATTCGGACTATTCTTGCTTTGACTATACGTTCTTTGTCGTCCCCAGGCAAGGAACGGATGGAAAAATCGATCACTACGACTGAATACCGGGCTCTTCTGCGGGTTTTGCGGCGCATCCGCATCGAGTCTGGCATTACCCAAGTGGAGCTTGCGGAAAAGATTGATGAGACTCAATCGTTTGTTAGCAAAGTCGAGCGTGGCGAAACTCGAATCGATTTGATCCAACTGCGCACGATCAGCCATGCCTTGGGAACCAATTTAGCTCAGTTGGTCGACCGGTTAGAGCAGGAATTGAAGCCTCGCCCATGATGCACCACAAACGATGGGTGTTTTCCCTTGATGGTTGACAACATGCGAACGGTTTTCGGCTTGGCCACTCCAAAGTAATCCGTGTTCAATCCGTGTAAATCCGTGGCTAAAATGTTTTGGGCTTAGCGCTGTAGTACTAGCTGTCCTTGAGCGCCGCGATCAAGTCGACCAACGCCTGTTTACCGTCGCCGAATAGCATCAAGCAATTGTCGGCCGCGAACAACGGGTTGGGGATGCCGGCAAAGCCTGGGCTCAGGCTACGCTTGATCACGATCGCCGTGCGGGCTTCGTGAACATTGAGAATCGGCATGCCGGCAATCGGCGAGCTGGGATCGGTGTTGGCCACCGGATTCACCACGTCGTTGGCGCCAATAACGATGGCCACGTCAACCTGCGAGAAGGTCGGATTGATTTCGTCCATCTCTTTCAACTGCTCATACGGCACGTCGGCTTCGGCCAGCAGCACATTCATATGGCCTGGCATCCGACCGGCCACGGGGTGGATTGCATATTCGACCGTCACGTCACGCGACTGGAGCAGCGTGGCCAATTCGGCCACGGTGTGTTGGGCTTGGGCCACCGCCAAGCCATAGCCAGGCACGATCACTACGCGCTGAACCCCGTCAAGCATCATGGCCACTTCGTCGGCCGACGTGGCTTTGATCTTGCCAGCATAGACTTCGTCGGCATCGGCCGATTCGCCAGAGGCTTCCATCACGCCAAACAAGACGTTGCCCAATGAACGGTTCATCGCCTTGCACATAATGCTGGTGAGGATCAGGCCGGAAGCTCCCACGAGCGAGCCGGCAATGATCAGCACGTTGTTACCAATCACAAAACCAGCGGCGGCCGCGGCCAGACCGGAATAGGAGTTGAGCAAGGCGATCACCACCGGCATGTCGGCGCCGCCAATCGGCGTGACCAACAACACGCCAAGCAAACTAGCGGCCAACACCAGCGCGACAAATGGCCACACAGCGCCGCTCGAGAGCATCCAGAGCGTGAGCCCTAGAGCACCGAGCAACAGGATCGCGTTGACCACTTGTTGACCAGGGAAAGCGAACGGTTTTTTGAACATCTGCAATTCTTGCAGCTTGCCGGCGGCCACCAACGAACCGGTAAACGTGACAGCGCCGATCAGACCAGCCAGGCCAGCGGCAAACATCGCCACGCGAGGGTCGACCAGCACGGCCGCCGTTTCAACCGCCCCGGGCCGCAACAGTTCGGCCCCGGCAACCAGGACCGAGGCAATGCCGCCAAACCCGTTGAACAGCGCCACGAGCTGTGGCATTTGGGTCATTTGCACACGTGTGGCCACCACGGCGCCAATCGCACCGCCGAGGACAATCCCGACGAGCGCCGTGGCCAGTGAAATAACGCCTGTCACTTGGGTCAGCGTAATCACCACGGCCAGCAGCATGCCGAGCGAACCGAACAGGTTTCCGCGTACGGCGGTTCGCGGATGGGTCATCCCTTTGATGCCAAAGATAAACAGCACAGCCGCCACCAAGTAACCGACGTCGCCCCATGCGCCCAGCCAGCCAGTGGCCAGTGGGAAAGTAGAACCGGCAGCGAACAACGAGAGTGGATTTCCTACCAACACGTTTATCTATCCCTTCTTGCGGAACATATCCAACATGCGATGGGTTACAAGAAAGCCGCCGACCACGTTGATCGAAGCGAACACTACGGCCAGAAAGCCGAGCAAGCCTCCTAGCCAGCCAGTCCCGGCCAGAATCGCGCCCACCAGCGTGATGCCCGAAATGGCGTTCGAGCCTGACATCAACGGCGTGTGCAGCGTGGGCGGCACTTTGGTAATCACTTCAAAGCCGACAAACACCGCCAGCATGAAGATGGTGAGCCCAGTAATCAGATCCATGAAACCAATCCTCTTAAAAACTCAGTCGTTTTTCCCGTGTTGATCAGTAGCAGCGGTCGGTGACCGCTCGCGAAACACCTGTTTTTATACATCTCCCTGAAAAACAGTAATTTCTGGATTCTCATTTTTGGAACTACTAAAATTCGAAACAAATCAGAAGGACCAAAGCACGAATGCTCTAAACCAATGCGTTGCCAGCATGTTTTGGTCATTTCTGGTTTTGAATTTCGCGCTTTGTTTCGGATTTTCACCTGACTCGGCTGAAGTGTTCCCTGTTTTTTACATTCCCTGAAAAATCGATTTCCAGACTCCCGTTTTTGGAACGACTGAAACTCTCAAAAATCGTTACTGTCCCTGGTCGGGCTCCTCCAACTCATAGGCATCGGCCTCTTCGCCGGCCGAGGCCGGTTCGCCGTTGGACGCAGGCTCTTCCAAGGGGCCTAGCTCCAGCAACTCGCGCAACCGGGGATGGACCACTTGGCCGCCTTGGGTAACGAGCGTGTCGCGCACAATCTCGTCTTCCCGATCGAGTTCCAAACGTCCATCGGTGGCCAAGTGGGTGAGCAGCGTGGTGACGTTTTTGGAATACATCTGACTGGCGTGATTGGGCACTTCGGCCGGCAAGTTGGTTGGTCCGAGAATGGTCACTCCGTGCTGGACAACCGTTTCGTCTGGCTGGCTCAACTCGCAGTTTCCACCCCGTTCGGCGGCCAGATCGACCACCACCGCACCAGGCGGCATCCCGCGAACGGCATCGGCCGTGATCAACAACGGCGACTGGCGACCGGGAATGGCGGCCGTGGTGATGCAAACGTCGCTGTCGGCGACCACCTCGGCCATCAAAGCCCGTTGCCGACGATAAAAATCCTCGTCCATCGCCTTGGCATAGCCGCCGGAGCCTTCGGCCTCGGTCGTCTCGAGCTCCATCTCAACAAACTTAGCGCCTAAACTTTCTACCTGTTCTTTGACCGCCGGCCGTACATCATAGGCTCGCACGATCGCACCCAACCGGCGCGCCGTGGCAATCGCTTGCAAACCGGCCACGCCTGCGCCAATCACAAACACCTTGGCCGCCGTAATCGTGCCGGCAGCAGTCATCAGCAAGGGAAAGATTCGCGGCAACCGATCGGCGGCCAGCAACACTGCCTTGTATCCGGCGATCGTCGCCATCGACGAGAGCACGTCCATGCTCTGTGCCCTGGTGATGCGGGGAATCAACTCCAACGCAAACAGCATGGCACCAGTTTTGGCAATCTCGGCGGCCGCCTGAGGACTGGATAGCGGATCACAACAGCCGAGCACCAGTTGGTGTTCGCGCATGTGGGGCAAATCGTTCGTGCCGGCCGTCGGGTTGGCCCCCAAACATCGCACCTGAGCCACCACGTCGGCTGCCTGAAAGAGTTGGGCTCGGTCGTCGACGATTTGCGCCCCTCGCTCAACGTAAAGCTGATCGGGAAAACCGGCCGCCTGGCCAGCCCCCGCTTCGACGTGGACGTGAAAACCTGCCTTGGAGAGGGCGGGAATCGAAGCCGGCACCAGAGCGACTCGGCGTTCGCCGGGGAAGGTTTCTTTGGGAACCGCGACAATCATAGGCTTGGACCGCTTCGGGGGGCGAAAATGACCAAAGCGGGGATTTTGGCATATCTAAGGAGAAACCAAAAGGGGCAATGCCCTAAGAGACGCTATTTCCCAAACAGCGATCGGTGGTCGAAGCGAGAAAACTACCAATGTTTCTGGTTTCGCGAGCGGCCACCGGCCGCTGCTATTCCCCTATTTTCCCCAGGCAAGACTTTGCAACCCTCCTGCTGCGGAAATGGATTAAAGGCCTTGTGGCGTCTCGATTCAGGCGATAAACTGGCCGTTTCCCCTTGAGCGGGCCACATGCCCAGGCAGCGTTGAATTCATGCCCACGAATTCATGCCCACTTGGCCGCCAAGCGTCCTTCCCCTTTTGGCTTCGTTGAGATGAACGTATGAAAACCTATATGGCAAAACCTGGCGAGGTGGACCAGAAATGGTGGCTCGTCGATGGAACCGACCAAATCGTAGGGCGCCTGGCCAGCGACCTGGCCGTCGTGCTGATGGGTAAACACCGTCCGACTTACACCCCTCATGTCGACACAGGCGACTTTGTGGTGGTTGTGAATGCCGAAAAAGTGGCCTTCACCGGCAAAAAATGGGACCAAAAACAATACACCTGGTACACCGGCTATCCAGGTCAACGCTCGATCACTGCCGAAGATCGCCTGGCCCGCCGCCCCGAGTTAATCCTTCGCGAAGCGGTTCGCCGAATGCTTCCCAAGAATAAGCTGGGCGTGAAAATGCTCGACAAACTGAAGATCTATGCCGGCGGCGACCATCCACATCAGGCCCAACGACCTGAGCCCAAGGAGATGGGCAAGCGACTTGCATCGCAGGAAGGCTAAACGCCCGTGGCGACAGGTTGACGGCCCTTTTGATCTTCGTATTTGATTCTCAATATTACCCAATTAAAAATCCCCCCACGACCAAATTCGACTTTTCTAGCGAGGTACTTCGAGATGGCAGCCACCGGGACTGAGCAATCCGGCACGACAGACACTCTGGGCACAGGGCGCCGTAAGAGTTCGGTGGCACGCGTGCGAATCCGCCCCGGCTCGGGAACGATCCTCATCAACAAACGCCCTTTGGAAGAGTATTTCAAAGTGGACCAGCATCGTCAGGCAGTCGTAGCCCCGCTCGAAAAGGTCGAAAAACGTGGCGAGTTAGACGTGAAGATTCGCGTCAATGGCGGCGGCATCACCGGTCAAGCAGGTGCCTGTGTGTTAGGCATCGCTCGGGCACTTAAAAATCTCGATACCGAGCTAGAACACACGCTTCGCGAAGCGGGCTATTTGACACGTGATAGCCGCATGAAAGAGCGTAAGAAGCCTGGTCTGCACGGTGCCCGACGCGGCACCCAGTTCTCCAAGCGTTAAACACTGGGGACCAACGTCTGGCCTGCGGCCCATCGACCGAGACCAGGACGGCCCTCGTGCGGCATGGTTGTTTGCGCGAATTGTGGTTCCCAGCCACCACGAGGGAAGCGCCGCCTCGTGTAATTCTACAAACGGCCGCGCTAAGGCCATCCTGTTCCCCCCGGTCCGATGGATCGAGTGCTCCTTGGTATCCCAATAAAACCAGCAGCACGATCGCGCCACTGGTCAGAACACGGATAGCTTGTAGCACTAGAGCGAGCGAAAACTTCCCATTCTTTGCCCGCACCCTATTTATCGCAATACTCAAGGTCTGCTCTTAGCGCCAATTCCGTTTAGGCCGAAAACTCTTGCCTGACGGGGACAGGTTATGGGGCTTAGATGGGTTAATGGACTTTGAGTTGAAGTTTGAAGTGCCAGCGGACTTGGCGACTGCTCTAAAGGGGATCTCTAGAACCAGTTTCAAAACCTAGATTTGATCGCGAAATTCCGCGATCCTGCGTTACTTTTACTGGTTTTGAAATGCGCTCTAGATTGCAAGCGATGTGCTCGCGCCCCCTAGCCGCGACGAGACTTCGTCGCCGGGGTGCCAGAGCAGAATTTGTCGTCATGGAGTTGACTGCGCTCCAGCGCCCCGGCGACGCGTCGTGAGCGCGGCTAGGGACTTTGGGATTTGGGATTTAGGATTGGACGCGCTTGCGCGTACCAACAACCAACAACTCTTTATCCGTGTTTCGGCCGTGTAAATCCGTCGCTCCCATTCCGTAGTTCGTCTTCAAAACCACGATCGTAACCGGTAAGCTGGGCCCCTATGGCAAAACGTCCCAAGTTTTACGTCGTTTGGCAAGGACACGCACCTGGGGTCTACGACAACTGGCCCGAGTGCCAGCGACAAATCCATGGCTTTCCTGGCGCGCAATACAAATCGTTTCCTTCGCGGCAAGCAGCCACCGAGGCGTTTGCCGGCCAGTACGAACAGTATGTCAGCCCAGGCCAAGGGAAGTCGCGCAAAAAGACTCCCAGCTCGCTGTCGCTTGAAGAGCTTGAGTCGGCAGGCGTGCTGTTGCCGAGCATCAGTGTTGATGCCGCCTGTAGCGGCAATCCTGGCGTGCTCGAGTATCAAGGCGTCTTGACCGACGGCGGCGAACCGATTTTTCACGAAGGTCCGTTTCCCGATGGGACCGTGAACATCGGTGAATTTCTGGCAATCGTCGACGCCCTGCGCTACTTGCAGGAGCAAGGCCTCGATTGGCCGCTCTATTCCGACTCGAAAGTGGCGATCGGTTGGGTCAAGAAGGGTCGGGCTAACACAAAATTGGAGCCGACGTCGCAGAACCGACCGCTCTTCCAGCGGCTAGACCAGGCTGCCGGTTGGCTGGCCCAGCACCACGACGCCACCAACATCTACAAATGGCAAACCGGCCGTTGGGGCGAGATTCCGGCCGACTTTGGACGAAAGTAGCACGTCTGGCCAAACTTTGTAGCAGGACAACTGCAAAGTCAATGATTCTAAAGAAACAGCGGTCGGTGACCGCTCGCGAAACGGCTAGATTCTCTCGTTTCGCGCTTCGGCCACCGGCCGCTGTTTTTCGTACAGGCAGGTTGTTCAGAAGATACGATGTGCCTGCGAATTGCGCGAATAGACGCGAATAAATCCAAGCAAAACATTCGCGTCTATTCGCGCAATTCGCGGGCAACTCTTCTTCCACTTTTCATCCGAGCCATGCTAGCACGCTGCTGGCTCGATCCGTGTCTGGGAAATTATAGCGATTCTACCAATTGTAAGGCCCCTGGAATGCCGATGAACAGGAGAGCAGGTCCGCCGGTGCGCGCCATGGCCGGCTCGCTTCGGACAGCAGCTCGAGTCGTGCTAAGTCGAAGCTACGAATTAAGAAACGTTGTTCCAACCTGAGTTTTGCTTCATCGAGTTCCAGTAGCCGTGCAACATTCTGCTGATTCCAGTCATGCGAACTTGGGCGCGATGCCCACGGCCTTGCCGAGCGAGCAGCCCCCGGTCGATCCGACGACGGTTCGCCGCGCCAAGGCCGAGATTCAAGGCCTGGCCCAAGAAATCGCCCAATTGGTTCGGTCGGAGATCGCACCGGCCGAGTTTTATGAAGCGTTGCTTACCCGAGTCGTGTCGGCCCTGGCCGCCGAAGGGGGCGCGGTTTGGGTGCGGGGAGACGACGGACAGCTCGAACAAGCTTTTGAAATTCGCCCTGGGCAAGATCATTTCTCGGCGGCCGAGGCCCAATCGCGACACACTCGGCTGCTACAAGGTGTGCTGGCTTCCGGCCGCGAAGCCTTGGTGCCACCCCAGTCGACCGGCGCGAGTGAAGCTGGCAACCCTACGCCCCATCTGTTGATCCTGGGCGTGATGAAAAACGACCAAGGCCCCCAGGGCGTGGTCGAAGTGTTTGGCCGCAGTGATACTCGACCTTCGACCCAACGAGGCTATTTGCGTTTTGTCGCCCAAATGTGCGAGTTGGCCGGCGACTATTTGAAAGGGCAACGTCTCCGGCAGTTCGAAGATCGCCAATCGCTATGGCATCAGGCCGAAACATTTGCCGATCAGGTCCACCGTTATCTGAGTGCCGAACAGGTGGCGTTCACTTTGGCCAACGAGGGCCGGTTGTTGGTCGGTTGCGATCGGGTCGCGGTGGCTGTACGACGAGGCCGAAACTTTCAGGTGATGGCGATCAGCGGCCAAGATACGTTCGATGGGCGTTCGAATTTGGTCACCGCGCTTACCAAGCTAATCCGCGTGGCGGTCGCCACCGGCGAACCGGTGTGGTATCGGGGCGACGCGTCCAATCTGCCTCCTCAGCTCGAGGCGGCACTCCAAAAATACCTTGATCTGGCCCACAGTCGCACGTTGGCCATTGTGCCGTTGACTCGATCAGGCAACCCGGCCGATCGTCATCGTGCGCCAGAAGTGATCGGCGCGTTGGTCGTAGAACAACTGGTCGACGCTTCGCCCAATACGGCAATTGCCACTCGAACGGAACTGGCCGCTCGCCACGGAGCGGTAGCCCTGGGCAACGCGCTCGAGCACGAACAGATCTTTTTGTTGCCCCTCTGGCGGGCAGTGGGGAAATGGCGTTGGTTGATGTCGGCCGCCAGACTGCCAAAGT
>JANQPJ010000311.1 GCA_028289525.1 Pirellulales bacterium
GAACTTGAGTGGAACCTCTTCCCTCGCTTGCGCGTCGGGCTTGTATTTGTACTGAAATTTAAGAGGGATTGACAGCTGCCAGAAAATCTGGCCCGACACACCCTGCTTGAAATTCGACACGGGACATTTCCAAGCTTATAATAGACGTTGTATTCGCTCAGTGTGCATACCAGTCCAGCCCGGTCTATCTGGTGGCATGAACGAGGAGAGCCTGCGAATGTTTGAATTCGAAGAAACGCCAGGCGATGTGGCCGTGCCGGTTTCAGCAGCCAGCGCCCAGCAGCCGGGCGATAAGAAGGCGGCCAAAAAGCTGAAACGCGCTGAGGCCAAGGCGGCCAAAGCCCAAGCCCGCAAAGAGGCGAAGCAGAAGAAACAAGCAAAAAAAGCAGGTCGCCAGCAGACCGACGATGATGCGACCGGAGAGGCCCAAGACCCAAGTAAAACGCCTGTGGAGATTAGCCCTTACACCGTCTTCTTAGGCATCGCGCTGACAGCACTGGTGTTCGGAACGCTCTGCTTGAGCTTTGAACTGGCCCGCTATGGATTTCAGCTAAGTCCGGCAGGCTAGGATTGTTGGATTGACACTTCTTGCCTCCTAGCCGCGCTCACGACGCGTCGCGTCGCGGCTAGGGAGTAACAGAAGCTTGCAACCTCTCCAAGCTCGTTTGTTCTAAAACTGCCTGAAGCGCAAGCGAAGGAATTGAGCGAGTCAGCAAAACGATTCCTTCGCTTGCGCTTCAGGCTTTAAATCCACATGGATTAACGGCGAGTTTTGGAACAAAGCTTGGTTGTCCATGCGTTGAGAAATTACTCAGCGAGGGCGGGTTCTTTCGCGTCATCAAGCCGCGAGATGGCCGCCAAAACCTTCTCGGCCAAGGGCCGTTTGGTCTTTTGACCTTCGAGAACTGCCTGGATTACGCCCTGACGGTCAATCACATAAGTATGTAGACCGCCGGTGCTATAGGCGGCAGTCGCCTTGGTGCCAAAATCCGACAGCAGCTGGAAGCCAGCCTGGGTTCGCTGCTGGATTTGCTTCAGACCGTCTACGCCGAACTGATCTTCTCGAAATACGCAAACGACTTGGGCGTCGGCCGCTTGCAACTGGGCTGCCTTCTGATGCAGTTGGACCAACTGCTTGATGCAGAAGGGTCACCAATGAGCACGGCTGAAAATCAGCACCGTGGCGCGATGCTTGCCAGTCAAATCAGTAGAAAACCGAACGGCCTGACCGTCGAGTCCAGTGGCGGTAAACCCCGGGGCCTGATCGCCGACTTCGAGTTTGTCTCCCAACGCTGAGGCGTTTGAGAGCCCGCTGACCAGCAGAAGGCAGAACACGGAGTGACCAATTTTCCGTTGCATGCTGTTTCGCATTCCAGATTTCCTTTGAGCAGTTCAGGCCAACGTGGGGCAAGAAGCAACGATTACAAACGATTATGACGAGAGTGCCGCGCAGCCGTCAATAGTTTTGCGAAGGGCCGCCGGCCCCTGCTTTGGCGTCAAGTAGCGACTTTGCTGCCCTTCTCCCTTATCTCGCAATGCGACGGCACCAAACGGTTAGAAAAAGGGTCTTTTCACGTCGGCTCTGGGGAATCTAGAATGAGCGGCTGGCAATCGGAGTTGCAGCTCGCGCGACTCATTTCTCTGTCAAGGTTGCCTTGCACGTCTCAAAACGCATATTGCCAATCCAGAGGGAGAATTCATGGTTGCACAAGATGGAAGTCAAGCGAACGGCTTGCCTTTGCCCTTTGGGCTCAGGCTACGACTATCGGTGATGATGTTTCTGCAGTACTTCGTGTGGGGGGCTTGGTTTGTCACGCTGGTGACCTACATGCTCAACGCCACCGCTGCCGATGGCTCGCGCTTGTTTCAAGACAGCCTGATTGGCGACGCCTATGGCACGGCGGCAATCGCCGCCATGATCGCCCCGTTTTTCGTCGGCATGATCGCCGACCGTTTTTTTTCGACGGAACGGATTCTCTGCGTGCTCCATCTGGTGGGTGCGGTGAT
The DNA here is from genome assembly GCA_028289525.1 of Pirellulales bacterium. Classification (GTDB taxonomy): domain Bacteria; phylum Planctomycetota; class Planctomycetia; order Pirellulales; family JAGQOS01; genus JANQPJ01. The sequence goes on from JANQPJ010000311.1 coordinate 2,008, forward strand.
TTTGTACTACGTGTCAAAAACCCAATCACCTAGCCTGTTTTATGGCGGTTTGATTGCCTATTTTTTGGCCTACATGCCGACGTTGGCGCTCACCAATTCACTCTCGTTCCACCATTTGACCGATCCAGGCCGGCAGTTTCCCGGCGTTCGCGTCTTGGGAACCATCGGTTGGATTGTGGCCGGAATGCTGGTCGGTTTCTTGCACGTTGGCGACGGGGGCTATGCCCTAGTGGTCGATGAATTTTTCGGCATTCCGATCGACCGAACGTTTGGCGACATGGGAGCCAATGGCGCTAGCATCGAGCCAACCACCTTGCCGATGTGGATTGCCTGTGCTGCACAAGTGGTGTTGGGGTTGTTCTGCCTGGCATTGCCCCATACGCCTCCGAAGCAAGGTGGTGATATGACCGTTCGCGGTGTATTGGGGCTCGACGCCCTGGCACTGATGAAGCAGCCGTCGTTTGCCATCTTTGTGATCGGTTCGTTTCTAATCTGTATTCCGTTGCAGTTTTACTACACCTTTACGAACGGGTTTTTGAACGAAATAGGCGTGCAAAACGCGGCCAGTAAGATGACCTACGGTCAGGTATCCGAAATCGTCTTTATGCTGTTGATGCCGTTGTTCTTTGCCCGACTGGGCGTGAAGTGGATGCTGCTCGTGGGCATGCTTGCTTGGTGTGCTCGATATGTGCTGTTTGCCTTTGGGGATACCGGTTCTGCGATGTGGATGATTTATTTGGGCATCATCCTGCATGGGATTTGCTACGACTTCTTTTTCGTCACCGGACAGATCTATGTCGACAACAAGGCGCCAGAGCACGTGCGGGGAGCCGCCCAAGGGTTTATTGCCTTTGTTACGCTCGGGGTAGGATTGTTCGTGGGGTCGCTGGTTTCAGGTCGAGTGGTCGAAAGCTATTCGACGCCAGCGGCCGAAATTGCCCATGATTGGAAGTCGATTTGGCTGGTGCCAGCGGCCGGAGCGGTGGCCGTGTTGTTGATCTTCGCTGCTCTGTTCCACGAAAAAGGGGACGGGACGGCCCAATAGACGATTCATGTTGCTCTTGTCCTCTAGCCGCGATGCGTCGCCGGGGCGCTGGGAGCAACGTTCAAGTCATCAAGTTCACAGGGCTCAAACGCAGGAGAACTGCAAAGTCAACGATTCCACAAAAACAGCGGTCGGTGACCGCTCGCGAAACAAGAAAATCTAGCCGTGGCGCGTTTTTTACTGCGCTCGGGTTATCCCACGGTGCCCATTTCTTTCCGCCCGATCGGGCGCAGGCAGAGCCGAAAAACGACGATTTTACGTGGTCCGAAAAAACCAGAAGAAAATTACCGGATTTCCTAAACCGCGTAATTTGACAACCTTCATTCCTGACATAGGTTTCTAGTGAGGCACGAGCTTTCCCCACCGGGAGGGCGAGTGTTTCACGAAGGCCTGTAGTATCTCGGTCCTCGATAAAGGCACATCGGCCGTGCGTTCGGCCGGTACGCAAAGCCATGGGCCACACGGCTTCTTTCCGAAGGCGTGTGGTAGCCGGCTGCCGAAGGGACGCCTGACTGCTAGTTGCCAAGGCGACTGGCCCAGGAAATCCCGTACCGAGCCAAGATGCTTCCGTTTTTGTGTTTGGTTTGGGTTGGTTTCGTAGAAGTGGTAACAGGCCGCCGGTCGGGGCTTTGGCTCTGACGGGGCACTTCGAGACGCCGCCTTGGGTTTCCTGACATAGGGCGTAGTGCAACCGTGGTCGAGCTGGCCCGGTAAAACGCTCCGAGAAATTTTTGGGAGGATGCAATGAAGAGTTTTGCTAAGAAGGTGCAACGTTTCCTCGCTTCGGAAGATGGCCCCACCGCGGTTGAATATGCCGTGATGCTGGCCCTGATTGTTGTGGTTTGCCTGTCGGCGATCACCACGATCGGCACCAACGCGAATTCGACGTTCACCGAAGTTGGTAACCGGATTGCTCCGGCGGCTCCGTAAGACGAGTGAACACAGACGATTGCCGTGCCCTCGCTTCGCCGAGGGCGCGGCTCGTCTTGTTCCGGAGCGAAACGATTTCAGGGAGGCCTCCGTGACTCCGTGTGGTGCAATCGTTCTGTCTAGCTTCAGAAGGCTAAAGGGTTACCGTTTTTTAAGTACTGAACACCGCGAGTTGACGTCGGACGCCTCGGCCGTCAGACCTCCTCGGCAGGGTTTGCAGAGAACAGATTCATGGTTTCCACGGTTCCAGCAGAAACAGTTTCCGCCGCGTTCGAGTTGCTGTGCTACTTTTTCACAGTGATGGGTGCCGTGGTGAGTTTCATGTTCACCCTGCGTGGTTAGCGTGGAAATCGGCGGCGATCGAGTCGCGTCCGACCTAACTCCGTTGGGGCGACGCAACACGGTTCCAACTAATTTTCGGGGAATGAGAAAAAACAGGAGCAAGAGAAAACATCATGGCTGAGCTCACAAACATTTTGGGAAGCATTGCCGAAAACTGGGTCATCTGGCTGGTGACCATCACGCTGGTGGTGGCCGCTGTGATTGACGGGCGGATGCTCAAGGTGCCCAACTGGCTGACCTTTCCGATGATTATCAGTGGGTGGATTTACTGCACGTTTTTCTCGCCCTATGCCGGCTGGGAGGGCTTACAGTACAGTCTGCTGGGAACCGTGGTTGGTTTGGCCGTCTTGCTGCCGGCTTATGCGATCGGCGGCATGGGAGCGGGCGATGTTAAGCTGATGGCCGGAGTCGGAGCCTGGGTTGGCGGCGAAGTCACTTTCTACGCCTTTGGCGTCTCGGCGGTTGTTGGCGGAGTGATGGCAGTGCTGATGGTGCTCAAACGTGGTGCTTGGGACAAGCACTATGCTCAATTCTGGGCCATTTTGCGAGAAATCAATACGGTGCGTAATCCCGAAAAACTGGCTGAAATCGCTGCTGAACGCAAGAGTTCGATGGCCCTACTGCCCTATGGCATTCCATTGGCCATTGGCACGATTGCCTACTTTGCTTGGACAGGAATGCTGGTATGACCTTTGCGATACCGAAAAAATACCGAGAAAAAAATCCTTTTTCTGCCCGACGGCGGATTGGCCTGGACAAGCCATGCCGAGTTGGCCGATTACACCGACGAGGCGCGGCAGTCGTCGAGTTCGCACTCGTTGCGCCCGTATTCATGTTGCTCGTGTTCGGAATGATCGAATACGGCCGCATGGTAATGGTCCAGCAGATTCTTACCAACGCATCCAGGGAAGGAGCCAGACGAGCCGTCTTAGACGGCGTTGCCACCAGTGAAGTTCAAACCTCGGTCGAAAACTACCTTACCGACGCCTCGATTTCGGGTGCGACCATAACGGTCACATCGGTGCCTGCCGTTCCTCCGGATTACGCCGACTCGATGACGGTTTCCGTCGCGATCCCTTTTAGTCAAGTAAGCTGGCTCCCATCGCCAATGTTTCTAGGGAGTCAAACGCTTACCGCAACGACGACGATGCGGAGAGAAACGGTTCAATAACCGAGCGTTCGCGTGGCATCAAAAACACTTTGTTTTCGCGGCCCGGGGGGGCCCCCTATGCGTCCAAAATCATTACTACTGCTGGCGCTCGCACTAGGATGTGGGCTGGTTGCGTCGATCGGGATTAGCCAGGTCATGGACCGAAAACAGGTCCAGGTAAGCCCTCAGATCGAAACCGAAACGATTTATGTCGCTTTGAAGAACATTCACGTAGGCGACACGATCACGGCCGATCTGGTCGAACTGCAAGAATGGCCCAGCGACAAAATTCAGCCGGGGGCGATCCGCGATATTGAAGAAGTGCTCGGGCATCGTCCACGCACCCAAATCTACCAGGGCGATCCCATCTTGGCCGCCAAATTGATCTCAGCCGATGCGCCCGATACACCAACCGAACAGATTCCGGCCGGATATCGCGTGTTTGCCGTGCGGGTTGCCGAAGATACTGGAACCGCTGGTCTGGCTCGGCCGGGGGATCGGGTTGACGTGCAGCTTTATGTAACTCGAGATGCCCGCAAAGGCATTCACGAAACTCGCGTCAAGACGATTCTCGAAGACGTGCGCGTATTTGCCGTCGACCAGATTTTCCGCCGTGGCGCCGAGCATGATGAAGCCTCGGTGGTGGCGCGAACCATTTCGCTGGTCGTAACGCCCAAGCAATCGGCCAAGCTGAATCTGGCCGCCGAGACTGGCAGAATTCGCTTGGTGCTCAGACATCCCGACGATCATCAGGCAGCTCCCGACCAGCCCATCACGCTGGACGATTTGCTGAACAAGAGTATTGGCGACCCAGAGAAGGAACGCGCAAGTGTTGCTTCGGAGAACAAGGAAGAGTCTTCCGGGGGAATTCAGGCATTCCTAAAAGGGATGACCCCGGCCCCGGAGAGTACTCCCGCTGCCGAGCCTTGGGTCATGGCAGTTCTCGAAGGGACCAACGTGCGTGAGGTCGAGTTTCAGGAGGATGGCCGGATTCCAGTGGAAGCCGCCGGCGCCAGCGTGGAGGAGGCCGTAGGGCCTCAGCTTTCGACGCCTGGGCTCGAAAACAAAGATCAACCTGCTCTACCTGAAGAGCTGGGAGAAAAGTTGGAAGAAGCGATGAAAATCGAGAAGGCCGAATAATCTACGGCCTTTTTGGACAACGATTTCGCAAGATGCGAAATCCCACCGCCTTATGGATAGCGGAAGGATGACACGGATGTGGACGACACTCTCTCGGCGCTCGCCGATTGCTCGGATGCCTTTCTATGCAGTTGGTTGGGCCTGTACGCTAGCGGCCATGCTTCAGTCAACGGCCACTGCCCAAACGATCGTGAAACGCCTGGAAGCGGCGACCGATCGGATTGAGATGACGGTCAATACCAGCCGGATTCTTACGCTTGACGAGCGGATTCCCCGCGCCCAGGTCAACAACCCTGAACTGCTCACCGTGACGCCATTGTCGCCGAAACAGATCCAGATTTCGGCCACCAAGCCAGGCGTCACTCAGGTAAACCTGTGGTCGGAGACTGACAAAGTCTATTCGGTCGACGTGGTCGTGTATGGCGACGCGCGGGAACTGGAGTTGGCGCTCAAAACGCTCTACCCTCACTCGTCGGTGCGGGTATTTCGCTACTCAAACAGCCTGGTGCTCAAAGGGTTTGTCGATCGGCCCGATCAGGTGAGCCACATGGTCCGCTTGGCCGAGGACTACTCTCCCAAGGTGATCAACAACATTAGCGTGGGCGGAGTGCAACAGGTGTTGCTCAACGTTCAGGTGATGGAAGTTTCGCGAACCAAGCTTCGCAAGATGGGGTTTGACTTTGCCCAACTCAACGGCAATGATTTTGCCGTTTCGAGCATCAGCGGCTTGATCAGCGAAGTGGCGACCGATGCCGGGATCACGGCGGTCACCGGAACCCAGGGCGATACGGTCACTTTTGGGATTGTCGATGGCAGCAATTCGTTTTTCGGGTTTCTCGAAGCGATTCGGCAAAACAACCTGCTGAAAGTGTTGGCCGAGCCCAAGCTGGCCACCGTGAGTGGACGTCCTGCCTCGTTTAATTCCGGCGGTGAGTTTCCTGTCTTGGTGCCGCAAAGCTTGGGAACCGTGTCGATTGAATACAAGAAGTTTGGCACCCAGGTCAACTTCCTGCCCTTGGTGTTGGGCAACGGAAACATCCGCCTGGAAGTCCGGCCTCGCGTGAGTGAAATTGATAGTACCCGAAGCGTCACGGTCAACGAATTCACAATTCCCGGTCTGCGGGTTCGAGAAGTGGATACTGCCGTAGAGATGAAGGCCGGACAGACGTTGGCCCTGGCCGGTTTGATCCAGACTCGGGTTGAAGCCCAAAACCGAGGCTTGCCAATCCTGGCCGATATGCCGCTGGTCGGCGCTGCGTTTCGGGCAGTAGAACATACCAGCAACGAGGTCGAGTTGCTCATTCTGGTGCGTCCCGAGTTCGTCGATCCGCTCGATCCTCACGAAGTTCCGGCCGGTGGCCCAGGCATGAACTCCTGCCCTCCGACCGACAAGCAACTCTACTGGGATGGCCACCTTGAAGTGCCTTGCTGTCCAAACTGTGGAGACAGCTCGTGTAGCGGTTGTGGCCGACAGGCTTCTCCGGCCTACCAGCGGCAAGAAGTCATTCCCGCACCTGCCAATGAGCCCGCCGGCCAGGCGACTTCGAGTTGGCCCCGCACTGCCCAGGCAGGCGCGGCCTCCAGCCTCCAAGGCTCACACTACTTTGCAGCCCAACAAGCTGCCCATCGCAGCGAGCAGAAAGCCGTTCAAGTGCAGGGAACAGTCCGTCTGCCGTCGTCGGCCGCCCAGTCTGATTATTTTGGAGACCGTTCTACGCAGGCGAACCGCCCGGCGTACGGGAATCCTCCAGGCATGATTGGGCCGGTTGGCTATGATCTTGATGCGAACTAGAGCGCACTTCAAAACCAGTCACAGTAGCGCACGATCAGGGAATTTTGCCATCAAGTCCAAGTTTTGAGAATGGCTCGAAAAACACGATGAGCAATGTACTTCGAATCGCGATCGTCGATCCAAACGACGTGACGCGCGAGTCGCTCAAAACGACCCTGCTCGGCATGGACATGGTTTGGCTAGAGGCTGAATGTTCGCGCTACGAGTTCTTTTCCGACGTGGTGGCGCAGACCAATCCGGATATCGGATTCGTCGCGCTCGATAGCGATCCGGAAAAAGGGCTCGACCTGGTGCGCCAGTTGCACTTGGCCGTGCCGGATTGCAGTATCTTGGTCTCCAGCAGTTCGACCGACGGCAATCTCATTCTTCGCGCCATGCGATCTGGCGTGAAAGAGTTTTTAACCCAGCCGTTGCAGTTGGACGATTTGTTGACTGCGTTGGAGCGGGTAGGAGCTCAACGGTATGGCGGCACTGGCGGTCGAAGTCGGGGGTGCACGGTTGTTGCCCTGGCCGGAGCGACCGGGGGCGTCGGGGCGACCAGCCTGGCGGTCAACATCGGCCGCCAACGCGCAGC
>JANQPJ010000320.1 GCA_028289525.1 Pirellulales bacterium
CGGTGTGCCGATACACTTGACGCCCGTGCTCCAAGGTCCGCTGCCGGAGAACCGTTTCGGCGTCGGTCAACTCAACGTCGTCGGCAACTGCCAGTACCGGCCGGACAGCCGTGCCAAAGAGCTTGGCCAGCGTGTCGCGAATTTGCTGTTGATGCTTCTCTGGCAGTTCTGACAGCGTGGCCCGTTCGGTAAACCGAGCGTCATCTGGTCGGCTACAGCCGAGGCCGACGCTTCCCGCCATCACGAAGACCGAAACCAAGATTCTACGCGTTAATAACACCGAATCACAACGTGCCATGGGATCTCATTCAAAAAGAAGTTGGCGATCGATGGATCTCATGAGGAAGATTGCCGACCAGACGATTCTCATCCGGCCCTGAAAAGGCCACTTGAGTGATGAATCAATCGCCGCTGCGTTCCTCATGTGAATCGAAATTTACCAGATCGCAGAAGCGGCTTCCAGATGTGCGAAATCGCGCGATCTGGGCACACCTGCGAACACAGGCTGCCAGAAAAACTACCAAGTCATCGTTAGAGCAGATCCAGCGTACGTGTAGTGTTGTTTCGTCGTAAAAATTCGGAAATCAAAGCGCGAGAGACGCTACAGTGAAGTTCGAGTCCTGCATCCCCTGGCGTGTGCAACCAATCGCAGCGCGATTCTTTCATCAAACCACACGGCCTTGGGCCGGGTGTGTTCGAATAAGCCGTCGCATTTCGGCCGCAATAAAGAAGGAGCCGGTCACGCAGACTAAGTCATCTCGATCGGCATCTTGGCAAACGGCTTGCCATGCTTCACGCGGGTCGTCGACCACTTGCACGACGTCGGCAGCAGACTCAGGGACCAATTCGATCAATTCGCGAGGAGGAATCGCGCGCGGATTGGTCTGGTAGCGAGTCAGAATGATCCGCTCGAACCGTGGGAGCAATCGCTCCAGCATCCCTTGAGCATCTTTATCTTGTGTGGTGCTGAAAACCAGCAGCCGGCGGGAAGGTGAAAAGGAAGCGACCAAAGTGTCGACCAGCGCTTCGACCGACGCCACATTGTGAGCCGCATCAACAATGACCAACGGTGCGTGGCCACAAATTTCAACCCGGGCCGCCACGTGGGCTTGGGCCAAACCGGTGCGAATGGCGGTTTCCGAAATCGTCCAGCCGAGACGGTTGAGTTCGGCAATCGTGGCCAGGGCAAGTGCCGCGTTGGCCGCCTGATGTTGTCCGAGCAGACGGAGCGTCAAGCCTGTGAGCGTCGACGCCTCGCCGTGACGAAAATCGATCGTGGGCCAGGCAATCGTGTGAGCTTCCGGCTGTTGACACTGATAGGTGACCGAAAAATCTCGTCCTAGTTCCTGCAGACGACATCCCCGTTCTTGGGCTGTTCGACGGACCACCTCGCCAGCAGACTGCCCGACGACCCCGCTCACCACTGGGACGCCTGGCTTGATGATACCTGCTTTTTCCATGGCGATGGCCGCCAGCGTGTTGCCTAGCTGATAGGTGTGGTCGAAGCTGATCGACGTGATGACCGAGACATCGGGATGGCAAACATTGGTCGAGTCGAGTCGTCCGCCCAGCCCGACTTCGAGTACCGCCAGATCGACCTGCTGGCCGACGAAGTGCAGCATGGCCATGGCGGTGGTGATTTCGAAGAAGGTCGGGCTCAAGGACGGATCGGCCTGTTCGGCGGCCTCCCGGTCCATGGCGACCACACTCGGCCAAATCGACTCGATCAGGTCGACCAGCGCGGCCTCTGAACAGGGCTGGTGGTCGATGACGAACCGTTCACGGATGGTATCCAGATGGGGCGAGGTGTAGAGCCCGGTGCGCAAGCCCGAGGCGGTCAACATCGCCGCGATCATGGCCGACGTGGAGCCCTTGCCTTTCGACCCCGCTACGTGTACGACCCGCAGCTTGCGTTCAGGATGGTCAACCCGTTTGAGCAATTGGTGCATGCGGTCTAGCTTGAGCCCTCGACCGCCAGGCGGCAGAGTCGCATCGCGTTCATAATTGATGCGCGCGTAGAGTTTGTCCAGCGCTCGATCACTGGCGGCGCGAACGTTCCGTGCTGTCATGCTCTCGATAGTCCTGATCCAAGGACGGAAAGAGGAAGTGTCGCGCTTCAGGCGAGCGGTTTACGCGCGCGGCTCCGTCACGAGCGGCGCATGGCGCGATCCATTTCACGTTGCATCGTTTGTTTCTTTTTCGCCTCGCGTTTGTCGTATAACTTTCGGCCTCGACAAAGGCCCAACAGCACCTTGGCACGACCTTCCTTAAAATACATTTTCAGCGGAACCAGGGTGAGATTTTTTTCGTAAGCCTGGCAGGCGAACTTGCGAATTTCGCGACGGTGCATCAACAATTTGCGCGGCCGCCGCGGATCGTGGTTCATTCGATGGGCATACGAATATTCTTGGATATCGCAGCCGACCAGCCACACCTCGCCGTCGCGCACACGTCCGTAGGCCTCGTCTAGCGACAAGCGGCCATTTCGCAAGCTCTTCACCTCGCTGCCGACCAGCACGATGCCACATTCCAAGGTGTCCAGTACCTCATACAGATGACGCGCTTTGCGATTTTGAGCAATCACGCGTTCATTGTCGTGTTCCCGATCGGGCTTGGCATTGGTCTTGCGAGATTTCGTCATCTTTCCGCCTAGCCCAACTCGTGATACAGTGAAGGAGGAAGAATTTGTGTTTGTGATGGTGGCCAGAAGCGATTGATCGCCAGAGCAAGACAGGAACGTTACCTAACTGGTATGTTCTCCAAAGTAACCAACGCCGACCGGCTCGGCAACCCAGCGACGGCTAAGGCCAGGGCCAATCAGTTCTTCAAATTAGTGAAGGTTTAACGGCCTACGAACCCGACGCGTAAGCGAGGAAAACAGCCAGAAATACCTCGCTTACGCGTCGGGTTCGTAGGCC
>JANQPJ010000325.1 GCA_028289525.1 Pirellulales bacterium
TGCTAAAGCAAGTTGCTTTTTACCGTAGCGGACGTGACCTAGTTTTCGCCGAGGTTTTCCGACGAAACACCGGTACGCATTTTGGTAATTTGCTCTAGATTCCTGTTTTTTGAAACGACTGAATTTCAAAATAATTCGCAGTCATATTCCGTCGGAAAATCTTGATGAAAACGCTTTCTCTCATCCTCTCGTTCCCAAGCTCTGCTTGGGAACGAGAGAAGCGTCTAAATCGCCCCAGCGGTTTCCGGGGTGAGTTTGTCTTCGTGGTCAATCGGTTTTCCATGGACCTCGGCATAGACCTGAGGATACCGCCGGTGCATGGCCTGAAGGCTAAACTGTTCCTCGATAATCTGCCGGCACGCTTCGCCCAGCTCAGTCCGCTCGTCGGGCGTCAGGGCCAACAGTCGGTTCAGCTCGCTGGCAAACCGCTCGGCGTCTTCCATCGGTTGCAGCGAAACCGCGTGCGAGTCGCCGGCGATTTCGGCATGGGGAGGAATGTCGGACAGCACGACTGGCGTGCGGCAGGCCATCGCTTCCATCACGGCCACCGGCAATCCTTCGCCGCGCGAGGTCGAGATGAACACGTCGGCGGCGGCCAACTGCATATAGACTTCGTCTCGCGGCACCAGCCCGGCCAGTTCGACGCGGTCTTGTAGACCTCGACGTTCAATTTCGTATTCCAGTCGTTCTTGGAGGTGCCCGGTGCCGATGAACACCAGACGGCTCTCTTGATCCGTGACTTGTGCAAAGGCGTCGAGCACCAGCAACGGGTTTTTGATGTCGATCAACCGGCCAACCGAGATGATCGTGGCCGGCTTCTCGGTCGAATCGGTTGGCCGCGAAGGGGCGATTCGATCAACCCGATCGACGTCCATCCCGTTTTGTACCGCGCACAACCGGCGACCTGCCAAACGGCGATAGAGCCAAGGAAAACTTTGAAGACTCGCCTCGCCGCAGCAGACCACGCGCTGGAAGGTGGCGAAAATGGGCAGCAACATCAACCGGTTGCGCGGCTTGAAATTTTCGTACGAGTTGTGAACCGTGAAGACCGAGCTACGCAACACGCGCCGTCGGAACAACGCCACTAGCAGAAAGACCAGAGCCACGTGGGGTGAATGGGCATGGATGACATCGTACTCGCCAGCAGCCAGGGCGCGCCGCAGCGCGCCCCAAAACCCTCGCACCGTGCCGTTGCCGCTGAACAGCCGGATTTCGGCAGGCGTGGGGACCGACGGCTTGAAAAAGGTGCAAATCGCCAATCGCCGCCGCCCGACCAACGGCAAACAATGTTCGTTGTATGCGGCACTGGTTTCGCCGACTGAAATCAACAGGTGGAGTACCCGAAGTGACTCGTCGTGTCGCTGCATCAAAATTTCCTTGGGAGTTGGTTGTTGGCTTTTAGTGGTTGGTGGTTAGTTGTTGGTGGTTGTTCGTTGGTGATTCCAGATTTCGCGCTTCGGCCACTGGCCGCTGCTTTCGTCTTGCCCACAGTTCGGCCCCGATCACGACCAACGTTAGCATGAGCCACGACTGTTTACGTTGTTCCCAGGTATGGACCATCGAACCGAGTCCTAGCACCATGAGCGTCGAGAGCCACATCAATGCCCACCACAGCGGCTGTTGAATCGCGTCGCCAAGCGCGAAAACGATCAGCAGTAGCAATAGGCCCAGGCCTATCAGGCCGACGTCGGTGATGACCGACAGATAGACATTGTGGGCAGATCGGCCGGCCGTTTCGGAAAACGTGCCGCTGCCGATGCCGATCAGAGGGCTTTGGGCAAACAGCTTGTAGCCGATTGCCCAAATCTCTCTTCGGCCGCCGAAATCGCCTTGGGCAATCGAGTCGCCGGTCGTGGCGATGCGCTCCAGGGTGTCGGGCGGAATCACAAACGGAATCAGCGTCACCCCGACCAGCAGGACCGCCAAGGCGACCATCCGGCTGCGCGGTGAGAGGCGGATCAGGCTGAGCACAATAAAGCCCAGAGCCGGTAACGAGGCGACCAACGTACCACGGCTCCCGGTGAGCAAAATTGCCAACAGCGTGGCCGGTAAGTAAGCGTAGTTGACCAGTTGCAAGAACCGCCAGCGAGGCGCCCAACGTACGAAGTTGGCCAGATACCAGGCCATCGGCAGGCCCAGGGCTAGAATCAGCCCGATATCGTTGGCGTTGAAGTTCGATGCCGCGTAACGACCTGTGATTTCGGCCGTAGCAGTTCGGTAGTTGAGCACCAGATTGGCGATTGAAACGAAGCCGCCCAACACGTAAGCCTGCATGGCCGCCACGAGATTCTGTGGCGTGCGCAACAGATCCCACAGAATGGCGACCAGCACCATCAATTGAACGTAGGTTCGCAGTCGATCGAGTGTCTCCTCAGGCGAGACGCTCCAGTAGTAGCTCAGGCCGTTCCAGAGGAAAAAGGCGTAAACCGCCAAATGGAAAGGTCGCGGGCGGCGGAAGTTGCCAGTCGTGATCGTCGAGGCCAGCCAGACGCCGACCAACAGCAGCCCAACGATGCGGCTAGCCGTTCCCAGGCCGGGGATCGTGATCATGTTCTCCCAAGGGAGCACAAAGACCAGCAGCAGCGCTACCCAAACCGCGATTGTGCGCATCTCAGTTCTCCAGCAAAACGTCAAGGTACTGTTGAATTACCCGATCCGGCACGAACCGTTCCCAACTCTCTGCCGGCGGGGCCGACCGTTGGGCCAGCGTATGGTCGATCGCTTGGGCCATCGCACGCACATCGCCGACTGGCACCAACGAGCCGTAGCGTCCGTCTTGGAGAATTTCCCGAGGACCGCTAGGGCAATCGGTGGCCACGACCGGCGCGCCGCAACCGAGGGCTTCGATCAGCACGCCTGGCAACCCTTCCCAGGCCGACGAGAGTACGAACACGCCTGAGCGGGCCATGTAGGGATAAGGGTTTTGGACGAACCCTGGCAGCCGCACGCGATCGGTCAAGCCGAGCGATTGGACCAACTGTTCCAGTTCGCCGCGCAGATCGCCTTCGCCGAGAATCATCAGCCGGGCATCTTGCGCACTTCGCAGTTGGGCAAACGCGCGAATCAAGGTAGCAAAATCTTTTTGGGGCCCCAAACGCCCTGCGCCCAGCACCACCGGCGGGGCATCGGCCGCGAACCAAGGATCGTCGAGCGGTTCGGACGCGCGGTCGAGCAGCTCTGGCGTGACGATTGGGTTATAGATGACGTGGATTTGGTTGGCGTCCAGGCTGAACTGTTCGGCCAAGTCTTGAGCCACCCCGGAAGAGACCGCCACCACCGAGTCGGCCCAAGGGTAGCAGCGGCGGATGAGTGCCGGAATCAGCCGGGCACGACGACTCGACGCGCTGGCCGTGGTTGACGAAACGGTGTTGCGTTCGCTGACGACCAGTTTGGTGCGGCTCGAACGGCCGGCCAGTTTGCGTGCCCAGAGGGCGACCAGATTCACGTAGTCGAGGGCGGTTAGCATCACGTCGGGCTGTTCGTGTTTGAGGTAGCGCACGAGTGCCGGGAGGCTGCCGACCACGCGTTTTGCGCCCAGGTCGGTGATGCGCACCGATTCGGGAACTTCGTTCAAGAACGGTCCGACAGCCCGGGCTAACACCAAGTCGACCGGATAGCCTCGTGCGGCAATCCCGCCGGCGACCTTGAGCATGGCTCGTTGAGCGCCGCCACCCTGCATCGACGAGGTGAAGATCGCGATTTTGGGAGTGGAGCGAATCATCGGGTCTCCTGCTTTCGCGGCCCGGCACTGGCCACTTTTACGACCCGTTGCCAAACGACCGAGCGTTGTTGTTGGCTAAGGCCCAAGATGGCGGCCAGGGCGAAAACGACCGGCGCGGTCATGGCAACCGACAAGACCAACCCTGGCCAGGTATGCGGATCGACCAGGGCGTCGCGGCTCAGCCCGAGCGCGAACAGCAGCCCGGCGACAAAGGCCAGCACTCCGGTCTGTTTGACTGGTACCTGATGTTTGGCATCGCGCGCCAATTGAACAATCAGCAAGACGACCAGCGGGGCGCTCATCGCCACGGCCAGCGTTCCCCGAATCGAACCTGGGGCGCTCCAGTAGTTTTCTAGCGCCATGGCGCCGGTAAACAGCACGCCAGTGGCGATCAGCGGCCGAATCGCTGCGGTAAATTGCTTTCGCAACGCCAGACCGAGATGCTTGCCGACAATCCAGGGATAGCCGATCGAAAGCAACAGCCGGCCGGCCACAAAGCCCAGGCACAGGCCGCTGATGCCCAACTCCATCGGGCCCACCAGCGCCGCCGCCAGGCCAACCGACACGGCGGTCGACAGCCCGCCCACCAGCACTTTTTGCTTCAGATCGAGCGAAAGGTCGATGATGTTCGAGTCGTTGCGAATCAACACAAATTGGAGCATCATCACCACAATCATCAACGTGGCCAGCGAGCCGGCATAATGTTCGCTGCCTACCCAGAGAGATACAAAGACTCGATTCCAGCAGAGAATCGTGGTGCCGATACAAGCGATCAACAGCCAGGTAAGAATCATCACTTCGCCGCGCAGGCGGATCGCCTTGCTCAGGTCGCCGCGGCCGATGATGCCGCCCAAGCCTGGCGTGATGCCGCTGACCAAAATCGCGGCCAAACTGACCAGGGTTTCGGCGGTGTATTTGGTCAGCTCATACGTGGTGACAAAGCTTAAGGTTGAGAGCATGCCCAATAGGACCATGTCGCTGGTCATCATCACGCGCATCACCAGGCGCCAGATGAGAAACCAGCAGCTCAGGTCGAAGAACTTGCGAATATCGCCGGCGACTGGCTTGGCAAAGCCGAACCAAGGCACATACGAACGGACAATTTTCAGGAACAGAAAGGCGCTCAGCACGGTGTTGGCGCAGTTGGCCGCTGCCAGGCCGATCAGACCGGTTTCGAAGTAGAGCGCCGTCAGCGTGAAGCCGGCCCCGAGGATGACCAGCAAGGCCGAGAGCCCCATCCGCTTGTAGCCGAGGTTTTGGCCCTGCAATACCGACTGCGGAATATGAGCCAGGCTGGTAAACATCAAGTTCATAACCAGCAGCATGGCGGCCAGGCGAACCCCGGTGGCCGTTTCGGCCGAGGTGCCGAGCAGTGTTGGTGCGAACCAGGCAACCGTGCCGCCGACGGCTGCCAGCAGTGGGCAGAACATCAAGGCCACCATGACCGCGCTACCGACGTTGCGACGTTTTTCTTCGTGGTCGTCCGAGGCCTGGAGGCTGGCGATGGTCCACTTCAGGGTTTGGGTCGGGCGTCCGCCGGCGGCCGAGACATAGCCGACCATGCTGCCCAAGACTCGCCAGGCCCCGTTCAATTCCGAACCAAGGCCGGCCACGATCAACGGTTTTACGAAAAACCCGACGCCGAGTCGCGTGGCATAGTCGAGACCGGCCGCTAAGGCGTTCAGATACGCCTTTTTGGTCAGCCCCTGGTCGGAAAAGACGCGCGACAACAGGGGCCATTTGCGCGCCGATCGTAATGCGATCTGTCGGTTCATCGGGAGTTTTGAGAACTTGAAGCCTGATGTTTCGAAGGACGAGGAAACGCCAAGCTACTTGGCCTTGGATACCCTTAAAACGGAGGATGTTGGTTCCGGTAGGTCGGTGCCATGCAGCACCGACAACACGGTGTCGGCCACCGTAGTGGTGGGCATCTCGGTCGTGTCGAACCGCATCACCAACGGCCCTCCTGCGGCGGTTAATTGGCCGATTACCTGTTCGCACGACTCGCGATACGATTTCATGAACTCGTACGCTTCGGCGTCGGTGGTGTCTTTAAACCGGTGCCAACGGGGACGCTCGCGTACGCGTTGCAGCAGCACCTCGTCCGGGGCATCGAGCCAGGCTACCATCGTCAAGGCCGAGGCCCAACGTTGCAGCACGGAGTTCCACCAGGTAAGAAAGCGTGGGGTCTTGGTCAGCTTGGGACCAAACTCGCGCAAAATCACTAGCCGGAAGATCGGCCCATGGTCGAACAGTGTAATTTCGTTCGAGTCGGCCGGGCGTTGCATGAGGTCGTCGTGCCATGCCCTCAGATAGGTCATCGAACGTGTTTCGGTCCAAGTGAACCAACGGCTGTGGCGAGCATGCCGTACATATGTCGGCAAAAATGTCATGGTATTTTTGACGATTCGGGGCAGGTCGGTCATGCGACGCAGGCGAGCATCGGCGTAAATCGTTTTGTGGCGTTTGCCTAACTCTTTGAGCAGCGTGGTTTTGCCTGCGCCGGCCGGGCCCCCAATCTCGATTGCCCAGGGACGTATTGCCGCAGCCCGCAACAAACACTCTTCACGACTTGCGATGGCCATGCCAGCTCCTATTTACACGGTCTTGATGCCAAGATCGCTTGTGGCGATTCTCGACTCAGGTGGTTGCGATTGTTTTTGACGGTTCAGTTGTTCCAAATGGATTCGTTCCTGTTCGTAACAGCGGTCGGTGACCGAAGCGACAAACAATCGCTGCTTTTCCGTCGTCGTTTTTGGAATTACTGAGTTAAGATTTGTTCCGCAATTTCTTCAGGCGAATACCGGTTCGAGTTGAAGCGGTCGACCCGCGGCCCGCCCAGGCGAGCCAATTCGGCCATCGCGTGGTCGTAGGATCGTCGATAACCGGTTAAGAACGTGTTGGCTTCGGTCTCGGACATTTGCTTAAAACGGTGGGACCGATGCTTACGGCTGCGAATTCGGTGTTTCAACACCTCGTCAGGGGCGTCGAGCCAGATGATGCGATCCAACACCCCGGCCCAACGTTCGAGCATCGTCTGCCACCAGGCGTGAAACCGCGGGGTTTGAGTCGCCGCAGGGCCAAACTCGCGCAGGTAGACGAGCCGAAAGATCGGTCCATGGTCCAGCACGGTCAACGGTGGATGCCGGGCGCCAGGCAAGGTCAAGCTGCGGTGCCATTCCGACAGATAGATCATTCCACGTAACTCTTCGCGATTGAAAAACCGACTGCGGCCCATGGTGCCGGCAAATGCTGGTAGCAGCGACAACACATGGCGAGACAGCCCAGGCAGCGAGCCCAACCGGCGACAGCTGACCTGATCGACGGCTTGGGGTTGCTGCCGGCAAAGCGTGGCGGTCAACGTCGACTTGCCGACGCCAGCCGGACCGACAATCTCTACGACCGCCGGCAGCTTGAGCGGCGCGCGATGGGACAGCTCAGGTTGGACTAAAGATTCGACCATATTACTCGCTTGAGTTGGGCCAGGACCGCGGACTTCGATTGGCCGGCATCGACTACCTGAAGCGGCACGCCGCTCCAGTTGGCATTCCAAAGCGCTTGGTTGCGCATTCGCACAGCTTCGGCATCTTCACAGGCATCGCGATCGAGTGCCCGAGCGACCGCCACTTCGGGGTCGAGCTTCAAGCCAACCAGAATTTCAGGCGTAATCATTCGGCGATAAAACGTCTCTTCGCCAGCGATGAGCCACTCGGCCACCTGGCCTAGCGAACGGTCGCCTGCCAGTCGGCGAGCTGACGCGCCGTCCATCACCTCGACTGTGGCCAAGGGAAAACGATCGCAAATTGAGACACCGCCGGTGCTGGCAAAACGACGTGCCCTCAGGTAGCACCGATAACGGTCGCGGGCTAACGTCCACTTGCGCAGCAGTAGGCCGATCGACGGGGGGGCGTCTGCCTTGGCTGTTGCCGGCAGGTAGCTCAGTAGTTTGCCGGCTGCCCGAATCACGCCAGTGGTCAGGCTCCACCGCGGTTTGCCAAGGTGGAACGTTTGGGTCGCGAAATCGCCAGCGAGCCAAGCGTAGAGCGATTCGATCGAGGTCGATTTTCCGGCCCCATCGCCGCCCACCACGGCGATCACCGCCCCGCCCTGGGCAAAGCGTTTTTTGTTGGCGGCCACGCCAATCCGGCTGCGAATCTTGCGAGTCACCCGGCGCGTGATTTTGAGCGTCACGTCATGCCAGACTGGCATCACGGCCTGCCCGGCCAACCGGCGCTGCAATGCCCGACCTGCTGACACACGCGCGCCAAAACTAGCCTGGGGGGCTAAGGCCTCCAAACATTGCTTCAGAAACTCGCCGTCGAGCATCTCGACATGCTCGGCCAGATGTTGTTCGACGGTGTGCCAGGCAGCCCGCGACAACAGGTAGTCCAACTCGCGCCGTTCGCCCGACTTGAGCCGACCCTGGCGAGCCAGAATCGTATCCCAAGTGCAATGCTTTAGCACCATCCGTACGATGAGCAAAATCAATTCCCACTCAGCCGTGGGGACCGGAAAGATGCCTTCCTCTCGGCGCGAAGCAAGATAGGGCCGTTCGATCGGCAGGTGGTAGTTCTTGGTCATGTCGTGTCCAACGATCAACTGATAGTGGGCGTGGACATGGACCAAGTGATTGCAGGACGGCTCGTGACCGTAGTAGTTCAGAATCCCCGGCACTTGTTTCGTGGCTGGCGCCTGGACTTCCTTGAAGCCCAAACGACACAAGATTTCGGTAAACCGGCTGATGTCAGGTCGGGCAATCAACAGATCGAGATCGTTCTCGCCAGAAGCCGAACGGTCGAGCGCGTTGTTGCTTTTCCAATGGCAATAGACCACACCTGCCCGATCTAGCTCGAGGCACAATTCGGCGACCAACGGCAACACGATCGGCGCGCTGCCCAGAGTAGGCTTGCCAGTCGCTGGCATCCGGTCGGCGACGATCGTCCCTTCCTCAGGCGAAGTGGCCGTTGTTTTCAACACTCAAACTCCTTGATGACGTTGTTTGCATCGCAGCCGGCTTTCAAGCCGTTACTCGCTCCACGGAGAACCATCGGTGCAAACCGGTACTACAACCCCAAGCTGGCGCGAGGTGTGTCTAAACCACCCAAACTAGTTGGAAGGCTTCTGAAAGCAACGGGTAGACTAGGGGAGAATCACGGTAACTACCGGTCTTCCGACAAGGTCTTTTGCCCGGCTTGTTGTAGCGCAAGTCTTTTGATGAAAATGACTTGCGTCTTATATAGAAGGGCCGGATGAAGTTCAGCGTTTCGCGAGGGACCACCGGTCCCTGCTTTTAGGCTTTGTATTAACTGGCCAGCGCTACTTTCGATCGATGCGTTTTCCTGTCGCACCAAGACCGTCGAGAACATTCGTCAGCGATTCGTCGAGCGAGGGTTCGAGCAGACGCTCGAACGACGGAAATCGCAGACCGCTGCTGCGAAAAAACTGCTCGATGGAAAACAGGAAGCCCAGGTCATCGCCATGCGGCTGAGTACGGTTATGGCAGGGCCGCCGCGCCGGTGCCGACTGTGGCGCTGGTCCGCCATAGCTGCGAGATGATCGACAGATCGAATACCTGGCTGAAGTATCTGGTGACCGCCTGACCGGGGGTTTCCTGGAGGACCAACACGTCGCCGGCCACCAAGATTAGACTTTCCCGAGGGTCTCGAGCGGCACGATGCAGGTCAACCCGAATCGTTACTTGGCGGCCGTCTGGCAGACGACGCAACACCGACAGCAGTTTGGGGCTAGGGCTGCCAAGGCCTTCGGCGATCGTTGCACCGCGCAGGTTGTCGACGTTGAAGCCGCCGTTGATCAGCGGGCCGCCAACTTGAAGCACCGCTTCCAAGGCATCAAGATCATAATCTCTCGGCAATGGGAATTCACCAGCCGGCAACAGACCACCGGTGTAGAACACGTCGGCCTCGCGCGATTTGACAAAGACGATGTCGCCTTCGTTCAAGATGATATCTTGTGGGCGGAAGGTCGGCGGTTGGCCAGGCCAAACCTTCAGCGGAATGCGCACGATTTGACCGCCTCCCATGCCGGGATATTGTTGAGCAATATCGTTGTACCAGCCAGGAATGTGTGACGGATGATAGACCACGTCTGGGTCGGGCAGCGGAACCAATTCGCCAGTTGGCCCCGGGGCTCCAGGCTGTTGGAGAAAGCCGCGTTGAATGATGATTTCGTTCACCGCGTCTAGCCCTGGCAGTCCACCAGATCGGGCCAAGGCGTTCAGCACATCGTTTTCATAGGCCGGCAGATTGACGATCGTGCCGGTCCCCTCTCGCGTGCCGCCCAAAATCCGCTCGGCGCCGCCGCGTATATTCACCGTGCTGCGAATCGAGCCGCCACGACGAATGGAAAAATTTTGGCTGCCTGGCGAATCCTGTCGAATCACCAAGACGCGCGTCTGGCGAGGACGTATTAGTGACACCAGCACACGAGCCCGACCCGGCTTCAGAATCGGGGCATGGCCTTGAGTATAGGCCGCCACGATCGCTTGTTCGGCTTGCGCAATCGTCATGCCGCGAACTTGAATCGGCGAGACCAACGGAACCGGCAGCGTGCCGTCTTCGCGCACCGGGATCGGATAGCCGACCGACGGCGGCAGACCAGAACCTTCAGACAGATGGATTGGCGGGGCCTGGGTGCGATCGCCCAATACGCCTTCGATATAGATGCCCAACACATCGCCCTTATCCAGCAAGTATTGCTTCGGGGGCTGTTGGCGCAGGTAAGTCAACGGCATCGTAACTTGGGGATCTTTGGGCGTGGCCAGCACCTCTGGCGGAAGCTCGGTCACCGGGATGCCATTGGCCACCGGGTTGGTCAATGCCGCACAACCGGTCAAGATGCTACAGGCCAAAGGCGTGACGGCCAGCCAAGTTGCCAGCCGTCGAGTCGATCGCCCAAAGTCTGAAGTTACCGTTTTCTCACCGTCCATCGCAGATTCCATTCTTGAACATGGACTTTTGCATTGACATCGCTGAATCTAGACGAGGTTGTCCTTTACCTGACGTCATGGGATTCCGTATTCATCGTTGCTACTGAAGATGTCCGCTTTCGATTACTTGTACTTGTGCTGGGGAGTGTATCGGGGAACGTCGCCTTGTAGTTCCAAGCGATCCATCGCCCGAACTGGAGACGTCTTTTTCGAAGAAACCTGTTTTGCAGACTTGGGCTGACGGATCGGCTGCTTGGCCGAGACCGGCTTCACTTGCTTGACACTCCGCTTGCCCAGCGGGGCCAAGAAGGTCGCCAAGCTTTCGTCGAGCTTCTGCGCCAAGTTGCTTGGTTGACGCTTAGCCTGGGCTTGCTTGGCCGCTCGAGCCCGCTTGGCGATTTTGGCCCTCACCGCTTCGTTTGCCAACCGATGAGCCGGTTTGCCGAGCGATGGTTGGTGTTTTTGTTTAAGGGCAGCCGGCTTGGTCGACTTTTGGACAAGCTGTGGCTTCGAACGTTGCAGGCGTGGCTTGGCCGGCTGCTGTTTCCGTTGCACAACCGGTTGGGTGGTCTGCTTGGGGTGTTGAGCCTTCGGGCGTTGCTGAAGGGCCAACGGTGGCCGTTTTGGCTCAGGCAATACTTTTCGCGGTTGCGGCAACATACGCAAGGGGTCGCGGCTTGCCACTTTTTTCGTCGCAGCCTGAGGTTTGCCGAGAAGCGGCTGCTTGGCCGGGGCCTTGGGCCTAGTTGCCACGACCGCCTTGGGCTTCGTGGCCGTTTTAGCCTGGGTGGCTACTTTTGCCTTGGGCTTGGCCGGTACTTGCCCCTTGGGCGTTGGTTGCTTGGCGACAATCTTCGCTTGCCTTGGAGCCGGCTTGATTTTGACTGGCGGCAATTTGGCTGGCTTACTACTGGGGCGATGAACAAGCACCGAAGGCAACGGCTTGACCGCTGGCCGTGTCGTAACGTCTGGCGTTTGGGGGACCGTGGCTTCTGGCGCTTGGGCACGGATCGGCTGTGGAGCCTTGGCTACCTGAGGTGCTGGTGACACGGTCGTCGGCACAGGAAGCTTAGGCTGCTGGCTCGGCTGCTTCGCGGCTTGAGGACGTGGCTGGGCAACAGCCCGAGGTTGCTGGACCACGCGGGCACGAGGCTGAACAACCACCTTGGGTTTTTCGACGAGCTTTTTCGCTTGGGCCGTCGGCACTGGAGCTGCTTGCGGGGCCGGATCGGGAGTCGGCGTCTGTCGAGGTGACGCGACAGGCAGCTGTTTTTGTGCCACCGGGCGAGGAGGCTTCGTGGCTGCCTGGATGCGCAACGGGGCCTGAGGACGAGCCGGCATGCTCGCCATTTCAGGCGACGCCGACCGCGGTTTGGCGGACGGAGTTGGCTCCGGCACGGTTGGCTCCGGCACCTCTTCCGCTTCGACTTCCTGGACTTCGATCACGTGTGGATTGACCTGATACCGTTCGGCAACCTGTTGGGCGAACAGAGCCATCGGCACCGTTTCCCAATGATGGCCGACTGAACTTTGAGCGGCGATTGCTCCGTCTTGAAAACCGCGGAACCAATGCTCGGCCGCCATGTGGCCGGCCGGATTGCGGTAATCGTTTTGCCAATAATTTCTCGGCGGCATCACAGGCGGACGAATCGGGCCGCCGTAGTAGAGTTGGTCGGCAAAACCATCTTGAAACCCTTGCTGGTAGTCGGCGCTAAAGGCATACCGGCCGTTACATCGGGCAATTTCATGCCAGGTCTCTTTGGCCAACTTTTTTACGCGGTGCCATTTGCGATGTTCGTATCGCAAGGGACCAAACTGAGTGTAGTCCCGGACTAAGGGGTGAGGCACGCGCTCAAACCCGCTGCAGCCGAAACCGACGACACAGACCGTGACCCAGATGAGCTTCAGGCGGGTAAGATTTACCAAATCCATTTGCTGCCGGTCCGACTTCCTTGTCGAGGGGGACGGTGAGCCGAGAATCGGTTCGACTCCATTCAACGTCAGATCTGTTATCGGCAGCCCTGAGTAGTAGCACGATCGCAAAATGGATATCCAGAAAAGTCGCCAGTATTTGGCCTAGATTGACATTACTAGCCAACAGATCAAGCAAATCGACGGCCGGTGCCATGCTCTGCATGTAGAAGAATAAAGCCTAAAGCAAGTTGCTTTTTACCGTAGCGGACGTGACCTAGTTTTCGCCGAGGTTTTCCGACGAAACACCGGTACGCATTTTGGTAATTTGCTCTAGCGA
>JANQPJ010000327.1 GCA_028289525.1 Pirellulales bacterium
CACGAAGATCGAGTGATAAAGGTCTCATGTGAATCCCTCCTTGGATCAGCACGGACTTTACACAATTAGACGAGGTGGATAAAGGTAAGTTGCTCTAGAATAACGCTCGTCGCCGTGGCAGGGTGTTGCCGTGGGATTATTCTATCTAATTGAACTCTTACCAAATATATTCCACGCCAGCGGTCACACCATGATAGAGCACATGGCCGTTGTCGTTGACCTGCGGGTTACGGGGTGCCGATGGGATGAGAAACGGCGGAGTGGGATCGAAATTTTCCGGCGCCAAGGCCACGCCATCAATGTAAAGAACCTCGTAGCCCCCTCGTAGGGTAAAACGGGGCGTGATTTGCCAAACGGCCGAAACTCCGGCTTCGCCAGCCAGGGCCACGTCTTCTCGGGTTACCCGTTCTCGCAAGGCCGGATCCAGCGTGGTTCCAAACAGCACGTTCGTCTGCGATGAACTGTTGCCAAACACGCCGGCCGCAATCTCGCCGCCAACCATCAGTCCTGGCAGCACACAGATTTGCAGATCGGTCCCCAGTTGAGCTCCAATCAGGTTGTTGTTCGTCCGAGTTTGGTAGGTGAACTCGCCTGGGCCGCGAGACAGGCCAGTCCGCGGGTCGATGTGCTGAAGCGCAACGCTGTGGAAGGAGAATTGCTCGTTCAAGTTGAAGTAACGTGCACCGACATACCACGATCCGTGAACTCTGGCATAAGGCGAAATGTATCCCGTTCGCCAGTTGATTTCACCGCTGTGCAAATCGCTTTTGTAGTCGATGGTGTGTTGAGTCGCCTGGTCAGTTTCGAGAAAACCGCCAGCTGGGTCGACTCCAAAATCACTGAACGGCGAAAACAGGTTGTCAATGTCGCTCGTGGCCGTGGCGCTCGACGACCAGTGAAAGGTGCCAAAGTACGAAGCTTCGACATTACTAGAAGCGCCAAACTCGTGCCGGAATTCGATCCGAAACCCCGGCTCAAATTCGAAATCCAAGTCGTCCGTGCTCAGCACGAACACCGGATCTGCAAATCCAGCGAGTCCGTCTTGCGAGAAATTCACCCGTCGCGAGACGTTGTCGCGTTTTAAATACATCGCTTCAACCCGAACGTCGTACCAACGCGGCCCACACGACCCGTCTTCATACGGCCCGCCCTGGCTCTCCATGGGCCCGCCAAAACCATCACC
Source organism: Pirellulales bacterium (assembly GCA_028289525.1). GTDB lineage: Bacteria > Planctomycetota > Planctomycetia > Pirellulales > JAGQOS01 > JANQPJ01. The sequence goes on from JANQPJ010000327.1 coordinate 1,184, forward strand.
ATACCCGCCTCCATAACCATAAGACGGGGCATAAGCACCAGCCCCGGCGGCGCATCCCTGGCTATCACAAGCAGCACAAGAGTGCCCCCCATCGGGAGTGACCGGGCCTGTACCCTGAGCCCAGGCGCCACCAGGCGTAAATGCGGCTGGCATCGCTTGCGTCTGAGGCGGCGTCGTGGCTGGGTTGAAATACGGCGATGTTTCCGCTGCAAATGGCAAGCTCACCGCCTGGTTCGGGGCAACTGATGAGAAGCCGGTAGAGTGATAACCGGTCCAGCCGGACCGCCCCTGGCTAGCGGTCTTGACCTGATCGCCATACGGATAAAACGAAACGTACTCTGCAATCGCCAGTCGTGGCGCCAGCAGTGTGGTCACAGCCATCGTCAACGTGAGTACCCATGCTGGATGGATTCTCATTATCTCATTCTCCCGAGTCGCTGGTTGAATACGTTCGATAGGACTTATCGGCCAGACATAACCGAAATAATCAGCACTTCTGGCATAACCCCCAAAAACTCTGAGATCCATAAGAAAGTCGCGTACACCCCATTCATCTCATTTACTCCATTCTCACTTCTTCTCAAGTTTTCTGGTCGCTTCAGATGGCCCTAGTTCTTGACAAGCCTGGGCAATCGAGCATGATTGAGTACATGTGATCTGGCTGCCTAGGGAAGGCAGTCTTTTGTTGCGAGATGGACATCTCTGGACCACCACTGGGCACGCATTTCGCGAGATCTTTTCACGCCCACGCACTAAGTGACTGTAGAGGAGAGGTATTTCGATGGCCAAAGCCGAAGAAGAGAAGCAGGAAGAACAGCAAGCCGCCGCCCCCGAGGCTGCCGCACCAGAAGCAGCGGCTCAACAGCGGGTCGAAGTGGACGACAGCAATGTCGCCGCCTGCTATGCCAACTTTTGCCGTGTGAACGGCACCCCGGAAGAATTGATTATCGACTTTGGTCTCAACAGCCAACCATTTGGTGCCCCGCAAAAACCGTTGAGCGTCAACCAACGGCTAGTGGTCAACTACTACACGGCCAAGCGTCTGATGGCCGCGTTGCAATTGTCGATTCAACGTCATGAAGCTGCCTTTGGCGTGCTCGAGACGAATGTCCAGAAACGCGTGCTGCCGGCTGCCATGCGTCAGTCCGCTGGCAAGTGAGCGCCAGCAGAAAATAAGCTGAGCAGCGTTTAGACTTATTTCAAATGACACCCGTTACCCCCTCTCGGGTAGCGGGTGTTCTTTTTGCGCTCGTAACTTGAACAGGTCTAAATCAGGGGTTCGAGCGGACAGCAGAACTGCAAAATTTCCCTAGGAGAAATCATCCGTTGATCGAAAATCGTAAAACAACGAGACTTTCTCGGTTTCGCGAGGGGGCACCGCCCCCTGCTTTTTCTGTAAAGGACGACTCTGCAGTTTTCCCAGTTAAAATAGTGCATTTGCTTGCAATTTTTCGTACCACCAAGCAAACTAAAATGAACCAGCTAGCTGGGTAAACGGAACATAAGCATCTACTGGCAATGATGACGATCCCCCAGAGCCTTCATTCGGCAAAGAAGGCCGGTTTACGATCGTTTTGAGGCACTGGACCACGAGGATGCCTAAAGCAAGTTGCTTTTACCATCGCGGGCGTGACCTAGTTTTCGCCAAGGTTTTCCGACGAAACACCGGTACGCATTTTGGTAATTTGCTCTAGTCGCACGCTCGCGGTCGTTTCTAACGGTACAAAATTCTTATGGCATGGTTTCATCGCACCCTGGCTGAGTGGACAAAGCGTAACCGAACGCGTCGTCGCCGAGGGCATCAACTGCCAGTTCAAGAAATACGAACGGTCGAAACGCTTGAAGCCCGCCGGATGTTGGTCGGCGAGGATGCGGCGTTTCATCTGAGCTTCACGAATTCGGCTGGCCAAGAGATTACCAGTGTTCCCCTTGGCGAGACCTTTCTGCTCAAGGTGGAAGTCGAGGATCTGCGGGAACCGTCTGGCAACGAAGGCCGTGGGGTAAGTCAGGCAATCGTCGATGTCCTGTACGACAACGCGCTGGTTAGCCTGACTGATGGCGTGATTCAGCATGGTGATGATTTTGGACGCTTTGCCGACCTCCTAGGACGTAATGATCTCTCGATTCCAGGGCTGCTGAACGAGGTGGGCTCGGCAATCCCTCAGTTCACCAACCCAGAATTTTCACTCGGGCTGGGCCGTTTTGAACTCTTTTCCGTGGAGTTCAGGGCCGATGCCGTCGGCACGGTGGAGTTTGCTACGAACTTTGCGGATCTGCCAAGTAGCGACATTCTATTGCATGGTGGCGGCCAAAGGGAAAACGAAGACGAAGTGGTGCTGCCGACGACATCGTTGATGATTGTTCAGGCAGGTGATTTGGTGGCCGGGGTTGACCTGACCGTATCGCTCACCCCTACTGCGACCGATGCCAACGGCCAGGTTAACCAACTACCAGCCGATGAGGTGTGGATCGACGAGTGGGACTCGTATTGGGCCGAAATTTGGGTTACCAGCGCCGGGTTCAGCGGTCAGGCAGTCGAGGCGGCCAGCGTCAACCTGGCCTACGACACCACGATTTTCACAGCCACCGAGGTTCAGGCAGGGCCTGCTTTCGCACTCGATCAGGCGACTCAAATCGACGACTCGACAGGTCAGGTCACAGTGAATGCAACCCTGCAGGCAGGAGTTCAAGTGGGCGATACCGAGCATGTGTTGCTAGGCCGCGTCCGCTTGGAGTCGACCGAGTCTGACACGGGAGTACCGATCGACTTAGAGCAGGCCGCGTTGATTACTCCGGTCGAAACTGGTTGGATTTCCCTGCCTGAGGGTCTCAATACCTCGGTGACGGTTGCTGGCCAATCGGCTAGCACGAATGTGACGTTGGGTGCCGCGCCGGAGACTGAACTCTGGCCAGTGATGTTCGATCTAGACGACTCGGGACGGGTGGGATTTGGTGACTTGGCGATCTTTGCGGCCACGTTTCTCGATACTGTAAGCCCGACAAACCCTATTTCGCTGAAGACCGACTTTGACCTTTCAGGACGGGTCGGGTTTGGAGATCTAGCGGTCTTCGCGGCCAACTTCCTAGACAACCAGACTGCCGGTAACCGTCGTGTTTATACCAGCCTGTTTCCCGATGCGTTCCGCCCTTTACCCCAGTTGTTGCTAAGCTCGACGCAAAGCACCAACGGCACCATGGCCGTTGCCGACGAGATCACCATTCGTAAGGATGAAGGCAACCTGCTAATTCGAGTGCTCGATAATGACGTGCTCGGCGAAGACGGCCAAGGGCTCTCGTTGCAATCGGTCGACACCACGGGCACCGTGGGCACGGTGATCGAGGCCGGCAACTCAGTGATCTACAACCCATTCGGTCGTTTTGATCATCTAGCCGCTGGCGAATCGGCCATCGACACCTTTCAATACACCGTGACCGACGTCTTGGGCAACACCTCTCAGGCAACCGTCACAATCACGATTGAAGGCGCTGATCCTTTGGCCCTCTTGGACATCGTGGCCGTCGACACCCCTACGACCACCGATGCCCTGGGCCAC
>JANQPJ010000346.1 GCA_028289525.1 Pirellulales bacterium
GACGAACTTGAGCCTGTGCTGGCCGAGCTGGCGGCCTATCAACATGTCGCGATCGAGGGCTTGATGACGATGGCCAGTGCGACCGGTGGCCTGGCGGCAGCAGGTCGCAATTTTGCCAACCTGCGCGAGTTGCGAAACCGGTTGGTCGGGAACTGCCCAACAGGCATGTCGCTCGACACGTTGTCGATGGGAATGAGTCGCGACTTTGAAGTAGCCATTCGCGAAGGCTCGACCCTCGTACGCGTTGGATCGAGTCTGTTTACTTGAATGTTTACTTGACTTGGCGCAGTATCTGACGCTTGCAATAAAAAACAGCTTCCAACGCATCAACTGGCCTGATAGTGCCGACCGATCAAGTCGTTTTGAATCCACAGCAATTTATTAAAGGCCAGTACAGTGCGCTGTTTGGTTTCGCAATCGAAGTCGAGTCCCAATAACGTTTCAGTGATGATATGCGAAATCAAACCCATCAACGCATTCATTTGAACTAACGGCACGTCGATGGCCTGATTGCCGGCCTTGGGCGTGTGCATCGCGCCTACCATGTCGAGATAGTTAGCCATCTTGGCATTGTAAGCGTGGCCAATAATGTGCATGAAGTAGCGCAGCAGGTGTTCCTTGCGAAACTGGACCTGTGCGTGATCGGCGGAAAGCTCAGCGAGGGAGATGGGGACATCGCCAGCGTGGCCATGCTGACGTGGCACAAAATGCCGAGCAGTGGCGTCATAGGACAACAACTTTTCGTAAGTCTGTTCGACCAATGCGGGAATCTTCGGCCCCAGGTATCCGGCAGCCGCGTGGATCAACTTCACGTCATGTTCATCAAATCCGATGAACTCGGCCAAGTATTCGTACCGATAGCCGGTATCGTTCTCTAGACGCGTTTCATCAATCGCAACAAATTCGGCATCCTGTTTCATCGCGGGGTTCCTCGAAGGGCTGAAGTTTGGGTAAGCATGCACCGTCGGTGGCCACACAGCGGAAGCAGCGACCGGTACGAGGAAGGCAGGCAGAGTTTTGGCGAAGACGAATATATCTGGATAAAAAGACCTTGACGTCTAATTTATCGCTGATAGGATAAATTGCCAAGGTCGTTTTGGAAAATTTTGTTGCCTATTTCTCGGAAGTTTTAGGAAAAACTGTCGTTCTGCCTGACAACCTGCTTGGGGAGCAATCAAGATGATGTACTGCAATCAATGTGAACAGACTGCCAACGGCACCGGCTGCACTGATCTTGGCGTATGCGGCAAAGACGAAGACGTCCAATCGCTGCAAGAGACTTTGCTGTATGGTGTCAAAGGGACGGCTGCCTATGCTCATCATGCTCGGCGGCTTGGCCAGACGGACGAAGAAGTGAATGCCTTTATCGAAGAGGCGCTTTTCTCGACGCTAACCAACGTCAACTTCGACCTGGAGAGCCTGCTCGAGTTGGTCTTGGAATGTGGCCGCATCAATTTGAAAGTGATGCAGATGCTCGATGCTGGCCATACGGAAAAGCTCGGTACTCCAGTTCCCACACCGGTGGTCGAAGGTACTCGGCAGGGCCCAGGCATCTTGGTGACTGGCCACGACATGGTTGATATGGCCAATTTACTAGAGCAAGCAGCCGGTTCAGGCGTAAACATCTATACCCATGGCGAAATGTTGCCAGCCCACAGCTATCCTAAGCTGAAAGCCCACGACCACTTGGCTGGCCACTTTGGAACCGCTTGGCAAAACCAACAAATTGAGTTCACGCAGTTTTCAGGTCCGATTGTCGCGACTACTAACTGCGTGCTGATTCCGTGGGAGTCGTACAAAGACCGGCTCTTCACAACCCGGGTGACGGCCGTGCCCGGGGCGACACGTCTCACGTCGGACGATTTCTCGGCAGTGATCGAGATGGCCAAGCAATGCCCGCCTTTGCCGGCCGACGAAGGCAAAACTTCGACGGTCGGATTTCATCACAGCACGATCCTCGGTCTGGCTGATAAGATTGTGGCGGCGGTCAACTCAGGCGACATCAAGCATTTTTATCTGATTGGCGGCTGTGATGGAGCCGAGATGGGTCGCAATTATTTTACTCAACTCGCTCATCGGGCACCGCAAGAGTCGGTGGTGTTGACGCTCGGCTGTGGGAAGTTTCGCGTGCGAGACTACGACTACGGCACGGTTGCCGGGCTGCCGAGGCTGCTCGACATGGGCCAGTGCAACGACGCCTTTGGCGCGATTCAGGTAGCTCTGGGGCTGGCCAAGGCGTTCGATTGCGAGGTAAACGAGCTGCCGTTGACGCTGGCCATTTCTTGGTTCGAACAAAAAGCCGTGGCCGTACTTCTCACGCTACTCCATTTGGGCGTGAAGGGAATTCGCCTGGGCCCTGCGCCTCCGGCGTTTGTTTCGCCCAACGTCTTCAAGCTGCTCCAAGAAAAATTTGATCTTAAGATCATCGAAGCCGAACCGCCGCAGGAGCTTTACCAGCTGGCTTGAAGATTTTGAAAAAATTTGCAGACACGAAAAAAACAGCGACCGGTGGTCGAAGCGCGAAACCTAGTTTGCTAACAGCGTTCGCCGCGACGTCACTTGGCTTCAACTGACGTCGCGCAGGTGAATAAAGCTTTTGCCAAGCCGGCCGCCGTAGTTGCCGGCCGAGATTTTTAGCAAGCCGGGCGTAGCGATCGACGCGGCGATGGCCGCTCGCGTTGCCTGGGCGACCGTCTCCAAATCGCGTCCGTTGATGATGATTTCCATGATCGAGGTCACCCCGTCAGGCACTTTCGATTCGGGCCCCAGTTGCTGCTTGAGCGTTGGGCAGAATTGCTCGTAGGTGCTGGCGAACAGAAATGAGTAACGGCTACCGGCCTTCGACGCGCTGGCCGCGACGCCGCCGGGAAAGGTAGTGATCGCACCGGGCGTGGCTTCGACCCCGGTGACCGAACGTTCGGCCGCCTCGATTGCGGCGTCTGCGGTCGTGCCTAGGAACCACAGGTTGCCGCCCATGATGCCATCAGCGTAGCCGAACCGCCGGTCAACGGTAAACTCTCCGCCCATGGTCGGAATCACCCACATCGGTCGGTCGTGCCGGCGTACGCGCTGCTGAAACCCGTCGCCAAAAAAAGCGATCTTGCGGCCCAACTTAAAATACGGCTCGGTATCAAGCAGATTAAAACAAGCAGTCGTTGGGCAAGTTAGCACGTTTTGGCTCAGGCGGGCTAACAACACCTTTTCGAGCGCCTCAACCCGATCCTTACGGAACCGAGGTAGGTGAAATTGTACAACCGCTCCTGGCCGACCATCGGGCGTGGCGAACGAGGCGTCGCCGCCAGGCCCGACATACCGGTCGACTCCAGCTTCGCAATCGCACATGATCGTGCTCGAAGCGTGACCGGTGGCCGCCCGACAGGCGTGGTCGAGCCATTTACGATCTCGCGCGGTGATCAACACCTCGGCATAGAGACTGCGGAACGCCTCAGCGTAAGTGTCGTCGATTTCGGCTTGCTGCGCTGGTGAATTAACGTCCGCGGCCATCGTATACCGCCTTCTCGGTTACTACGCGGTTCATATAAATATCGTGTTCCTGCATCGGAATCTCGGGAAACATCTGGCACTCAAACGCGAGTGCCACCAGCGGCGTGTCGGGCCGTGCGTGTTCGAGCAGCTTGTCGTAGTAGCCTTTGCCGTGGCCGGTGCGTCCCCCTTCGCGATCAAAAGCCACGCCAGGCACCATGATCAGGTCGAGTTCTTTGACCGGAATGTTCTTTTCGGCCACTGTGCGGAGTTCGGCTTTGGGCTCGAGGATTTTGTACATGCCGGTCTCGAGTTCGTCCATCGACTCCAGGTGGAACAACTCCAACTCGCCATCGACGCAATACGGCACGACGATTCGCTTGCCGGTGGCCAAAGCGCCTTCTAGATCGTGCCGCGTGCGTACTTCGGCTCGCACATCGACATAGAACATCACGGTGCTGGCCGCTTCGTACTCAGGCAAAGCCATCAACCGAGCTACGATCTCGCGGCTCACCTCGTCCTTGTTCTCTTGAGCCCGCCGGTTGGCGTGGGCCTGCTCGCGAATTTCTGTCTTCCGGGCCGCTAAGTCCATTGTTTGCTCCGAGGTCATGGGATCTGCTGCTGCGCGAGGTGAGAGGATGCTATGCAAAACCAATCATGATAGCAAAACCTTGCTGGTTGGCAATTGACCAAAGACAAAGTGCAGGAAAACTGCAAAGTCAACGATTCTACAAAAACAGCGGCCGGTGGCCGCTCGCGAAACGCCTAGATTCTCTCGTTTCGCGAGCGGTCACCGACCGCTGCTTTTTCCGTTAACGGATTCCAGCAGCGCCTGATGCCAGACTGCGAATCTTCAACGGAATGCTATAGCTCAAACTGTAACAAACTGGAATCACAACCAACGTCAGCACCGAGGCAAACAGCAGGCCGAACACCACAGCGCCGGTGAGCGGCTGCCAAAATTCAGCGCCGCCAGAGATGTTCAACAACAACGGCAGCAAGCCGCCACAGGTAGTCACCGTGGTTAGCATCACCGGGCGCAACCGGTTCATGCCTGCCTCGAGCAAGGCTTGGTCAACCGGCAGCCCTCGACGCCGGGCCTGATTGGTGAATTCGACCATCACAATCGCGTCGTTCACCACGATGCCGGTCAGGCTGACCAGCCCAATGAACGAGGCCAAACTAAAAGCAAACCCACAGGCCCACATGCCCACGACGACCCCAATGAACGACAACGGCACCGCGATCAATACCACGATCGTTTGACGGAAACTGTTGAACTGGAGCACCAGAATCGTGAAGATCAGAATCACCCCGATCGTCATGCTGTTGAACAGATAGGAAAAGTTTTTGTCGCGTTCTTCATTTTCGCCGGTAAACTTGGCATAAACCCCTTCGGCGATCGTCCCTGTCCGCCCCACAAACGCCACCGCGCCATCGCCGACGCCAAACGCCTTCTCCGATTTGACCGGCTCGAACCCCAGCTCAGGCAACACCTGATTACGCAACACCTGAAACACCTCGTCAGGCCTGGTGGGCTCAAGCACATCACAACGCGCCATCACGGCCCGATCGCGGTTGTAACGATTCACAGCAAACAACCCCATGTCGCGGCGAAACCGGCACAGCTCACCCAACGTTGCCCGACGGCCACTGGGACTAGTAAGCAACAGGCGTTTCAAGTCGTCCGGATAGCGTTGGTGCTCGGGAGCCAACTGCAGACGCAAAGTAACGTCTTCATCGTCCAACGTAACTTGAATGCGGCTGTCGCCGGCGACGGCTGTTTGCACTGCCTGAGCAATCTGGGCGTCGGTCATTCCAAACAGGCCGACCATGTCGGGCACCGGTTCAATAATCAGCTGTGGATTGTCAGGCCGGTAGTCGGTGTTTACGTCGACTGTTCCGGCGATTTGCCGTAGGCGTTGCGAAATTTTTTGTCCTAATTCACCCAGCCGATCAAGCTGCTTGCCGGTCAGCCGTACGGCGACATCCGATCCGCCGGGCGGGCCTTCTTCCACCTCGTTGATCTCGACCTTCATCCCAGGCAACGGCTTGATGCGCCGCCGCAATTGGGCCAAGATTTCGTCTTCGTGCCGATCGCGATCCAACGGCGAGAGCAACTCAACCATGATCGAAGCAAACTCCGGTCCGGTGGCCGGATCGTTTTCCAGACGGCTGGCCAGCCCTTCGCTCGACCCAATTGCCGACACATAGTGGACCAGCTCGCCAGAGCGGGCTAATTCATCGAGCGGATCAGTAATCACCTTGCCTGCGGCGATCGTCTCCTGAATGCTGTAGCCAAGCGGCAACTCGTAGCGTACTTCGAATTGTCCCCGGTCGCTGGGCGGAAAGAAGATAAATCCAATATGCCCGAAGAGCTGCCGGGCACCCATGATCGCTAACACGCAACACCCGAGCACGAGCCAACGATGGGCCAGGGCTTGTCGCAACAAGTTCCCATACCATCGAGTAAAAAGACCGATGTTCGGGCGCACGCGATCGCTAGGCACCAGATGGTCCGAAGCAAACTCGGTCGGCGTGCGCTGCTGATACCAATAAGCGGCCAACGTAGGAATCAGGAAATGGTCGACCAAGACTGACCCAAACAGCGACACCGACACGACCTTGGGCATCACGCCCATGAAGTCGCCCATGATGCCAGGCACCAACAGCATCGGCAGAAACGCGGCCACGGTCGTCAGATCGGCCGAGATCACCGGCATGGCCACCTCGTCAATGCCCAACTTGGCGGCGGTTTTGGGATCTTCTCCCCGTTCGATGTGTCGGTGAATGTTTTCGGCCACGATGATCGCCCCATCGACCACCATCCCGAGCACCAGGATGAAGCTAAAGATCACCATGTTCGAAATTGGAATGCCGGCAAAATACAGAAACACCAGCCCAATGGCCGAAGAAAGCGGAATCGCCAGCAGCACCAGAATCGAGATTCGCATGCCCATCGTCCAGGCAAGAATCACCAGCACCAGCAGCGCGCCAAACACGGCGCTCGAACCAAGCACGCGAAACATCAGCGAAATTTCTTGCGAGGTGTCGCGGGTAAACGAAAATTTCAAGTCGGGGTGCTGGCGTTGCAGTTCGCTGACCTTGCGTTTGACTGCCTGGGCGGTGCCGAGCGTGTTGATGTCGGCTTCTTTGTTCACGACAATCGTCGCACAACTGCGGCCGTCGAGTTGGGCAAGGTTCTTGATTCGCCGGTGCGTGTCGACAACCTCGGCCACATCACTCAAATAGATCAGCCGGCCTTCCTCTTGGCGCACAATCGCCTGACGAATGTCATCCAGATTGCGAAACTTGGTCTCGTTGCGGATACTACGATCGAACGAGCCCGTGTTGAGCGCCCCGCCGGGGATTTCGGCATGGAACTCCAACAGCACGCGCCGCAGGTCGCCAAGCGTCAGACCGTATTGAGCCATCAGATCTGGATTCACGTTCACATGCAGTTCACGTTCCAAGCCGCCAAACAGCTGGGTATTGGCCACGCCAGGCACCGTCTCCAGCACATCCTGACAGTCTTCGGCGATTTGTTTCAGCGTTCGCTGGTCGAAACCCTCCGGCCCGCTCATGGTGACCAGCATCAAGGGCGCGCTCTCAAAGTCGATGGCAGTCACCACCGGCTGAATCTCTCGGGCAACCGGCAGCTCGTTGCGAATTCGCTGGACCAGGTCTTGCACTTCCGCCCGGGCTTGGTCTGGGTCGACCCCATCGAGGAAGATAATCTGGGTGACACTCGAACCGCGCAGGCTAGTCGAGGCAATAAAGTCAACATTCTTGAGTTCGCCCAGCGCCTTTTCGACCTTGCGAGTAATGTTGTTTTCCGACTGGGTCGGTTCCGAGTCAGGATAGGGAATTGCTACCAACACGACCGCTTTGGTGATCGCCGGCGTGCGCTGCACCGGGGTGTTCATCCCGGCCAGCACGGCCACGGTCAACAACAGCAGCGTGGCAACAAACACCACACGAGGTCGATCAATTGCTTGGCGGCTGAGTTCCATGAGAAAAATAACCGGCTCGAACTACGGTTTTGGCTCCGCTACAGAGGCGCGGACAGACACATCGGCCGGCAACGTCGGCTCATCGTCGGCTTGCCAGGCAATTACGCGAACTCGCTGGCCGTCAACTAACCGGCGTTGGCCTCGCACCACCACGCTTAGCGGGTTTTCTGTTGCCTGCGGCACGATCACGTCGGGCCCCTGTTCGCTCCAGCGAGCCAACGGCACGCGCTGCACGGGATAAACCGCCTCGGTCTCTGAGGTTGAGCTAGCAAGCGTTTGCCGTTCGTCTTCTTGCAGTTTGAACAGATAGGCCTGGTCCGACCGAAACAGCACAGCCGGAGAAGGAATCCGGTAGCCCTGAACCTGGCCAATCACCAATTGAGCTCGGGCGACCATGCCAGGCTTCAGACGCTGTTCGGCGTTGGCCACTTCCACTTCGACCTCGAACAAGCCTGTCTTGTCGTCGGCCGTTTCACTCACGCGATAGACGCGACCAGACAGTCGCGGCCAAGGCTGGCCAAAACGATCGCGGCCGACCAGTTCCACGTGGGCTTGAAACGCTTCGCCCTGAGCGGAACCGTTGCGAACCTCGCGCCAGCGCCCCAAGATCTCTGGCATCCGCGATTCCGGCACCCCGAGGACCAAAAGCAACCGGTCCGATTCGACCAGCTCGAAGGCCGGCTGATGAGGGCTGACCGATTCACCCGCCAAAATTTGCCGCCGAGCAATGTAGCCTGTCGCTGGCGAACGGAGCGTGGCATCTTCCAGATTTTTGACCGCCATCTCATAACGGGCTTCAGCCTGGAGCTTGGCGGTCCAGCGGTCTTCCAGGTCGGTCGCGCTGATCGCGCTGTTGCCCCGTTCCTTGAGTTGCTGAGCCCGACGATAGTGGTTGTCGGCCTGCTCTCTAGCAGCCTCGGCCTCGGTCAGTCGAGCTTTCAAAATCCGGTCATCCAGCCGAGCCAACACGGTCCCTTGCTCAACACGGCTTCCCTGGTCGAGTGGCTGATCCTGGATATCATTTCCCAACGTCAAAACCCGACCGGCCATCTCGAAACCAAGTGTATAACGCTCCCAAGGCTCCAACAGCCCGGCATAAGTATCATAGATGTCGATCGTCTCGGGCGCAAAGCGTTTGGCCGCCACCACAGCCAATTCTTGGATACTTGGTTCTTGAGACGCAGGAGCAACCGCCTCGGGGGCCCCCGCGGTCCACTGATTGATCAGTAGCATCGCGAAGACCGCTGCTACGGTAAGCGTGAGCAGAAATGCCAGACGGGCAATGCCGATGGTTTGTTGCATGGGGAGAGCTGGCAAAATGCGAAAAACGGTAGGTCATAAAAAATCATAGACCCCGCCCTCGATTCTGACAACTCGCCTTGAGAAAATGAGCGATCACCTGGCAACGATGCGTGGGCATTGCCAGCAGGATTTGGCGAATCAATCGCAGCCTGTGGACCATATCTCTTCGATAAGCGAACGAGGCGCTCCAATATCGAGCACATGCAGC
>JANQPJ010000350.1 GCA_028289525.1 Pirellulales bacterium
TATGATTGGATGGCGATTGGGTTGGGTTTGTGGACATCAGCGGTTGGTTCAGGCGTTTGCCGACGTGAAGGACAACTGCGACTCTGGCCAATTCATCGCGATTCAGAAAGCGGCCATCACGGCGCTCGATGATGATTCAATCCCTACGCAAGTGCGGGCTAAATATGAACGACGGCTCTCAAAACTGGTTGAGATGCTCAGAAGCTGTGGCTTTGACTGCCAGATGCCTGGCGGGACGTATTTTCTTTATACGCCTTCGCCGACCGGAATCGCCGGCGGTCCTCGGTTCGAGAATGCCGAGGCGGCCAGCCAGTACTTGATCACCGAGCAGTCGATTTGCACCGTTCCCTGGGACGATGCGGGTGCGTTTTTGCGGTTTTCGGTCACCTACGAGGCAGCCGACGAAGCGGCCGAAGACGCCTTGATGGCAGAAACCCGCTCGCGTCTGTCTCAGGCAGAGTGGCAATTTTCATGAACCTGGCGCGGTGAGTCGTCTTGACCTCGAGGGCATGTTTCGATGCACGAAGGTTTGACCAAACCGGCGGCGTTTATTCTAGTCTCGCTGACATGGTTGGCCGCTGGCTGTGGCGGTCGTGAAGCTCCGGCCGATTCAGGCTCGCTCGACCAGGAATATCAACAAGCCTTACAAATCCGCAATCCTGCGGAGCGATCTAGACGGTTGGTTCGCCTGGCCAAGCGTCAGCACCAGCGCAAGGACAGCGTAGGTGCCGAGCAAACCTTGAAACAGGCCGAGCAGGCATGTGATGAGGTCACCGATGCCTTGGCCCGCAGCAGCAGCTACACGGGTTTGGCCGCTGGGCAAGCCCGGCTAGGCAATCGGGTCGATGCTCGTCGAGCGTTGAAGGCGGCACTCGCCGCCATCGAACAGATTGACGAGCCAGAGGCGCAGGCCACTGCATTGTGCGAGGTGGCTCTGGTCGAAGGTCTATGGCTGAAGGACAAACGTCAGGCAACCGACACGTTACACGACGCCAAGAAGCTGGTTGTCGAGGTGGACGATCTGGTTGGGAAGTCAAACCTGCTGGCCAATGCTGCCCGGGCGTATGGAAAATTGGACGATTCAGACCGCTCTCGCCAAACGATTGATGAAGCATTGGCGTTAGCGCAAGCGATTGCCGATCCGGTCAAACAGAATCGAGCCCTGGCTGGAATTGCCGAGGTCGAGATCGAATTGGGCAATCAGCAACACACCGCCCAGGTGCTGGACATCGCTACAAAAACCGTCCAGCAAATTACTGATCCGTTCAAGCAAGCGTTCGCATTGGCTACAATCGCCGAACTGTTAGGAAAAGTTGGCAAACATCGCGACGCTCATCAGCAACTCACACAAGCAGAGAAGATTGCCGAACGCGTGCGCTCGCCCGACTTGCGTCGGCAGGCCGTGGAACGTGTGCGCCGTTTGATGAGCAAGGTGCCCCAACCGACGAGCTAATCGGCGATGACGTGATGAGACTTCTAGCTGGACAGCACTACTTCGGCATAGAACCCGAAAATACAAGCACAAAGCGAGGGGCGAGTGAATTGAAGCGCAACGTATTCACTCGCATTGCGCTTCGTGCTTGGATTGGTTTTGAAATGTGTTTGATCATGGCGCCTCGGCAACGCGTCGTGAGCGCAGCGAGGAATTGCGAGCAAATCGTGTCATCAATCATGCTGCGATTGAAGGCTAGATTCGTTGTTTGTATCACCACCCCGTGAGACCGTCTCATGGCCGATGCCAGCAAGTCGAGTGAGTCGAATAGCAACCGCCCCAGCAAAGACGTTTGGCAACGCTTGGCCGGTCAGTTGGCCACGTTCACGCTAGACAACGCTTCCGCCACGCCGGCGACGGTGCAGCGAGCGGTTGCTTTGGCCCGAGGTCTGCAAGAACGGGCTGCCGCGTTGCAAGCGCCCGAAGAACGCCGCCAGCAGGCCGAACTCGACCGGATGATTCGCCACCCAAGCGATAAGGCCACCCTAGTTCAACTGACCGATCAGGCCTTTCGTTCACACCAACCTGAGCGAGCGGTCGACCAGTTGATTCACATTCTCGATGTCCAAGGCATCCCTCGGTTCTTCAGCCGCACCGACCGCGCGCTGCTCAAGGGATTTCAAACGTTTGGTAGCTACTTGCCTGGCGTGGCCGCACCATTGGTCGAGGAGAAGCTACATCGCGAAACGGCCAATGTGGTGCTGCCGGCCGAACCGGAAATGTTGACCGAACACTTGCAGGCACGTCAACAGGCCGGCGTGCGGATGAACGTCAACTTTTTGGGCGAAGGCGTGCTTGGCGAGTCGGAAGCTCAGCGACGGCTGAACCGATATCTCGAAGCCCTCCAGCTGCCGGAAATCGAAGTCGTGTCGGTCAAAATCTCGACCATCTATTCTCAGATCTCAGGCTTGGCGTTCAAGCATGCGGTGGCCGTGTTGTGTGACCGGCTCGAGTTGCTCTATCGGGCGGCCGCCCGTCAACGATTCACGCGTCACGACGGTCACGAGGTGCCCAAGTTTGTCTACCTCGACATGGAAGAGTACCGTGACATGGAGATCACGGCCGCGGCCTTCATGCAGACGCTCGACCGGCCAGGGCTCGAACAGGTGAGCGCTGGCATCGCCTTGCAAGCCTATTTGCCCGATGCGTTTGCGGTACAGCAACGCCTCAACGCCTGGGCTCGCCAGCGTGTCGCTTTGGGTTCGGCTCCCGTCACGATCCGAATCGTCAAGGGGGCCAACATGGAGATGGAGCGCGTGGACGCCTCGTTGGCCGCCTGGCCACAGGCTCCGTTCCGCGAGAAACTCGACACCGACGCCAATTACAAACGGATGCTGCATGAAGGGCTGTTGCCAGAGAACCTGACGGCGGTTCGTCTTGGAATCGCTTCGCACAATCTGTTCGACCTGGCCTATGGCATCGTGTTGGCGGTCGAGCAACGCGCTCTCGATCGGGTGCAATTGGAAATGCTCGAAGGCATGGCCAACCATCAACGCCGAGCTTTGTTCGAGCTGGTCGAAAATCTGTTGCTCTACGCGCCGGCCTGTCGTAGCGAAGACCTGATTCATTCGGTCGGCTACCTGATTCGCCGCTTGGACGAAAACACCGGCCCCGATAATTTCCTCTCGCATGCCTTCCGACTCGAAGTCGACTCTCCGGAATGGAAACAGTTGGAGCAATCGTTTGTCGAGTCGTTCACCCGGTGTGAAACGTTGCCGACCTCTCCCCGGCGGACTCAAGATCGTCGTCAGCCAGTCGTCGAACCAACCACAGCAACCGACTGGCGGACCTTTAGCAACGAACCGGACACTGATTTCTCTCTGCCTGCAAATCGCGATTGGGTGCAAACGGCCATCGAACCCTGGCGAGACCGTGTGTGCGATGTTCCAACGGTGGTGGCCGAGGAAGAGATTTTTGAGGGCCGTGAGGTGCAAACGTGTTTCGATCCTTCGCGACCCGAGACCCCGATCGGACGCTTTGCTTTGGCGAACGACGAAGACGTCCGTCGGGCGGTGGAACGAGCACGCCAAGATCAGGACGGTTGGCGAGCCATGGCCCCTGAAGATCGCCGAGCGACGCTTCGCAACGTGGCTCAACAGCTTCGCGCCGCGCGAGGCACCCTGATTGGCGTCGCCTTGGCTGACGGAGGCAAGACGATTCTCGAATCGGATCCTGAGGTCTCTGAAGCAATCGACTTTGTCGAGTTCTATAGTCTCTCAGCTCTCGAGTTTCAAACCGCCAACGGCCCAACTGGTCGTGGCAAAGGAGTCGTAACGGTTGTTTCACCATGGAATTTTCCGATCGCGATTCCCTGCGGCGGGGTAGCCGCTGCCTTGGCCGCTGGGAATACTGTGATTCTTAAACCGGCCTCGGACACGGTGCTGGTGGCCTACGAGTTGTGTCAATGCTTTTGGCGGGCAGGCGTGTCGAAAAACACGCTTCAGTTTTTGCCATGTCGCGGCAGCGAACAAGGCCAACGCCTGGTGACCCATCCCGACGTGGACGTGGTGATTCTGACCGGTGGAACCGAAACAGCCCTGAACCTGTTGGCTGCCGATCCCCAGATGCGGCTGTTGGCTGAAACCGGTGGTAAGAACGCGACGATCGTCACGGCGCTGGCCGACCGCGATCAGGCAATCAAGCATGTGCTCCATTCGGCCTTCAGCCACAGTGGGCAAAAGTGTTCGGCCACCTCACTGTTGATTCTCGAATCCGAGGTCTACGACGATCCCGACTTCAAACGGACCTTGCTCGATGCCGCTTCGAGCTTAGAGGTTGGTTCAGCCTGGGATTTCAAAAATCGGCTAGGGCCGATGATTCGTCCGCCGCGCGGCGTGTTGGAGCGAGGGCTGAAAGAACTTGAGCCAGGCGAATCGTGGGCGTTCATGCCGCGCCGACTGGAAAACAATCCACAACTCTATTCGCCAGGCATTAAATGGGATGTTTCACCCGATAGTTTTACGCACCAGACCGAACTGTTCGGCCCAGTCTTGGGCGTGATGCGAGCAAAAAACCTAGAACAGGCGATCACACTCGTCAACGCCACCGGCTATGGACTCACCTCGGGCTTGGAGAGCCTTGACGACCGTGAGCAACAGCAGTGGACCGAATCAGTGCGCGCCGGCAATTTGTATATGAATCGGCCGACCACCGGGGCGATTGTGCTCCGGCAACCGTTTGGCGGAATGGGGAAAAGCGCCTTTGGGCCTGGCATCAAGGCTGGTGGGCCGAATTATGTGGCCCAGTTGATGGATTTTGATCGCCAAGGGGAACCGGAGGCCGAAATCAAAGAGCCGGAGGCCCACGATCCACAGCTGGCGTTGATCGACCAGGCGATGGCCAGTGCCGACGAGTGGGCCAACCGCTGGCCCATTGAATTGCGCAACCAGGTGCGTGCGGCAATCGCCAGTTATGGCCATTGGATGCAAGAGGAGTTTGACCAGCAACACGACCACTTCCGACTCATCGGTCAGGATAACAACCGGCGTTACCTGGCTGTGCCGATGGTGCGGGTGCGTATTCACCCGGATGACAACCTGTTCGATACGTTTGCCCGCGTGTGTGCTGCCCGAGCGGCCGGCGCTCGCGTGACCGTGAGCCGACAACCGGGTTCCCCCACAGCCGAGGTTGCGTGGCTCGACCGGTTAACCGAGCCATGGGCGGCCGCAATTGAGTTTTTGGCGGAGACCGACGTAGAATTGGCCCAAGCAATCGCAGCAGGCCAGACCGATCGGGTTCGCTATGCACATCCTGATCGGGTGCCGGATGAGGTGCGTCAAGCGGTCGTTGCCACTGGGCAGTATGTGGCCGACAGCCCGGTGTTAGCCAACGGACGAGTCGAACTGTTGTGGTATCTGCAAGAGCAGAGTCTGTCGGTGGATTACCACCGGTATGGCAATCTGGGAGCCCGCGCTGAGGAACTTCGTTCCGACACGCTGTAAGAGTGCTGGCTCGTCACGAAAAGTGGGCCGGACGGTTGAAGTTTACAACTCATCACCTTCTTCTGGCTCGACGTCTGGAACCTTCCCAAGCACAGCATTGAATTTTTCCTTGCTGCCCCTACGGGCACGTTGTTCCAAGTATTCCATCGTTGCCAAGGACGCTAGAGCGAGTCGCTCTTTACCGTAGCGGACGACACCTAGCTTTCGCCGAGGTTTTCGGACGAAATACGACTACGAATGATCCGAAATTGCTCTAGTTTCTCAGCAACGGCCGTGGAAAGGAATTGATTCATGGAAATGCCATCTTGTTCGGCGTATTCTTTCAGTTGCTTGTGAATTGAATTGGGCAACCGTAGGCTTCGTGTGGTGACGATGTAATTGCAGCGCCTCACGAGGCCGCCAATGCTCGGGGTCGAGACTCGCCGGCTACTCTACTTTGAGATGGTCGCTGCCGGCGGTGACGCCACAGGCAAAGGCGCTGTCAGGCCTTGGTTCAGAAATTTCTGAAGAGGAATGTCGTAGTAGGATGCTGACCGATGTCGCTTCCCGTTGACATGCAGAGTAAGAATCCGAATCTGAGCACGGTCCACAAATTCCTTGTCGACCTGCACTTGTCCGACCGGTTTGCCGTCTTGGCTGGTTTTGAATTGGATGCGCTCTTTGACCAGATACGAACGGCCGCCATCACGACCCGGCGGGCTGAAAGCGACTACGGTGGCCGAATAGATGGGCTTCAGTCTTCCCTGGTCGGCAAGCGTAAACTCGATGGTTGCCTTGTCGGTGCTCGTGTCGCTTACCGTGACGTCGTACTTTAGGCCCCACTCGTCTTTCGAGGGGCCAAGCTGATAAAAGACCGCCCAACAGACCGAAGGCAGCAGTACACAGGCAGCGACCACGAACGCGCCAGTCGTCAAGCGTGAAAATCGAGTTCTCATGTTTTGCTCATCTCCATCGGAACAACGGTTTGTAGCCCTATCGGCCAGCTATTCAAGCGACTCACGACGATTTTGGAAATAGCAATTTGCATCTCATCTTGACGCTTGCTAGCCAGACTGCGCATCAAAAAGCCCCAACCGGCAGAAAGTCCACCGGTTGGGGCTACATCCAGCGTTTACAATCGGTCCGCCAGGAGCCATTTAAAAGCGGAACTCGATGCCAGCGAACCCGCCATGGATTACAGAACCGCGGTTCGACTTAATCGACCGCGACTGTTCGAGGTCCGAGAAGTCGGCGGAAACTTGCTCGGGGGCCAGGGCCACGCCTGAGATCACAACCGCTCGATAGCCGGCCGTGAGTCGCCAGTTGGGATGAATTTGATAGCCCATCCCAAGTCGTACTTCACCTAAGAACGAAACGCCGTTCTTGGTTTCGACAAAGTCATAGGGAGTGAAAGTATCGGGGCCGTTGTTGATCACGGCCACCTGACCCAGGCCGTCGACCACGCGTTGGCGGTGCCGCATGTGATTGCCATAGATACCGGCTTTCGTATCGGCGAAGAACGAGAGGCACTGATTCCACTGGTAATCAGCCCGATAACCAAGCTGCGGACCAATCAGGAAATTGTCTGCATCGATTGTGTAATGCGCCTCGTCGACCAAGCCGTCTCCGAACACGTGGTTGCTGTCATCGGCCGAGTAATCGAGATCGTCGTCGATGCGGAAGAACCGCACGCCCAAAGACCAACTGCTCGAGAAGCCGCAGTCGGCACAACCGCATCCCGAGCACGGCATGGTGAGCAGGTTGATTTCCACGTTATGAGCCTCGAACCGGCGTCGCAAGGCATGGAGCGCGGCGCCCTCCCAATAGTTCTCAACTTGGATCGGTCCGATATTGAGGTTCGAGAACGACAGAGCCGAAATCAACTGATTGGTGACTCGTGGGTCGTCGTCGCGAAGCGTTGCGAGTTGGCCTTCATCATAAAGACCCCAGTAGACCGCTTCCAAACCGAGTTGGTTGTTACAGAAAGTTCGGCCGAACCGTATTTCAGCCCCACCCTGCCAGTCGCTTCCGGCGTCATTGGTGGAAAGCAAAACGTTATCCGTCAAGGCGTCACAACTCAAGTGCTGGTTGCTTGAGCGATCGTGCGTCATGACCAGACCGTAAACGCCGCCAAACCAATAAGGGCAAGCTCCCGCTGAACAACCACACGCCAGACAATCGTCGCCCCAGGACGATTCCATTGCCTGTTGGTAGTCGTTAGGCTTCTCCGCCGGCAGCGGATTGGCCGGCAATTGCGACGGCTCGGTATGCTCAAGCTGAGGCCCACCGGCCGGGGCATAGGCCGCCAACTGGCCAGTGTGGTAGCTCTGGGCGCTAACCGGATATTGGTCAGGTGTGTAAGCTTGAGCAAGCGGTAAAAGGCTCGGCTCGTAAGCCAACGCCGGCGTGGCGAGCGCCAAGGCAGCAACGAGCGCAGTGGCGCGCAAGACAGAGGGCAGCATGTTCGGATCTCCTAACTCAAGGGGCAACAGCGTACTCGAATTCGCCCATCGTGTGAGACTTGTCCGTTCGGCCAACCATGCCGCTATCCAAGTTCACAAGCGAATATAAAAAGCCCTTACGAGAGGAAATCCGTTCCCTCGGTGCGGTGTCCCCCGCACACGAATACCATCGTCGTTTTCACACGATCAGCATTGTAAATACGACCAGTGGATTGAAAATTTTTCAGCCTTCGCGCGCAGCAATCGGCGCAAACGGCGCGGGCCGAATACTATAGTTTGCCGCAGCGACAGGCCTTTCCTGGTAGGCGAATTCCGGCCCAATTCGCGGACTGCCAAAATCGCTACAGCCGTTGCCAAGAGAACTGCAAAGTCGTTTTTTCCACAAAAGCGAGCGACCACCGGTCGCTCGCGAAACACCCGATTCTATCTGTTTCGCGAGCGGTCACCGACCGCTGCTTTTTCGAAAGTGGTGACTTTGCAATTCTCCCTGGGGTCGGAGACATCGTGGCTTTCGAGTGCGAGGGCCAGTTGTTCGGCAATCGCGTCGGCCGAACGCATCACTTCGCAAGCCAAGGCCTGGTAGTCGTTGGCCCCATTCGACTTGGGCGCGTACTCAAAAATGGACTGGCCAAAGCTGGGAGCTTCCGCCAAGCGAATGTTCCGGCGGATTCGGGTGGAAAATACCTGGGCCTCGCTCCAAGGCTTTTCCGCGCCGCGCGATTCGGCCAAGAACGCTTGAACATCTTCACTCACCTCGGCCGCTAAACGAGTGGCCGCGTCGTACATGCACAACACCACGCCATTCAGCCGTAGCGAAGGGTTCAAACGCTTGGCCACCAAATCAATGGTTTCGAGCAGCTTGCTAAGACCGTGCAACGCCAGAAAATGAGGCTGCAAGGGTAACATCACTTCGCTCACCGCACACAGAGCGTTGAGCGTCAAAATGCCCAACGAAGGCGGACAGTCGATTACCGTATAGTCGTAATCGTGCTTCAGATCGGCCAACCGGTCACGCAAAATCACCTCACGCCCCACCACACCGGCCAACTCCATTTCCACAGCGGCCAAATCAATGTGCGATGGGACCAGGGTCAAGTTGGAGGCCACATTGCGCCACACCTCAACCAGTGAAGCATTGTGGGCCAGTACATCGTAAACCGATGGCTCGCGGCCCTCGGGCGCCACCCCCAGATGAAGCGAAGCATGGGCCTGGGGATCCGCGTCGATCAGACACACCCGATAACCGGCCGCAGCCAAGGCAGCGCTCAAGTTCACCGCAGTGGTCGTCTTCCCAACCCCGCCTTTTTGATTGATGATGGCAATTGATCGCATCGAACTTCCTTGTTCCAAGCCCTACTGAAACGTGCGAAACAGCACAGAATATGATGCCAGCGTCCTAACCTTTGATTATATGCGCCTTCGAACCTCGCTCCTAGAGCAGTGGCACCAGATCACCAGACGTGCTAAAACAGAGCAATCACCCGGGGGGCAACTCGATTGCAATCCGTACGACGGGTGTGGCCGAGCATCCCTTTTCTTCGTGTTATATTCGGTAGATATTTATTGATGATTGACTTAAGAACTAATCTTCGTGCGTGTCAATTTGATCCTGATTTTCCGGCCTCCCGTTGGGCGGCCTAGATTAGTTATCTAGTCAACACCCAATAGAACGCGCATGTATGGTCTTTCGCGAACCGAGTTTCGCCGCATGCCAGTGACATTGTTGCTGGTAGGCGCTATGCTGGCACTCGAATGGATCTCGCTGACCAGTCCTGCTCGACGCGATTTTCTTTACGACTCAGCCCGACTGGCCATCTGGTGGCAGGTTTGGGAAGGCCAATGGTGGCGACCATTCACAACCGCACTGTTGCACGGCGGGGTGTTGCACTTGTTGATGAATTTGTCGGCAATGTTTGCCTTTGCGCCAACGCTCGAGGTTCGACTCGGCTCATTCCGCCTGGCAACGCTCGTCGTGCTGCTGGCTTATGTGTCGACGCTGGGCCAATACATGATTGGAAATTATTCCGTGCCGTTGGCAGAGCAAACGACCATGGTCGGCTTTTCCGGGGTGTTGTTTGGATTGGCCGGCGTGCTGTTTGTAGGCCGTCACTTTCATCCCGACCTAGAGGCCGCCTTGCCGTCAGGTACAACGCGTTTCTTCGCTTTTTGGTTTATCATTTGCGTGGTGCTCACTTGGTTTTGGAAAGAAGTCCATATCGGAAATATCGCGCATGGGGCAGGGTTTCTGTTTGGAGCCCTCTATGGGATGGCAATCTTTGCTCCAAACCATCGTCGGCGCTGGATCGCAAGCTCGGTGGTGCTTACAGCCCTGGTGCTGAGTTCAATGTGGGCCATGCCAGGCCATGTGGCCTATGAAAACTACGTGCCCCATGACCTGGGGTCGTAATGACTGAACTAGCTGGACAGGTGAAGTCCTTAAAATGGCAGCCTAACGCCCTCCAGTGAGCGTTGTCCACATGCCCCTTACGTTTTCCCAGCGGCGGATGCCGGTGTCGACGAGGAACACGAGAAGGAAGAGCTTCAAAAGCAGCGGCGTCAGGTCGGCAAAGCGGGTGTGCGTTGCCGTCCGCTGCGGGAGCCGCTTGGCGTCGGCAGCCAACAGCGCGCCGCCCGCTGCTTTGCAAACACGTTTGAGCAACGCTTCGTCAACGCGGCCTGTGGCCGCCTCGCCGCTGACGCTATGGACGACGCCGGCTGAGACCATCTGGGCGCCGGCCCGGCTGCGGACCAAGTAAACGCCTGCCTCGTCCGGGCGAAAGCGGGCTTGGTAGTGCCCGGGACCGGTCTGCTTTAGTCTGCGGCTGGCGATGCGCTTCATGTTCGAGCCGAGCGAACCGGCGGCTACGAAATAGACGTCGGCCGTGACCTCCGCTTCGTTGTCGTAACTGGCCGCGTCGGCGAGCACGTCGACGTGAATCTGGACGTCGCCCGCCTCCTTGGCGAGCCGAACGTCGACATTTTGCCCCTGCGCCTTGCGGGCTGTTTCGCGGAGCACTTGGGCCCAGAATTGGTTAAAGCTCGGCCAATTCGTAATCCAGAGAGCCGCCCAGCGGGACTTGCAGTCGGAGGTAAACGCCGTGACCTTGCCCAGGCCGAACTGCCAATGGGCCAACAGCGGATCGCCCAGGTCCGTGACCAGTGGCACCTGGGCCGTCTCCTTGCGATTCGTCTTCACGTAACCCAGAAGCTGTGGGGCGGCGTCGACAGCGCAGCCGCGGAGCATCGTATGGCGTTCGACGTGCTTGGGGGAGAACGCCTCTTCGCGGACCAGACGGCCCATGTGCACCATCGCATCCTGGGTGAAGATCCGCGGGATGTTCGTCGGATCAACGGTCGCGTAGAATGTGCCGCCGCCGGCGGCCGCGATCGTCTGAAGCAAGCCGACCGCCGCGCCGCTGCCGACGCCGACCGTCGAGATCGTCATACCCTCGTTGTGCATCTGGGCGGCCAATTCTTGGTAGCCCGAGCCGCCCGTCTGGCCATCAGTCAGCACGATCATGTGCTTGACCTTCGCCTTCACGCCAGCGAGCGCCTGGCGGCCTTCGGTCATACCGGGAAAGATGTTCGTGCCGCCGCCGGCGTTGACTGTCGAGATCGGCGTCGTGATCGTCCCCTTGTTGCTCGCCTTGGTAATCGGCACGATCCAGCGGGCCGAGGAGTCGAACGCGACGACACCCACGTAGTCCTTGGGCGTGAGCATTTCCACGGTCGCGATCGCTGCTGACTTGCAGAGCTCGATCTTCTGACCGCTCATCGAGCCGGACCGGTCGATCACGAGCATCAACGCCGTCGCGTAGCGTTCTTCCTTGTCGGGGGCCTTCATCTTCACGGGGAGGATGTCTTCGATCGGCGTACGGTAGTAGCCGCCGACGCCGAAGGAGTTTTTGCCGCCGACCATGAGAAACCCGCCGCCGAGCTTTTCGACGTAGTCGCGGATGAGCGCCATCGTCCGCTCCGAGAGCTGATGGGCGGGGACGTCGGAAAGCACAATGCCGTCGTAGCCGGCCAGTTCCTGCAACGACTGCGGGATCGCCGCGGGCGAGCGGGTCTGCAGGCGGATCCCTTCCTTGGCCGTCGCTTCGGCCAGGTAATGGGCCTGGCCCGGTTCGCCCTCGATATAGAGCAACAGCGGCCGGCCGCGGACGTCGACCAGCGTCATCGCCTCGTCGTTCTCGACGATTTGGTCGGCAGGGAAGCCCTCGACGCGGACGCGATAGGTGTACAGATTGCGCTCTTCGGGCGCGCGTTGGAAGACTTCGCTGAGCTGATCGCCAATCTCCAACGTGATGGTGCGCGACTCGACTTCGATGCCATTTTCAAACAGACGAATGCGGCCCCGGCCCGCGAGCGAGCTCTCCAAGTCAGCCCGCAACTCGATGCTAGCCCCTTCGTGGCAACGCTGCTTGTCGCTGGCCAGCCCCACGACGCGGACATCCGGCCGCCGGTCACCCGCGAGCGGCACGGCGTCGATCACAACGCCCGTTAGCGCGGCGTTGCGGGCCGCCGCGACGACGTCGCCGCGGGTCTGTTGGCCGTCGCCTATCAGAACAATCCGCCGGCCGGTCCCAGGGGGAAACAGGCCGCTGGCGATCGTCACGGCTTCGGCCAGATCGGTCTGGCCGCCCGCCTCGGCGAGAAGTTTTTGCTCGGGCTTGAACGGGCCGGCCGCCGTGTCCGGGGCTTGCCGCACGACGGTTTCGGCCCCGGCGGAGACGAGCCCTAGCTGGGTCGAGTGGGGCAGCTCAGCGCGGAGGGCGGCGACCCGCTGGTAACTCGCCAGGACGCCCTTTTCGCCCTGGCTTTGAGAATGGTCGACGATGAACACGACCGACTCGCGCTCGGTCTGCCACTGCCAGGCGGGGCCAGCGATGGCCAACAGGACGATCAGCACTAATAACAACCGAACGATCAATAGCAGCCGCGCCCGTTGGGGCGAAAGCGATCGCATGGAGCGGCGATCGAACCACCAGAGCAGGGCGGCGGCCGGCACGATCAACAGAATGCAAGCGGGAAAGCCCCAATCCATCAGAAGATCCAATAGCGATGATACAGCCAACTTTCCACGACCAGGCCCAGCAGAGCCAGCCACATCACCCAAGGCGTCAGGTCGCCGCCCAGAGGCGACGAGGCGAATTCCGATTCGGTGTCCTCGCCTGCCGTCTCGGCAGCGGGAAGCAGCGTTTCGCCCGCGGACAACAGCGATGCCGAGCCGGAAGGGCCATCCGGCGCCCGCCAGAATCCAATCCGGTCGAGCTCGACCGTAGGACCGCGGAGGGCCAGGGTCTCGTCTGGACTTTTCCAAATAATCGAATCCGCTTTCAGCTGCACGACGTCGCCCGTCCGGCGGTTCATGCCGCCGGCTCGGTCCAGCCGCGGCTGGGCCGTCCAGTAGAGCGCGTTGCCGACCAGTAGCGGATACGACGCCATCAGCGGCAACTGCTCGGACCGTTCGGGGCTGAAGCCCAGGACGACGACGCGCTGGCCGGCCGTTTCTCCAGCGAGCAGAACTGGACCTTCGCGGCCGACCCATAGCGGATGTAGCAGTCCCCCGCCATCGACGACGGCCGTCTGCGTCACGGCAATGCGCCCCGTGGCAACGCCGAACAACAGCGGATGATCCACGTCCACGGCCCGCACGCTTTCCAATGGCAGTCCACGTTCAAGCGGCGCCGCCTGCAGCGGACCGAGCGGCCCAGGCGGATTCATCACGACGATGGCCGCTTCGGCGGGCCACTGCTTGGGCAGCCAGCCGTCGAAGAGGACCACGTCGGCGGCCTCCTCCGGCGGCCAGGCCGAAGGTTTTCCCTGTAACATTTCGAGCACCCCGTCACCGGCAAGCGACGAAAGGGCCAGTTCGGTAAACGGGTCCGGCGACGCCGTAATCCAAAGCACGCGGAGCGGCCGAAAACGGGGCACGCGGGCGTAGGCGACGTCGTCCAGCGGCAACCGGTCGTTTTGCTTGACGAGTCGCAGGGCCAGCATCCGCTCCCGGTCGTGGGTGGACGCGACAGAGATCGAGAAGGCATTCTTACCGCCGGGCTCGATCGTGAGCTTGCGGAAGCCGACGAGTTCGCCGTCGAGCTTGAGTTCGAGTTCGGTATCGACCGGCTCTTTGCCGGAGGCGTGGACCTGGACAAACGCCTCGAACTGATCGGGTTGAAGCGGTAGCCGCCGCAACTCCAAGGCCGTGATGCCGACGTTCGTCGCGTCGCTGGCGGCGACAAGGAGTTCCTCGGTTTGAATCTCGGCGCCACTCTCGTCGGCCGCGGGCGTCTCGTCCGTTTCTGTGGCCGAAACCGGTGCCGCCCCGCCGTCGGTCACATGCCAGATCGCCCCAGGAGTCGCCAGCGAAGCCAGTCGGCGGGCGAGGTGCCGAGCCGGGGCTAGGTTGCCGCTGACCGGCCGTACTTCGACGGCGGCGACGGCCCGTTGCACCTGGCGCATATCGTAGCTCCGCGACAACAGGACTTCGGGCCGATTGTCGTAGGCGAGGACGACGACACCGACGCCGGCGGGCACGCCCGCCAGGCGGTTCTTCACGAGCCGCTTGGCCGCGTCGATGCGGGACACGTCGCCATCGACTGCGGCCATCGACGCGGACCGGTCGATCATCACGACGAGCGTCTTCACTTCATCGGCCCCGGGAGCGGCGACGAGCCGGCCCAACGCGGAGGCGGCCAGCAGGATCAGCAGAATGCAGAACAGCAGCGAGAGCAGGTACTTGAGCCGTTTCAGCCAGGTCGTGTCCTGATGCTCGCGGGCAAGCCATTTAAAAAACGGCAGCGTGCTGGTACGAACGGTCTTAGGCCGTGGTCGAAACAGGTAGAGGATGACCGGCACGACGACGAGCGCCGCCCAGAAGTAGAACAAGGATGGAAACAGGAAATGCATAATGGCTTGGGAATGACGAAATCCAAATGACCGATGACCAATTAGCTTGGCGCCAGGGCATTACCTCGTGATAACAAACTGACGAATGTGTCTTCGAAGGCCAGGTCGGTCGACCAGGGGAAGTAATTGATCTGTCGCTGGGCGCAGGCGCGGCCGAGTTCCTCCAAGTACTCGCCGAACGCCTCTTCGTACCGCGCAAGCTCGCGCTTCGTCATCCAGATGCGACGGATCTCGGACGTCTCCACGTCGACTAAGCGGATATCGCCTTCCAGCGTCGGACGCTGTTCCTGCGGATGTAGCACTTGAATCACGTGCGTCTCTGCCGGCCAGCGAGTCGCCTGGGCAATCGCCTCGGCGGAGAGCTCCGGCGAACGGCCGAACAGGTCTGAGATGACGATCACGACGCCGCGGCGATCGCGGCTAGGGCGGAACTGTTTGAGGTTGCCGACCAGGTCGGTCACGCCTGAATATTTCAACTCGGCGAGCTGCTTCAACAGCGTGGGGATATGGCCCAGGCCTTTCAGCGGTCGTGTCTCGCGGCGGAGTTCTTCGCCGATGGACAGGATCGAAACGCGATGCTGGCTGAGCAGTGCCAGATACGCCATTCCAACGGCAAGCCGCGAAGCGACAATCCGCTTTTCGGGAAACGGCTCGACCATCGACGCACTCCGGTCGAGCAGGATGTGAACGTGAAATTCCTGGATCTCTTCAAAGATGCGGATGAACGTGCGATCGAGACGCGCATAGAGCCGCCAGTCGATCGCCCGGTAATCGTCGCCGGGAGTGTACTGGCGATGGTCTTTGAATTCGCGCGTAAACCCGGCCGAAGGCGTCGGCTGATTTCCTCGCTTCTGCAATTGTCGCCGCTTCCGCAATCGAAAGAACAGCGACCTTAGGCGGTCGAGGAACTTGGTGTCGAACAATTCAGCGTCGGTAGTCGGCATCGTGGGTCAGGTTCGCTCGGCGCAGGTGCAGGTGAGTGGGAAATGGAGAGCGGGAACTAGTATCGGGTCATTGGTCATTGGGGTTTGGTCATTGGCCCGTCCCCGGCCTTTCGTTCAATCGCGACGAGCCGCGAGGGCGACTCCAGTGTGAACAGCACGTCGCCGTGGACCTGGCCGACCTGGCTGATCGCCTGTCCCTGCGAGCCCGTCGAAATGGGCGCGACTGGCGCCGCGGATGGGGCGTTCCTGGGCGAGTTGGCCAGGAACAATCGTTCGGCGGAAAGGACGTTGATCCCCAGAATCCCTTTCGGACCGGCTACGTAGACCAATGGGCCGTCCAGCGTCACGTCAAACCAGACCGGTTTGTTCAGTTCGACAAGCTCCTGCAGCGATACGTTGCGCGTACCGCCGCTGAGCAGGTCGGCCAGGACAAGTTGATGCCTGCCCAGCGCGCAGGCCGTGCGCCCCGCAATGCCCAAGAGCTTGCCGCCCAGGGCCACGCGGCGGCCGGCGAGCGGGAGGCGCGTGTTGACAACCAGTGTGCCGCGCTGATCCTTCAGCAGCAGTTGATGCCCCAACAGACGGGCCTCTCGCTTCGCTCCGCGGAGACCGCTCGCCGCCCATATGGTGGCAGAGTTCGTCAGGGCGATCCGCGAATTCGGGCCGACGTGCATCTGCGTTGGCTGTTGATAGTCGAGATAAGCGATGGACCGTTGGGCCGATGAATGGTGCCGATGGACAAGCGGGCCGAACGGACTGCTGCGAGAGACGACCGCGCGCATCACCGGGGCCAACGGCGACACGTTGGACGCCGGCGTAGAAGGAGCGACGATCTTGACGGGAAACTCGCTGACGCGCCACGGCTCGAACGACCAGATCAACTCCTCGGTAGAAAGATCCAGAATGCCGGTTCGCGAGCCGAAGAACAGCAGCCGGTCGCCATGCAGGTGGGCACCGCAATTGAGCGAACTCAGCGACGTTCCTCTCTGCTCTTTGATCTGCCGGTCCCAGACGACCTTGCCCGTTGCCGGTTCGATCCGCACGAGCGTACTGGAGATGGGCTCGAACGTGAGAACGTGGCCGCGATAGGCGAGCAAGGTAACAAGGGTCGCCCCGTTCGTACGGCCGCCGGACGTATTGCCGACGAACGTCTGCCAGAGCACGCGCCCGTCGTCAAGCGCGCGGCACGTGACCTCGTCTCGGCCAGCCACAACGAAACGGTCGTCGAAAACGACAGGCGACGAAGCCAGGACCGGACTAGCAGCGACCGTCTGGTAGTAACCACCGCCGCTGCGACCGGGCACGTAGACGCGGCGCCGTCCGCCTGCGACGGGCACGGTCGTGCCGGCCGCGGCGGACTGTCGCCAGAGGAGTTTGCCCGTTTTGTCATGCAGACAATAAACCGTCCCGCTCAAATCGACCAGGAGCGTCTTGCCGGTATCGGTCGGGACGACGGAGGAAATGGCGGCCGCAGTGTCGGTCTCCATGGCCCAGCGGACGCGATACGGAGGCAGCGGGCCGCGGCGCCCGGCGGATGGTGGAAGGGAGTGCTGCGAGAGGTCGTCTGTGGTGGAGAGCAGCTTCCGTGCGTGAGAGAGCGAGATCGAGATGCCGTTAGGCAGCGCAACGCGAGCCCGTTGTTCCGCGGGCACGTCCGCGGGAGCGCTCGCCTGCATCTGCGCGACGAGTCGTTCCCACTGCTCGATCGCCTCGGCAACGACTTCCCTCCGCCCCAGGCGGGCCAGTACGTAGGCCCGCACCCAGGCAATCCAACTCGCTTCCAGGTCGCGCGTGACCAGCGGCCCAACCGAATCGATCAACGCCAGGGCTTCGCTGAGCTCTCCGTCTCCGCCGGCCGTGATCTGGCGGCCGATGCTCCGCCAGTAAGAGTCGACGAGGCACCGCTGGAGTGCCTCCCGCGTTTCCTCGCCGATCTCCATCTTGTCGACCCCCGCCAACAGCCGCCGCAGCGCGACGCGCAACTGCGTCTCCCGCTGGGCCGCGGCCAGGTGCAACAGCCATTGCTGCCAGTTCTGCCGGTCCGTGGGGTTGACCTCGGTCAGCCGCCGTAGAATCGCCAGGATCTGCGCGGGATCGCTGCGCCGCGACCGATACACGGTCAACAGCCCCGAGAGCAGCGCCGGATCGCCGATCTGGTTCAGCTCGATCTGTGCCAGTAACGGCGTGATCCGGTCGTGACGCTGTTGCTTGTTGTAGAG
>JANQPJ010000352.1 GCA_028289525.1 Pirellulales bacterium
AGCCGTTTCGCGAGCGGTCACCGGCCGCTGTTTTTGTAGAATCGTTGACTTGGCAGAAGTTCTTCTGGCAGGCTCGAAGGCGATTGGGTCGCAGTGAAAACAATGGCGACCGAGAAGCTGCCAGAGAGGCAATGACTAGCGGTGTCAGAAACCGTCTGGCCATTCGCGGGCGGGCCAGACGGGCTGCGTACTCGAAGGGCGGACATAATCCGTCGCGGGGGCCATCCGCGACGGGTTGTCCGATTCCGGCGATTATCAGGTGTCACTCACCGGGCTTAGAAAGCACTCAGACGAGTTCTTTCTTAGCGCCGATCAGGGTTCGCATCCGTTCGGCCAACAGCGAGGCGTCGAACGGCTTCTTGAACGTCTCGTTGATGCTGGAGCGATCGAAGCTCGTCGAGCCGCCGTCATCAGGCAGCAAGGCAATCAGGATCGTATCCGCATACTCAGGGTTACGTCGCAAGTTCTGGCAGATTTGCAGAGCTTCGACGCGACCGATCGAGAAGTCGACGATGATGCAGTCAGGGTGGAAGCTTTCGGATTGAATCCCAGCTTCGAAACCACTGGCAGCTGTGGCGACTTTGAATGCACGTTCCGGCGGAAGTTCGCGCTTCAGATTTTCGATCAAAACCTGGTCTTGAGCGACGATCAGCACTTTGGCCATCGCTTCGTCTTCCAGGTCGCCCAAGGGCATGCCATGCTCCTTGAGAAACTTGATCAAATATTCCCGCGGAATGCGTCGGTCCTGGGATCCAGGAATCCGGTAGCCTTTGAGCCGACCCGAGTCGAACCATTTGCTAACTGTGCGCGGGGCCACTTTACAAATCTTCGCGACTTGTCCAGTTGTGAAGACCTTCATTACGGGCTCTCCAATGCTCTCTTCTTGATGTACAGTCGGTTTCCAGTCAGAAGCTTTCGCTCCCGGCAGAAACGTCATGGCCTCTTGCTTGTTGCTCCCCGACCCAAACAACAATCACGTCACGTGACGCGATTCCGCTTGTTTCGGACGTTCGTCAACAAACATCTGGGGCGAGGCCCTCCGTAGATCGCTTCTCTCGTTGTGGCTCTGGCTCAGTTCCCTCTGATCCTCGCAGCCGCTAAATTCACATCGGCAAGCAACGTAGCCAGAACTTGGCTTAAATTCGTAAAATGGAGAGATTGCTGAGCGACCCCTCCAAGCCAACTATCCGACAGACATCACTTACGGACACATAGGGCAGGGGAGAGACGCGTCAAACGCAAGTTGTTCGCAAGAGCGCGATTCCGCGGTGCACTGGGGTGTTTTCCCGGTGAATGCGGCAGGTGCGTGTGTGGCAGGCTCCCCCCTACCGGATTGTGCTGCCTGGCGACTTCACGTCGCGGTGACGTGTTTGCTGTCAGGTAGGACAATCCTTCCGAAAGTTAGTTTCGATTCAAAAGGGGGTTCGACTTTAGAAACTTTCACGAGTCGTAGCGACCAGTTGGGTCGGACCGGCCCTGACGACGATGCGATTCTCGCCCATAACAGCGGTTTTCGCCGCAGAAAACGATCACGCACCACCGCCTGGCAGTGGCCGATTTAAGGATCCTGGCAAAGATTTCTCTCGTGCTGGATATGACAGACAGGCAGATTCGAGGGGCCAAAAATCTAGCTGCGTGGCCGATACCCTGCCGAGTGTGTCCTGGGCTTCGTCTCAAAGCTCGCCGTTCAGCCAGGTCGCTCTAAAGCCTGAAGCGCCAGCGAAGGAATCGGCTGCTGGAAGGTAGAAACATTTCGCAAGAATTCCTTCGCTGGCGCTTCAGGCTTTATACCGTTTTCTGACGAAGCCTAGACCCTCGGGCCAGTCCAATCAAGCCGCTTGGGTTTCGTCGTCTGACGCCGTCTCCGAGGCAGTCTCCTCTTCGCGATCAATCGCGGCTTGAGCGATGTGGCCATCTTCGCTGACGTCGTCGAAACGAACTGAGACTCGTTTCGAAATGCCTGATTCCTGCATCGTGACGCCGTAAAGGGTGCTGGCGCAGGTCATCGTCTTTTTCGAATGGGTAACCACGATAAACTGAGTCCATTGTAGGAACTCTTTAAGCACGTTGACGAAACGTTCAATGTTGGCTTCGTCCAGGGCTGCATCGACTTCGTCGAGCACACAGAAGGGGCTGGGCCGGCTTTTGAAAATGGCCAGTAGCAAGGCGACACAAGTTAGAGTCTTTTCTCCGCCTGAGAGAAGTGAGATGTTGCGGGGTTCCTTGCCTGGAGGGCGGGCGACGATTTCGATGCCACACTCGAGAATGTCCTCGTCGGCGTCGAGCACGATATCGGCCTGACCACCGCCGAAAAGTTTACGGAACAAGGTTTGGAAATGCCCTCGAGCGGTCTCCAGCGTTTCGGCAAACAGCCGTCGGCTATCGGCGTTGATTTTGCCGATAATCTGTTCGAGTGAGCTTTTGGCCTTGGTTAAATCTTCATACTGGGCTGAAAGCGAACCGAACCGGGATTCCAGCTCTTCGAGTTCCGCTAGGGCGTCCAGATTGACGTTGCCGATGTTGTTCAGCTTACGGCGCAGGTCGCCGATCTCTTGCTCGACCGTTTCCCGCTCGTGTTCTTCCTCTGCTGACAGGTGATGGTGTTGCTCGGCCGCTAAATCGATGTCGTAGTCTTCGCGAAGCCGTTGGGCCATCGTCGAGCGTTGGTGCCGTACTTCGCCGGCGGCCAACTGCTGGGCATGAATCTTCTCTTCCAGGCCGCGGAGTCGTTGGCGAATTGTTTGGCTGGCGTCTTGGATCCGGCGACGCTGTTGGCGATACGCCTCCCGTTCGCGCAGCCAAATCGTTACGTCGGCCTGTTGTTGCTGTTGGTCGAGATAAAGTTCGGCGATCTCCGAGGTCAAATGCAAAATTTGACGTTGCGACTGCCGCTGTCGGGTTAGGCATTGGGCCAACTGGATAAACGTGTCTTGCAGGGCTTTGTGGCGTTCCTGGCGGTCGCGTTGCAATTGCTCCAGTTGTTGCCGCAGACTATCGAGACGCTGTTCGCTTTTGGCAAGTTGAACTTGTTGGAGTGTTGCCTCGCGGCTCAGGGCGCCACGATCGGCTTCGAGTGTGGCCAGCCGTTGGGCTGTGAAGTCGATCGAGGTTTCGAGTTCGGCAAGCTGAGCCTCGGTTTGTTTGAGTCGCCCGGCAGCCTTCTCCTGTTGCCCCTGGGCGGCATCACGCTGCATGCTGGCCGACTGAATTTCTGCCTGAAGCCGGTCGATTTGCTCGTCTAAAACATGCTGACGCTGTTCGGCCGAGGAGGTAATCAGTTGCTGATCGCGCAGTTGGCGGGCTGATTCCTCGTATTGGGTAGTCAGCTCTTTCACACGCTGGGCCCCGGTTTTGACGCCTTGGTTGAGGATGGTCACCTCGGCCGTCATCGCAGTGATTTTGGTCGCCAGTTGTTCGGTCGTGGCCTGTAGAGACCGCAGTTCGCTGCGCCGTGAGATCAAACCGGTGGCTGTTTGGCGGGGGCCGACCGTGATCGTTCCCGAGGCAGTCAGCCGTTCCCCGGCCAGCGTGACGAAATTGAGTCCTTGGCCGGCGCCCTGAGCCAAACGGCGAGCGTCGGCCAGCGTTTCGACGATCCAGGTGTGTCCCAACAGATGACGCAACAGTGGGATGAATTCGGCCGCAGTCTCGACCAAGCCATCCGCCCGTTGAACGACCCCAGGCTCTTGGCTCAGGTCGATTCGGTCGGCCGGGCTATCAGGCAATTCCGAGTCCATTCGCAACAAATCAACCCGACCAGCAAGTTGGCTGCCGCAGGTTTCCAACTCGTCGAGCAGTTCGTCGCCCGGTGCAATGACCAGAAAATGGGCCATCTCGCCAAGCGCGACTTCCACTAAAGGAGCGGTTTCGACATTGACCGCTAACAGATCGGCCACCAAGCCACGCACATGGCGAAACGGACCGCCACCGGCCTCGCGGGCTTTGAGCAGCACTTCTTTCACGCCAGCACTGACGCCTTCGAGCCGTTTTTCCAGTTCATCGAGTACGGTGGCTCGTTCTTGAGCGCCGGCATGTCGACCTTCAAGCTGCGAAAGTTTTTGCTGAAGCCGAGTGGCTTGACGGCGTTGTTCTTCTAGCCCCGCACGATGGGAAGCGAGATCCGTTTCGAGGGTTGCGGTGGTGGTTTGCAACTGGTCGAGTGCTGCGGTGGCCGTGGTCAGTGTCTTGGCGACTTCGTCACGCTGCTGTTGAAGTTGGGTGACTTGACGATCACGACTGGCCAAGGTTTTTTCGGCGGCGGTGGCTTGAGAGCGAGCGGCGCTAATCTGGTTGCTGAGTTGCGAGCCGGCTCGCATCATCTCCATGTGTTCTGCTCGAAGCGAATCGGCCTGCTGACGCAACTGCCCGACAGTTTGGGTAAGCTCTTGCAGGGCTCGGTCGTCGGTGGTGAGTTTTTTCTGCGCCGCCTCGAACTCGGACTGGGCCGCGCGGTGGTCGGCGACGACTTGGGTTAGTAGTTGTTCCAGATCGCCAGAACGTGTTTGCATGGCGGTGAGATGCCGTCGGTGGCGAGCAATCTCTTCGTTTTGATGAGCTACGCTTTGGCGTTGGTGTTCGACGGTCGACTCGGCCGCTGCAATGCTTTCCCGGCTCTTGCCAATGACCAGTTCGGACTGCCGAATCTCCTCGTCCAGGGCACTCATCTCGTTTTCGAGATGAGCGATTTGCTGCTCTCCATCGGCGAGTTGAGTGGAACATGCTTCGGCGCTCGAGGTGAGTTTTGCCAATTCGGCTTCTAGCCGGTCAAGCCGCTCGGTGAGTGCTCGCCAGTCGGTCATGCCAACTTGGGTGCGGAGTTCTTGAAGCCGATCACTATATTCCTTGTACCGGCGAGCCTTGGACGCCTGCATCCGCACACTGCGGAGCCGGTTTTCGACTTCTTCGACAATGTCGGACAGACGCAGTAGGTTTTGCTCGACCCGATCCAGCCGCCGTTGCGATTCGAGTTTCTTCGACTTGAAGCGGCTGATCCCGGCGGCTTCTTCAAAGATCATGCGACGATCGCGCGGAGAGGCCTGCAGCAGAATATCAACTTTGCCTTGCTCGATTACACTATAGGCTTCGGTCGCTGCGCCGGTGCCGGCAAACAGGTCGCGAATATCGCGTAAGCGACAAGGCTGGCGATTGATGAGATATTCGCCTTCGCCACTGCGGTAAACTCGTCGCGTGATATGGACTTCGGCCGTATCGACCGCCAACAGGCCTTGGCTGTTGTCAAACGTCAGGGTGGCTTCGGCCGTGTTGATCGGTTTCCGGCTCCCCGAGCCGTTGAAGATCACATCGGCCATCTCTTTGCCGCGCAGGCTTTTCACACTTTGCTCGCCCAGCACCCACTTGATCGCATCGACTACGTTCGATTTGCCTGAGCCATTCGGCCCCACCACCACGGTGATTCCCGGCGGGAATTCGAACCGGGTTTTGTTGGCAAAGCTCTTAAAGCCGATGAGTTCGAGCGCTTGAAGCATAAGGAGGCTTGGGGCAGATGGCCCCCAGAAAACGGAATGGAGTCGAGAACCTGCCACCTACCTGAGGGCTAGGCCAGAAGGCATCGTTCGTATGATTTGATTGCCCGATATTCTATCAGGCCAGAGTCGCTCATGCTGCTCGAATTTGCCTGAAAACGCGGATTTTTCTGCTAGCGGCCGAACAAGGAGATTTGGCCTGTTTCGCGAGACGCCAACGATGCCTGTGCTTTAAAAATCCCAGTTACCCAATGCCCAATCTCTCCCTCTGTCCTCTCTCGCGCCGACTCAGACTCCGTTGCGATATAGCCGTTTGAACAGGCCAGGCAATGGGCCATCGACCGGTTCCTCATCTCCCAGCCCCTCGTCTGGGCGCTGGTAGCGACGGTTTGACTTGGGCAGCGAGTCGACCTTCAGGCGGCTGGCCAACGAGCCATTGTCCTTCGCTTGTTGGAGGGCTTGAACGACGTCGGGATAGGTTCCCCCAAGATCGACAATGGCGCGAATCACTTCATCGACTCGATTGGAAACGTTGCGTTTTTGATCAGGCTTGCCAACCGCAAAACGGCTGACCGTAACCTGACCATCTTCGGTGCCACGCACGATAATATCCTTGCCAGCATCGAGCGAGGTGGGAAGCACAAGCTCTTGGTTTTTGCCAAACAGGACAATCTCAGGCCGTTTGCTGCGTGTGATATGGATCATGCTAGGGCCCTCGACATCCAGTCGATGATAGCCAAACTGGCCGCCGAGGACTTGTCCACGAATGACCGAGTCGTTTGGGTTCATGAGCCATAGTGCCCGGAAGGCTCCATAGCGGGTTTCAGCACTGGCTTCGCTGAGCATTTGCCGAAGTTCGTCGTGCGAAGCGATGCCGTTCATTGCCCCTAACGCGGCCAGAGCCCGGGCACGAAACGCCGGCTCGCCTCTGGCAATGTCGCCGAGCGCCTCGGCGGCGTCTGATTCATCCAGGTAGGCCAGGGACTCCGCAGCATAGAAGCGAAGTTCAGGATCTTCGTGAGGCAATGCCTTGCGAAGAATTTCGATGCCATCTTCGCCAATTGCTTCTAGCCGCAGGGCAGCCGTGGCGACGGTGACCGGGTCGAACAACTGACGTTCTAGCAGATTCAGGCGGGTTTGGCGGGCACGAGGTGTTTCGCGGTAGGCCAGATTACGAATCACCTGCATGTAGCGGGTAACATTGTCTTGATAACGCGGATGCACGACCAGCTCGATGAACTTGTCGGTTTTCGGATTAGCCACGCCCTGCTTGACGCCTTTGAGATAGGTGTGAAAACGCAAGTTGATCGCTCGACCCAGTTGCTGGCTCGTGCGAACTGTCTGGTTTTCGTCATACAACACCAGGCCTAGCGAACGTGACTTCAAGGCAGTGGCGCCCCCAAGCACACGACCCCGAGTTTGGTGGACCGAATTTTCGCCTTGGCCATTTCCAGACGAAGGATCGACTAACACTGCTCCTTCGGCAAGCGCCAACAGCCGGCCATTACGAATCTGATTGCCAAGCACTGCCAGTTCGGTCATCCGCGATTCTAACAGCCAACCGCCGCGCAAGCTGGTCACTTCGCTACGCGATGGCACGCGGACCTCGACGTCAAAGTGGTCGCCTTTCTGAATGCCGGGTCGCAGATAGCCACGCACCAGCACGAGCGCCGTGTCTGGCGACTCGAGAATACGACCTGGCTCGGCCACGTTGCGGCGCTTCATCTCCGAGAGCACAACCGCCCGTTGGGGAGAAGGCGGGGGATCGGCTCCCTGGCCGTTGAGTCCGGTGACCAGGGAAACCGCCTCGACCTTGATATATTCCATCCCATAAGGACGCGCCAGATCGCCAACCAGCGTGGTTTCGCCGACCGTCGCGGGAGTCGACTCAGGACTCTGTGATCGCACGGCGGGACCGGTGCATCCAACGCTAAATAGCGCGATACATAACAGAAATCGCCAGCTACCGGTTGCCTGAAAGGGCTTCATGCCGTGTGAGCGAAAGGCTTCCTTGCCGTGTGGACTGGGTAAACAATTCGTATGCCGAGTGCCAAAAAGACGCCTAGCATCCCGAGTTGTGGCCGAAAAGGTAGTGGTTTCACCACCTTCGGTCAAGGTAGGTTGTTAAGATGGTTCACCCAGGCCATTCCCACTCTGGCTAGGCTTTGCCCCAAAACTTGCCCTCAAGTCGTGAATTTATTGGGTGTTGACTAGAGAACTAGCACAGGCCGCCCAACGGGAGGCCGGAAAACCAGGGTAAAATTGGTGCCCA
The DNA here is from genome assembly GCA_028289525.1 of Pirellulales bacterium. Lineage (GTDB taxonomy): Bacteria > Planctomycetota > Planctomycetia > Pirellulales > JAGQOS01 > JANQPJ01. The sequence continues at coordinate 7,756 of JANQPJ010000352.1, forward strand.
TGAATATTAGTTTCTAAGTCAATCATCAATAAAAAGTCAATCATCAATAAAAAGCCTGAAGCGTCAGCGAAGGAATTTTTGCGATGTTTTTCTACTTCTAGCAACCAATTCCTTCGCTGACGCTTCAGGCCTTAGGACCAATAGGAGAAACACGCTTGCCTAGCTGGACAGCGCCACTTTCGATGACAGTACAAGCCCGACGCGCAAGCGAGGGAATTTAAGTGGAACGTCTTCCCTCGCTCGCGCGTCGGGCTTGTATTGTCGTTTTTTCTACATCAAAGTGGCGCTGTCCAGCTAGAACGCTAGGGGGGGTCGTAGCCGCCAGGGTGAAATGGGTGGCACCGACACACACGGACCAGCCCGCGAATCGTTCCGGAAATGGCCCCATAACGACGCACGGCCTTGATGAAGTATTGGCTACAGGTAGGCTGAAACCGGCATTGTGGACCGAGCAGGGGGCTAAGGGTCAGTTGATACAGACGAACCATCCCGATAAGCAGCGTGGCTGGTATTTTGGGCACGTGTTTCAGGAGTTTTAGGAGCGTTTGCATGTGCTGCTGGCACTTTCTACCCCAGCTTGCAGGCAAGTCGTTGAGTTAGCGACTTGAGCGACCGACGGATCATGAGTGCATCAGGCGTCGCCCCCCGACGAGGTGAGATAACCAGATCAATTCCAGGCGAGGTTTCCGCTTGGATGAGCCGGAATGCCTCACGGATTGCCCGTTTCCAGCGGTTTCGAACAACCGCGTTGCCGACACGTTTGGAGACACTGAGCCCTAGTCGTGCGTGTTCCAAGTCGTTTTCGCAGCCATGGACAATCAGTATCCGGTCCGAAACGCTCCGCCGGCGGCGATAGACCTTTTGAAACTGACCACCACGCAGCAGTCGAGTGGTTTTGGGAAACTTGCTCGACGAGGGGGGCATAAAGGGTATTCCAGCTTCAGTAATCCAAAAAATGAGGATCCCGAAATCACTTTTTTCAAGAAAATGTATAAGATAAGTGTTTCGCGAGCGGCCACCGGCCGCTGCTACTTATTATTTACCAAAAAATTTGGAACTACCCAGCTTGGCCTGCGACTACCACGACAGATCGGCACGAGGGTCCATCGGGTGCTTGCTATCTAGCTTTTTGATTTGAATCCAGTCGTCCGCGTCGAGATTTTTGGGCAGCACAATTTGGATTTCGGCCAGTAGATCACCAGCTTGCTTGCGGCTGATTTTGAGGCCGTGGCCACGCGCGCGAAGCTTGGTGCCGCTCGAAGTGCCAGGCGGCACACTGAGCGTAATCGTACCTTGGGGCGTAGGGATGTCGACCTTCGCACCCACCGCTGCTTCGGCCAAGGTGATCGGCACACGAACATCGAGATCGTTGCCCCGGCGCTGAAAAAAAGGATGCCGGGCGACTTTTACTTGAATCAAAATATCCCCAGGCGGCCCGCCAGCGGTGCCCTGTTCTCCCTGCCCGCGCAAACGGATTTTTTTGCCCTCTTCGATTCCTGCCGGAATTTTGACGCTGATCGCTTCTCGTTTGCCGGTGCGACGCTGGACGGTAACCTGAACTTCGCCGCCTTGGATGGCTGTGGTAAACGGAACCGTGATTTCGTGCAGCAGATCAGCTCCACGAGCGGCCGGTTGCGCCCCGGCCTGGTGCCCACCGCCAGTGAAGTGACGAAAGAAATCGCCAAACCCTCCGCCGGTCGCCTGCTCTTTTCCAAACTGTTGGCCGAACAAATCCTCAAAGTTGACATCTTGAAAACCAGGCCTGGGGCCTGCCTCGCCCTGGCCGTGAAACGGTCCACCACCGCCTGAGGATTCAAAACCGTCTCCAAACCGGTCGTATTGAGCCCGTTTCTTCGGATCGTTCAAAACATCGAAGGCATTTTGCACCTCTTGAAACCGTTGCCTGGCCGAGGCGTCGTCGGGATTCAGATCGGGATGAAACTTTCGTGCCAGTTTGCGATAGGCTTTTTGGATCTCGTCGGCCGAGGCCCCACGGTCGATTTCGAGGATTTTGTAGTAGTCTTTAGCCATCGGCAGGGCGAGGAGGAAGCGTTGCTGGTGTTCATTTGAACCGTAACTGGTCCGGTCCATTGTAGGTTGGCCCCACGGTAGCCATCAAGCGGTCCTTGGCCGCTGGCAGCAGAATCGGAAAACACGCGACTGTGCCTGTTTAGCGAGCGACCACCGGTCGCTGTTTTTTTAGAATCGACGACTTTAGAGTCCTCGATAGAAGCGAATTTCCAAGCCCTACTTGAGGACTAGCCGCGATGTATCTCGGGTGTTTCCGCGTGCTACACTTGTAGGGGGCAACCTGCCCTGTCTGGATGCTATTTTCCGTCTCGCCCAACCATCAATCAATTGCCATGGATGCCTTGTTGATCTCCAACGCGACTGGCTGGTTCATCCGGTTGGCCATCCTGTTGCCTGTCTTGTGCGGCGAGGGCGAGCTAGCCTGGGCAGCCCGAGGCGGTGAGTTAACGCTGCGCATTGTCGACGCCGAGACCGAACGGCCGATCGCTGCCCGAATGCACTTAAAAACCACGCGAGGCAAGTCGATCCGGCCGCCCAAGGTTCCTTACTGGCACGACCATTTCGTAGTCGATGGTCAAATCACATTGGAACTGTCGCGGGGGCAGTATGTCTTCGATTTGGAATGCGGCCTGGAATACAAAACTCGCCAGGGGCATTTTCGCATCGACCGTGATGCCCAGGATGAAAAGGTGATTGTCATGCACCGGTTCGCCAACCTGGCCAGTGAAGGCTGGTACGCGGCCGATCTACATGTCGAGCGTAAGTCAAAGCTCCAGCGAAGCTCGCCATTTCTCGACCAGCTTCTGCGAGCCGAAGGTTTGCACGTCTTGCCGATGGTTACCTGGTCGAATGTGCGCGGAAAGTCACTGCGGCGGCTTCCGACCTCTGAAGCTGAGATGGCCTCTGCCGGCGGGCGTTTCTATTCGCTTACCGCAGGTCGAGATGCCCGAAAGGGCGGGGCGCTGTTGTTCTTTCGTCTGCAGTCGCCGCTCGACTTGAGCCAGGCAGCCGACGCCTACCCGCCGTCGAGCCAGTCGCTCGTCATGGCAAAACAACAAGCAGCCGCGCACGTCGCGGCCGAAGCACCTTTCTGGTGGGATTTTCCGGTTTGGCTGGCCAGTCGACGACTCGATTCGGTGGTCATCGCCGGTAGTCACTTGCAACGCGATGGAGTGCAAGACGACGAAGCCTGGGGCCGGGCGCGCAACCGGCTGTTGTTCCCGCCACCGCATGGCAATGGTCGTTGGGCCGAGGTGATTTACTATCGGGTCTTGGAGTCGGGGTTGCGGATTCCGCCTTCGGCCGCCAGCGGGTCGGGCGTGGCGCCGAATCCGGTCGGCTACAATCGCGTTTACGTCCATTGCGGTAGCCAGTTGACCTACGACCAGTTTTGGAAAAACTTGGCCCAAGGAAAGGTCTTTGTTACCAATGGCCCGTTGCTGCGAACAACGGTCGAAGGCAAGATTCCCGGCCATGTCTTTCCCGCCACCGCAGGCCAACAACGCAACTTTCAAATCGGCCTCACTCTGTCGACGCGCGAGCCGATCGACTACCTAGAAATCGTCAAGAACGGTGAGCCAATTCATCAAGTGCGACTGGCCGAGTTAGCCAAGGCCGGCGGTCGTTTGCCGGAGGTGACGTTCGAGCAATCAGGCTGGTTTCTCGTTCGGGCGGTTACCAATGCTCAGCAAACCTATCGCTATGCCACGACCGGTCCTTATTATGTAGAGTTCGACGGTCGGCCAAGAATCAGCCGTCAGGCGGCCGAGTTTTTTCTCGACTGGACCGAGCAGCAAGCCCAGCAAACTCAACTGGCTGATGACCAACAGCAACGCGATGCGATGCGTTACCTGCGCAGCGCTCGAACCTTCTGGCAACAGCGTCTGGAGCAGGCAACCGCTCCTTAGATCCTGGAACAGCGGATCAGCGGTGTCCGCGTAATGAACTTGTTCAATGTGGATGGCTTTGTTATCCGACAAGTTCGGGATTAGAGCAATTTCGGATCATTCGTAGTCGTATTTCGTCCGAAAACCTCGGCGAAAACTAGGTGTCGTCCGCTACGGTAAAGAGCGACTCGCTCTAAGTTACCTTAACCATATGCGTACGAATCCAATCAGCCATTTCGTTGACGTCGATTTGGCCTTCGGTCAATTTTATGATCGCATGGTATTTTGCGCCATTCGATGTGACCAAGTTGTGGCCGTTTAGTAGCAGAAATGTTCTGCAGACGACCAGCGCTGTTCGTTTATTGCCGTCAAGAAAAACTTGACTGCACGCGATGGCAAACGCATACTGCGCCGCCAGCGCGGCAATGTCTGGCGTTGGACTTCCGTAGGCAAACAGATTCCGAGGACTGGCGATTGCCGACTCAAGCCCGTTGCGATCCCGTAGTCCGTCTAGACCTCCATGTTCTGCCAGTTGTGCAGCATGAATTGCTAGAACGACATCTAGCCTGATCCACTGCGGTTCGATCATTTTGAAAGCGCCCTAAGGGCGTCACGATCTTCGCGCATCACTACTTGGGCGATTTCCATTTGCTGCTGGAATTCTGGATCATAGGGAGTCAGGCGAATACCATCGACCGTCTCTTGGACAAAGAGCTTGTCGCCTTTGGATACCCGTAACCGCGCAATTAAGTCCTTCGGAAGAACGATCCCCAAGGAATTGCCGATATCTCGGATTTTGATCGTGGTCATCGGGATGCTCCCGTGTAGTCACATTCGTAGTAATTTCTGTTGACACAATAGTATACACTCGAGGTCGGTGAGGGAAGTTGGAAAATAGAGTTTTCGCCTTTTTGGGACGAAAATTCCCCCAAACTGTAGATGCTGTGACAGAGAGAATCGAAACCGGATACCCTGAAACGAGCGACATAGAGACTGTCGGAGAAAGAATTGCGATCTATCCAACTCAGATTGCTTTACGGGGCAGGTTTGCGCAAGAAAGATAAAATGTTGTCGGTTGCGCGTGAAGGACGTCAACTTTTCCAGAGGACAACTTCTGAGCGGCAAGGCAAAAGGCGACAAAGACCGTGCCGTCCCTCGCCGATCAGTTGTCCGTCGTAACGGCCGGTAGATCGGTATTCGGCTTGGCAGATTCTGGGCTAGCTACCTCTGGCAGACGCGCTTCGGCAAGATCTTGCTGTGGCCGCATCGCGATCATCTCATCTTGACAGCGATGCACCGGATCGCCTTCCTGAGGATACAGGCGATGATATGTGCCGTCAGCATTCAGAATCCGTGCCGAGCAGTTGTCGCGCAGATAGGTCGGCAGCAGTTCATCCAGAATGCGGCTTCGCAGATCCTCGTCCTCAATCGGGAACATCACTTCTACCCGACGAATAAAATTTCTCGGCATCCAGTCGGCACTCGATAGATAGACCTCGCACTGCGCGCGCGGTCCAAAAATATACACACGGCTGTGTTCCAAGAACCGGCCGACGATACTGCGCACGTGAATGTTTTCCGAGATGCCAGGCATGCCAGGTCGCAGGCCACAGACGCCACGGACCACCAAATCAATTTTCACGCCAGCTTGGCTTGCCCGATAGAGTGCTTCGATCGTGCGGCGGTCAACTAACGAATTCAGCTTGGCAAAGACGTAAGCTTCTTGGCCGTTTTGGGCTCGGGCGGTCTGTTGGTCGATCAATTCGATGGTTCGCCGGCGCAGATCGTTGGGGGCTACGACCAACTTTTTCCACTCGTGCCCTTGCGAATATCCGGTCAACAAGTTGAACAGAGCGGTGGCGTCGTTGGTGATCGCTTCGTCCGAGGTGAAGAGCCCCATGTCGGTGTAGAGCTGGGCGGTGATCGGATTGTAGTTACCGGTGCCTAGGTGGACATATTGTTTGACTTGCGCGCCTTCCTGACGCACGACCAGCAGCACCTTGCAATGGGTTTTGAGGTCGAGGAAGCCGTAAACCACGTGGACGCCAGCGCTTTCCATCCGCCGCGCCCAGGTAACATTGTTTTGCTCGTCGAAACGGGCTTTGAGTTCGACCAAGGCGGTCACTTGTTTGCCGTTTTCGGCCGCGTCGATCAGGGCCTGAACGATCGGGCTATCGCCGCTGGTGCGATAGAGCGTCTGTTTGATCGCCAGAACCTTGGGGTCTTGAGCTGCCCGTTGCACGAAGTCGACGACCGGGTCAAACGATTCGTAAGGGTGATGTAGCAGAATGTCTTTAGTGTCGATCGCCTCGAAAATATCCGTTGCCCGAGCCGGAAGGCCCACTGGCGGACGGGGCGACAATGGCTTTTCTTTCAGGCTGGCATCGACTTTCAGTTTGGTGAGTTCCCACAGGCAGGTTAAGTCGAGCGGCGCGTGGATGCGGTAGACCTCGCTGTAGGACTCGCGGCCATTTTTCTTCGAGACGTGCAAATCCTCTTCGCGAATCAACATCTCAATCAATTCGTCAGAGGCGCTGTCCGAAATTTCTAGACGCACAGCGACCGAGCGTTGACGCATCCGCAAGCGTTCTTCGATCAGCCGCAGCAGGTCGTCTCCTTCTTGGTCTAGCAGGTCGAGGTCCATATCTCGCGTGATGCGGAACGTGGTCCAGTTGAGGATTTCAAAGCCGCCGAACAGTTCTGGTAGCCGGGCAGCGATGACGTTTTCCAGCAAAATGAACTCATGCTCGCCTCCTTCGCCAATCGGCACGAAGCGAGGCAATACCTGAGGCACCTGGACCACGGCAAACAGCTGGCTAGGCCCCAGGCCGCTAGTCCGATCAAGGGTGACCGCCAGGTAGAGCCCCCGGTTGTGGAAGCGTGGTGTGGGGTGAGCCGGGTCGATGGCCATCGGCGTCAGCACCGGGAAGGCGTGTTGCCAGAAGAAGTCGTCGAGCTTAGTGCGTTGCGATTCAGTCAGGTCGCTGTAACGCAATACTCGAATTCCCGTGTCGGCCAAAGCAGGCTGCACCAGATCCGACCAGCAGTTTGAATGATCGGCGACCAGTTGCTGGGTACGGTTGGCGATTTTGGCCAGTTGTTCGACTGCCCGTTGTCCATCAGGCGGAACGTCTTGTGGGGCACCGTCGCCAAACGCCTGTTCGCGCAAGCCCGCCACGCGGACCATGAAGAATTCGTCGAGGTTGGAGCTGAAAATGGCCAGGAATTTTGCCCGTTCGATGAGCGGATTCCGCTGGTCTAACGCCTCTTCGAGCACGCGTGCATTAAATTCCAGCCAGCTCTGCTCGCGGTTGATGAAGTGTTCGTTCTGGTAGGCCGAAGAATCCACGTTCGCCTCGTCGTTCGATGGGATGGGCTCTGCTGAAATGGTTAGGATTTTGACTCTCTATTTTATCTCGGTTTGAAACCGTGTCCAAACTCTCCTTGGCCGCAAGTCGCCGGAAATCGGAAAACTCACGGAGTTTTTGCCGGATCTTCACTTTTGGGCAGGCTGGGCATTTTTTCTTGAGTCCCGGCGTCGCGTCACAGGAGGATTGCAAAGTGGTGTTCGGGAAGAGCAACGACCGGTGGACGAAGCGAGAAACCACCAAGTTTCCGGTTTCGCGCTTCGGCCACCGGCCGCTGTTTTTACGAAATAACAGAATATGAATCAGCCCTGGAGAGCCTGCCCTTCGGTGCGGTAGAATACCCTGGACTATGACTCAGACGGCCTCAACAATCGACGCACCGCCTTGGAGGGCACTCTACCCATTCCAGTCCTACCAGACAGACGTCGAAGGCTGGAAATACCACTACCTTGACGAGCCCCCTTCCAGTTCTGGGGCCGGGCAGTCTGAGACAGTCCTGTGTGTGCATGGCAACCCTACCTGGTCGTTTCATTGGCGGACGCTGATCGCTGCCTGTCGCGACCGTTGCCGTGTGGTTGCTCCAGACCATCTAGGCTGTGGTTTATCGGACAAGCCACCGCTCGATTTTCGGCTAGCCGATCGAATTCGGCATCTGACGACCCTGGTCGAATCGCTCGACTTGCACAACATTACTCTGGTGGCCCACGACTGGGGCGGCGCGATTGGTCTCGGGGCAGCGCTCAAGGCACCTGAGCGATACGCCCGATTCGTGCTGCTCAACACAGGGGCTTTTCGCCCTTGGTTTATTCCCTGGCGAATTCGAGTATGTCGAACTCCCGTTGTCGGGCGTTTAGCCCTGCAGGGCGCCAATCTCTTTTCACTGGCCGCGTTGCGCATGACCACCACTCGGCCAGCAGGTCTGTCATCGGCCGTCCAAGCAGGATATCTGGCGCCCTATGATTGCTGGTCAGCTCGAAGGGCAGTCTATCAGTTTGTACGCGACATTCCACTGTCGGCCAGTCATCCCACTTGGCAAACGCTCGAAACGATCGAAAGCCAGCTTCCCACGCTTTGCGAGAAACCGGTCCAGTTGATCTGGGGCATGCAGGATTGGTGCTTTACGCCTGCCTGTCTCGACAAGTTTGTCGAAATTTTTCCCACGGCCGAGGTGGTGCGACACGATCAGGCAGGCCACTGGGTATTGGAAGACTTGCCTGAGCAAGTTTGTGCCGAGATCAGGGATTTCATCGGCCGCCATTCCCGGCCAGATGATTTAGCGATTGAGTGAAGCTCTGATGTCTTGGACAACCGGTCAATGTGCGACGCTGGCTTGCCTGTTGGAGGCCACTGCCCCGAAGCCGGGAAACGTGCATCGAGGGGCCGATTTCGCAGACATGTCGTATCTCGATTTGGTGAGCAGTGGAGTCGCGATTGCCCCGGCCATGGACGCCGCGGTCGGCCGCCGGTTGGGTGAAACAGTATTGACGGCCGTACGGGCGACTCGGACCGTGGCGCCATCGAACACCAACCTTGGCATCATCTTGTTGCTCAGCCCCTTGGCGGCGGTTCCGACGGACATGCCCTTGCCGTCGGGTGTGCAACGGGTGCTGGCCACGCTCAACGTCAGCGACGCGGCTGACGTATTTACTGGCATCTGCGAAGCGCGGCCAGGTGGGCTTGGCTCGGTGGCCCAGGCCGATGTGGCCGGTAGCCCGCCCGACGACCTAGTCGGAGCCATGCGGTTGGCTGCCGATCGCGATTTGGTGGCCAGACAGTACGCCAACGACTATGCCGAGGTGTTTGGCCATGTGGTGCCGGCACTTCAGAAGTCGCTCGATCGGCACCAGGTGCTGTCGGCCGCCATCGTCCAAACCCAATTGCGGTTGATGCGCGACTTTCCGGATAGTTTGATTATACGGAAATGTGGGCCGGAGATTGCCCAAGAGGCCAGCGATCGGGCTGCTCAGGTGTTAAGTTCCGGCCAGCCGGGAGACGAAGCCTATGAAAGAGGACTGGCAGACTTGGATTTTTGGTTGCGGGCAGACCGGCATCGACGCAACCCTGGCACGACGGCCGATCTGATCTGTGCAGGCTTGTTCGTGCTGCTCCGCGAGGGCAAACTCGCTGGCCCTTGGCAGTTTTACGATCCAAATGCGTTATAATAGCGGTCTGTTGATTGCTGAGTGAGCCGAGGGGGTTGTCGTGGCAGAAACCTACCGAGTTCGTATCGAGAAAGACTATTTGGTCTTCAGCGCTGGCCACTTTATTACCTTCGACGGCAACATCTGCGAACGGCTGCATGGTCACAACTATCGTGTGGCGGCCGAAGTTTTTGGCCTCCTGGACGAGAATCACTATGTGATCGACTTCATCTTGTTGCGCGATACGGTCAAACGGATTGTCGACGAGCTGGATCACCACATGTTGTTGCCGACCGATCACCCTCGGATCAAGGTCACGGCCAACGATCGAGAAGTGACCGTGACGTTTGCCGAGCGGCGTTGGGTCTTTCCACGGCTAGATTGTATTTTGCTGCCAGTGCCCAATACGACCTCGGAAATGCTCGCGCGCTACATCGGTCGGCGGGTACTGGCCGACCTGGAAGCGGCGATCGGAATCCGCCCCAACCGGCTCCGAATCGAAGTCGACGAGTGTTTTGGCCAAATCGCTGTGTGTGAGCTGGTCGATGAATAGCAGCCCGCTGGGGCTTTCATGCTAGCTGCTGTTTTCGGGCGTTTTCTCGCGGATGCCCGCTCGACATCGGTCGACGCTCGCGTTTTTTCTTAAGTTCGCTGTGCAATCTGGTCGATAGTCCGACCGACTCTACTTGTTGCGCATAACCGGTAGGTTAGGCAAAGTTTAACGGTAGGTGACGCGAAGCGTGCTGACCAATCTGTTGCGGAGTGGTGGATGAATAATCTAAGAAAAGCTGCGATTCTGTTGATGAGTCTTCCGGAAGACGATGCGGCCCAATTGATGGGGGCGCTAGATCCCAAGGAAGTCGAGGCGGTTTCGGTCGAGATTGCCAAGATCGGCGCGATCTCTGGCGACGATCAGGCGACGGTCATCCATGAATTCGCCGAGTCGAATCCTGGGGGGCTAGGCGGTGAAGCCGGTGGCCTGGGGTTGGCCAAGTCGTTGGTCGAAAAGGCGATGGGCAAAAACGCCGCTGGTACAATCCGCACTTTGCAGCAGCAAATCGAAGCCTTGCCATTTGGGTTCTTGCACGATGTCGATAGCCAGAACCTGCTGACGTTTATCATCGACGAGCATCCTCAAACCATTGCGCTAATTCTTTCACATTTACCTGCCTCGTATGGTGCCGAGGTGGTGTCTGGCTTACCAGCAGAGCGTCAGCTAGACGTCGTGCGCCGAGTGGCCAACATGGGCCAGACCAGCCCTGAGATCATTCAAGAGGTGGAACAAGGGCTGGAAAACCGGATGTCGAGTGTCATGAGCCAGCGGTTTGAGAACGCTGGGGGTGTGCCGACCGTGGCCGAAATCCTTAACGTGACCGACCGAGCCACCGAACGGGCGTTGCTAGAAAACTTGGCCCAAGAGGATCCCGACCTGGTCGAAGAAATTCGCCGGCTCATGTTCGTCTTCGAGGATATGTCTAAGTTTGGCGACAAAGAGATTCAGACGGTGCTCAAGAACGTCGACAGCGCACAATGGGCGATGGCTTTGAAAGGCGCCAGCGAAGGCCTCAAAGAGAAAGTGTTTGGCAACATGTCGCAACGGGCTCGCGATACGCTTGCCGAAGAGATGGAATATCTAGGGGCGGTTCGCTTGTCGAGCGTCGAGCAAATGCAACAAGAGATTGTCGACGTGGTGCGCAGTCTGGAGGATGCTGGCGAATTGGACCTGCATGCCAGTGAAGTCGAGGAAGAGTTTATCCAATAACCAATTTCGACGCGGTAAATTTTCTCTAACTTGCCAGTCTGGCAAGCCCGGCGCGGTTCCGCGCACTCGGAACAAGAGTAGATACCGGTGGCAGCTCACGAAACCAATGGAATTCAGCGTTTCGCGCTTTGGTCACCGACCGCTGCTTTTCTAAGAACGTGTTTTAAAGTTCCATTTCGCCTGCTTCGCACGCCTTGCGAGGGGAAGAATTCGCTCGTGATTCGGCTAGAAAGCGAATTTCAAAACACGTTCTAAGAGAAGACTTCCTTGCCTTCGCCCTTCTGTCGTGTGGGCCTTGAGGGTCGTTGTAGCCATCTGGTAGCATGCACGCTTTTGCCCGCTTGGCCCATTCGGCTGGGCCGATCTCTGCGAAAGGTGCGTTTCTGCCATGGCGTCTACCCCGATGATGCAACAGTATGACGAGGCCAAACAAGTGGCCGGCGATGCGCTGTTGTTATTTCGAATGGGCGATTTTTATGAGCTGTTTCACGACGATGCCAAGACGGCGGCTCGCATTCTCAACCTGACGCTCACCAGTCGCGACAAGTCGGCCAATCCAATTCCGATGGCCGGTTTTCCCCACCATCAACTCGAATCGTATTTGGGTAAGTTAATCGCAGCTGGCCATCGGGCGGCGATTTGCGATCAGGTCGAAGACCCCAAGAAGGCCAAGGGGTTGGTCAAGCGTGACATTACCCGAATTGTTTCGCCAGGCACGCTGACCGATGATGCTTTGCTTGATCCGCAAACCAGCAATTTCCTAGCGGCAGTCTCACCAGCAGTCTCGCCAGGTGAGCGCACCGGGGTTGCCTGGGTCGATCTTTCGACTGGTAGTTTTTATGCGGCGGAGTTCTTGGCCCACCGGCTCGCCGACGAGCTAGCCCGCATCGACCCAGTTGAATGTCTGGCGTGTGACGAGGACGAAACGATCCGATCGGTGTTGCACGATCGTGTCGTGCTGACACGGCGTCCTCGTTGGGCATTTGCCTCGCAATCGGCCGAGGAGGCGTTGGCGAAGCATTTTGGCACCAAGACGCTCGAAGGGTTTGGGTTTGACGAGTCAGACGTTGCCGCGCTGCAAGCGGCCGGCGCGATTTTGGAGTATTTGGGCGAAACTCAAAAAACCTCGCTCGATCACATTGAGCGCCTGTTGCCTTTCCGGCGTTCTCAAGCGGTCGAAATCGATCAAGCGACCCGGCGTTCTTTGGAACTAACCCGCACGATGCGCGATGGTCGACGCGAAGGCTCATTGCTCGGCGTGCTCGACCGTACGGTAACGCCCATGGGGTCGCGACGCTTGGCCGAGTGGATCGCGATGCCTTTGACTTCGCTTGACGCAATTGAACAGCGGCACGCCGCGGTTGGCGAGTTGGCCGAGCGAGATACTTTGACGAGTCAGTTGCGCGACGAGTTGCGCCAGGTATACGACATGCAGCGGTTGCTCGCCCGCGTGTCGACCGGTAGGGCCAGTCCTCGTGATCTGAGTTTTGTCCGCCGCACGCTGGAGCGGTTGCCGGCCGTAAAAGCCAAACTGACCGAGCGCAGCAGTGGGTTACTTTGCCAACTGGAAGGTGCGATTGACTTATGCCCGGATGTTCGCAGCCAGCTCGATGCGGCGTTGGTCGACGATTGTCCTTTGACCTGTCGCGACGGTGGTTTCATCCGGCCGGGCTATCGGGCTGAGTTGGATGAGTTGCGCGAGTTGACCTCAGGCGGCAAGCAGTGGATCGCCAGCTATCAGGCCAGCGAAGCCGAGCGGTTGGGGATCCCAAATATCAAGGTCGGCTTCAACAAAGTGTTTGGATATTACCTTGAGATTACGCATGCCCATGCCGAAAAGGTACCGGACACCTATATTCGGAAGCAAACCGTCAAGGCAGCCGAGCGGTACATCACGCCGGAGTTGAAGGAATACGAAGAACGGGTATTGTTGGCCGAAGAGAAGGCGAAAGAGTTGGAGAACGAGCTCTTTGTCGGGCTCAGGGATTTGGTGGCGACCAATGGAGCCCGCCTGCAGGCGACGGCCGATTGTTTGGCGCAGATCGACGTCTTGGCGGCACTCGCCGAACTAGCCCGAGAGCGCGGCTACTGCCGGCCGACGATGGTTGACGATTCGGTGCTCGAAATTGTCGACGGTCGTCATCCGGTGCTCGACATCATGCAGCCGGAGGGGCAGTTTGTGCCCAACGACACCACCGCTGGCCCAGATGAAGGCATGGTGTTGTTGATCACCGGTCCTAATATGGCTGGCAAGAGTACTTACATCCGGCAGGTGGCGTTAATCACTTTGATGGCCCAAGTGGGAAGTTTTGTGCCGGCACGGCAAGCGACATTAGGCATTGCCGATCAGATTTTTGCCAGAGTAGGAGCCAGTGACGAGTTGGCTCGAGGGCAGAGTACGTTTATGGTTGAAATGACTGAGACGGCTCGTATTTTGAACACCGCCACTGATCGCAGCCTGGTGATTCTAGACGAGATTGGTCGTGGCACCAGTACCTACGACGGAGTGTCGCTGGCTTGGTCGATCGTCGAACACTTGCATGACGCGGTTGGCTGTAGGACGTTGTTTGCCACGCACTATCACGAATTGACTGACTTGGCCCGAACGCTACCTGGGATTAAAAACTACAACGTGGCTGTGCGAGAATGGGAGGAAGAAGTGGTCTTCCTGCACAAAATCGTTGTTGGTTCGGCCGACAAGAGCTATGGCATTCACGTGGCGCGTTTGGCTGGCGTGCCGTCAGAGGTCAATGAAAGGGCAAAGGAGATCTTAGCCCAACTGGAAGACGAGCATCTCGACTCGTCTGGCCGCCCCAAAATTGCCCGCCGCGAGTCCGGCGGCGGCGATTTACAACTGTCGTTATTCGGCTCAGTCGAACATCCTTTGCTCGATCAAATTCGTTCGCTCGACCTGAACCGCCTCACGCCGCTCGAGGCGATGCAAACCATCTACGCCTGGCAAGACGAACTGAAAGACGCGGTTGAGGGTTGAGGGTGGAGGGTGGAGAGAACGCGCTGACGCGTGAGTACGGAGTGTGACTGCTACGATGGAGCGGCAGGGCCATCCGCCAACCCAGAGAAATGTCCGCTATGCGCGTCAGCGCGTTCTCTCAACCCTCCACCCTCAACCGAACTACGATATTTTTGAAGGCCGGGGTGCGTGAGTGGGGATCGACTTCTCGGCCTACCAGAACGTTTGCCTCGGGGTAGTACATCAACGCATTGCCTGGTTTGATTTGGTCGAAACGGTGTACCTGAATGTTGGGCAGTGAGCCCGTGTCGCTTTCCACGGTAACTTTGGATTGTTCGTTTAACCCCAGCCGCTCAATATCGACCGGGTGCAGCAGAATCACGTCGCGCCCCTGCACGCCTCGATAGATGTCGTCGTCTTCATAGACCACCGTGTTGAACTGGCCTTCGCTTCGAACGGTCATCAACCGTAGCGTGTTTGGAGCATCGACCAGCGCAGGCGGACTGACCACGTGTAGCCGTGCCTTGCCGTCGGGCGTGGCAAAACGTGGCTGATGAAAAGTGCGGCCATCGATCTGAAACTCGGCCTTGGTGCGGTCGATTTCGCTGAGCGGTTCAAAGCCTGGCACAATCTTTGCAATGGCCTGGCGAATCTGTTTGGCGTCGCCCATGGCATGCCAATCAATCGGGTGGGGATTGTCGCCTAGCACTCCTCGGGCAATCGTGGCGATCACCTCAATCTCGCTCTTCGGACCATCGAGCCTGCCTGGCCCACCGTCGCTGAAGCGGATGTAGTTAAACATCGACTCTTGGGTAGTCGGCTGCGGTTCTTCGTCGCGGGCTAGCACCGGCAGAATGATCGTCTCGGCGGCCAAGCCATGAGCATGACCGGTGTTGAGCGTGGTGTTCATCTGGACCAGCATGTCGAGGTTCGAAAGCGCGCGGTCGGCATATTGCGAGTCGGGATTCGAGCCATACAAATTCCCGCCCAAGCAGAAACCGAGCTTTTGACGGCCAGCAGTCGCGCCTTCCATGCAGGCCAGCGTGTCGAGCCCCGGGGTCGTAGGCAGCGTGACCCCCAGCACGTCTTGCAGTCGCGTGAAAATCGCCTCCTTCAACTTGGGCGTAACCCCCACCGAGCCAATTCCCTGCACGTTGGAATGGCCACGAATCGGCATTAGCCCGGCCCCTGGTTTGCCAACCATGCCACGCATCAAGGCCAAGTTGCCGATGGCCTGAACGTTCTCGACGCCATTGAGATGATGGGTAATCCCCATGGTCCAGCCAAAGACCGCGCGTTTCGAACCGGCATAGATTTCGGCCAGCCGGTCGATCTGGTCGCGCGAAACTCCGCTCTGTGCGGTGAGGTCTTCCCAGCGCGCTTCGCGAATGCTGGCTGCCCATTCCGGCCATCCTTGGCAATGCTGGGTGAGAAATACTTCGTCCACCGCCCCTAGTTCGTCAAGCCGTTTGGCGATGCCCACTAGCAACGCCATGTCGCCGCCGATGTTGACCTGAACATACTGGCTGGCGATTTTGGAGCCGAACAACAGGCTTCGCACGTCGCTGGGAATTTTAAAATTGACCAAACCTGTTTCGACGACTGGGTTGACCACGATTACCTGGCCACCCTGCCTGCGGACTTGCATCAGCGTGCGCATGAGGCGCGGATGGTTGCTGGCCGGATTGCCGCCAATGAGGAACACCACGTCGGCGTTTTCTACGTCTTCCAACAGCAACGTGGCCGTCCCGCTACCGGTGATGCTGGCCAGTCCGACGCCGCTCGCTTGATGACAGTAATAACTGCAATTGTTTACATTGTTGGTGCCGTACAGTCGGGCAAACAGTTGCAACAGAAAACCAGCTTCATTAGAACTCCGCCCGCTGAAGTACCAAAACGTCTCCTCGGCTGATAGCTCTTTGAGCTTGGCTGTAATGCGCTGAAACGCCTCGGACCAGGGAATCGGGCGATAATGAGACTCGCCTTGCTGGTAGAGCACCGGGGTCACCAGACGGCCACAATGCTCGAGTTCTCGTGGTGTAAACTGTTTGAGCTGAGCGACCGGAAACCGTTTCCAAAAGTCAGGCGAGATGGCCCCTTGCATGTCGGCTACCATCGCTTGCAGCGACTTTTTGCAGACCTCGGGAAAGTGGCCCAACTCGTTGACCATGCCGCCACGCTGACCGCCCATGCCCAGGGCACAGGTTTTGCAGGCATTCTTGGTCCGCATGGCGCGATAGAGTTTCCAGATTCCCCCAGCCTCGCGGCCCTTGGCCAAGGTGTATCGGATGGCGTGCCAGCCACCGCCGCTACGCTTGCGTTTCAGTCGAGCCATGCTGGTTGTTCGGCGTCTCGGGTCAAAGGGGATAAAGATGTCAAACCAGCCATTCTAATCCAACGGAACGTGCAACGAAACGGCCAAATGCTCGTTTAAGCAAGCGAGTTGCGTACCGGTTACAAGGTAACTCTGGTTGGACTACAATAGAAGCATGTGCGTACAGGAGTCGCATAAAGCCTGAAGCGCCAGCGAAGGAATTGATTGCTAAAAGTGCAACAGCATCGCAAAGATTCCTTCGCTGGCGCTTCAGGCTTTAAATCCACTCGGTTCGAGGGCGAGTTTTGGTACAAGGTAGCGTTTCGGCCATCGGCCGCTGCTGCCGAACAGGATAAGAAATTTGGAATGACTCGTTTGTGATGCCTGACGCCCTTGAAATCATACCCTCTGAGCAACCAATTCAGGCCACCGTCCGCCCACCTGGCTCGAAGAGCATCACCAATCGAGCGTTGGTGTGCGCTGCACTCGCCAAAGGGGCATCGCGTTTAGAGGGAGCCCTGGACAGCGAAGACACCCAAGTGATGCTGGCCTCGCTCGGCCAACTGGGAATCGACATCCAGGCGAACGACGACCACACGGTCTTCGAGGTTGCCGGATGTGGCGGCCGTGTCCCAGTCCATCAGGCAGAATGCCAGGTGGCCAACAGCGGCACCACGATGCGTTTCTTAACCGCCTTGTTGACCTTGGCCGAAGGCGAGTTTGTGCTCGATGGGATTGCCCGGATGCGGCAACGCCCGATTGGCGACCTTCTGAATGCTCTCCAGCAGCTAGGAGCCCAGGTGTCGAGCATCTCCGGCAATGATTGTCCGCCAGTGCATGTGGTGGCCTCTGGTTTGCCAGGCGGCAAGGCGTCCATTCGCGGCGACATTTCCAGTCAGTTCCTCAGCGGCCTGCTGATGGCTTGCCCTTATGCTCAGAGGCCGAGTGTGGTTCAGGTCGAAGGCGACCTGGTTTCGAAGCCCTATGTGGCGATGACGCTCGACGTGATGCGAGCATTTGGAGTCGACATCCGAGGAGCAGATCTCCAGCAGTTCGAGTTTCCTGGCCGGCAACATTATATAGGATGTTCCTATGCAATCGAACCCGACGCCAGCGCGGCGAGCTATTTTTGGGCCGCGGCGGCCATCACTGCCGGCGAGGTGACTGTTGAGGGCCTCGACCGCACCAGCCTGCAAGGTGATGTGGCGTTTTGCGATTGCCTGGAGCAGATGGGCTGTGAAGTGCGTTACGAGCCGGGCTGCACCACGGTCGTTGGCCGGCCGCTACAAGGGATCCAGGTCGACATGAACGCGATCAGCGACACGGTTCAGACGTTGGCAGCCGTAGCACTCTTTGCTGAGGGCCCCACCGAGATTACCGGCGTCGAACACATTCGCCACAAAGAGACCGATCGAATTGGCGACTTGGCCACGGAACTGAGAAAGCTGGGCGCTCAGGTTGATGAGCGTCGCGATGGGTTACGAATCACGCCTGGCCCCATCACGCCGGCCAGCATTGCCACCTATAACGATCATCGCATGGCGATGAGCCTGGCCCTGGTCGGCTTGCGGCAACCAGGCATTGTCATCGAAAACCCAGCCTGCACGGAAAAGACCTATCCGAAGTATTTTGATGATCTGGGGCGGTTGGTGAAGCTTCCATTGTAAAAATTATCGTTCCGCAGGCGGTGGCGATAGATCTTTAACAGACCACTTGTCTGATTTTACTACTTCCCCACCACAACGGATTGTTCTTTGCTTGATTTTTGCAATTGGGTGGCTTGCTATTTGGGTTCGCTTGGCAGCGTCACGAAGATATGCTCCTAGATCATTCCCGTGTTGGGCCATGATCTGCGCACGAGCTGCGTAGAGTTCTTCAAGTATCGGATTTGTCTTTGTCATCTGAGCCTCCAAGGAACTCTGCAGGATTAGTCTTGCGGTCGCATGGCTAATGATTGATGTTTCGATGTAAACCGTTTCCATCACCGATAAGTCCACTCAAGCCACTTCAGTTTCTTCGCCCATGTCGGTCTCGAACTCGACTTCCCAGCCTTGGGAGCCGGTTGGCGGTTCCTCTTCGTCCTCTTCCTCTTCTTCGTATTCGTCTTCCTCGTACTCGTCGTATTCTTCTTCGTCCTCGGCTACAGGCTCTTCTTCATACTCTTCTTCGTCTTCTTCCTCATATTCCTCTTCTTCGCCGTCAGGTTCCTCGTACTCGTCTTCTTCCTCTTCGTCCCAAAGTTCTTCCTCTTCGGCCTCGATTTCTTCTTCCTCAGGCTCTTCGATTTCCTCTGGTTCTTCGATGATCGGCTCTGGCTCTGGTGTCACTTCAATCACCGGTTCGATCGGCTCTGGTTCTAGAACGACTTCATCGGCTCCTGGAAGTCGGCGTACATCGACCCGAAGTGTCTTAAAAATTTTCCAGACGTGCTCGTGGCAGGTAAAAATCAACAGTTGATGACCACTGCGGGCAAAGTCGCGCAGCACTTTGGCGGCTGCCTTCGCGCGGCCAGCGTCAAAGTTGACCAGCACGTCGTCCAGGATCAACGGCAACTTGGCGCCGCGCCGAGCATACAGGGCCACGAGGGCCAGGCGCAAGCTCAAGGACAACTGTTCCCGGGTGCCACGGCTCAAGCTATCCACCTGCCAGGTTTGGCCGACCGAGTCCTCGACATACAGCACCTCGTCGCCAAACGGCGTCCAGATGCGCGTGTAACCGCCGTCGGTCAATTGGACGAGATATTTCGAGGTTTCCAC
>JANQPJ010000355.1 GCA_028289525.1 Pirellulales bacterium
CGCAAGCGAGGGAAGAGGTTCCACTCAAGTTCCCTCGCTTGCGCGTCGGGCTTGTATTTGAGTGGTTTTCAAAACACCAGAAATATTTGCCGCACACGATTTTTACAGCCAGTTTCAAAACCGATTTTGGTAGCAGAATCCCCCCCCAGTTCTGTACTACTTTGATCAGTGATGAAACGCGCTCTAGCTGGAAATCACCACTTTCGATGACAATACAAGCACGAAGCGCAAGCGAGTGAATACGTTCCACTTAAATCCACTCGCTTGCGCTTCGTGCTTGTATTTGATTGGTTTTCAGAACACCAGAAATGTCTGCCGCATCCATCGGTCGCCAGAGCGACCAGGACGAGAATCTTTGTCCGTAGGCACGCGTCACGGCAACATATCAATGTCGAACCGATTGCCGCCAGACGTGACTCGAAGCGTCAGACCGCTGGTGGCCACGTCGCGATAACGCGGCGGAATATTGCCGGAATCGGCAGGTTCGGCAATCGGCTGGCCAAAAGCGACTTCAACCGGCGGCGGCACCACGCGCACCTGATACTCGCCCAGCGGCAGACCCCGGCCTTCGGCCATCGCCACCTGATAGTGGCCGTTTGAATCGACCGCAGCAGTCATCATTGGAATACCCTGCTGTGGGCCATGAAAGACGACCAACCCCGCTCCGACCGCTTGTCCTTGAAACGTGACTTGGCCTTCCACCTGGCCCAACTCGCGGGCTGGTCGACCACAGCCGAGCAACGTTGCCAGACAGCACGCCAAGACAAGCCATTGCTCTCGGCCCGATCGGGGAAACCGACTAAGGATCCAAGGAGATAGGATTTCCATCGTTACGATTGGCCAAGTTGTAAAGAGTTTGGAGCGCCATCGTCTCGGCCAGAAAGCGTACTGAACCGTCGGCCATGGCGACCGAAGCACCGCCAGCGTGAGCCGACTGGATGGGGCTGTTTGGCCCACAGTTGGCCGAGACGCCAAAAGCTTGAAAGGACTTTTCGTTCACCGGATGCAACACGACCGTGAGATTGAAAATCCGTCTGCTGTGGTCGCCTGCCGGACCCATGGTCCAACCACATTGGCAGTCGCTACGGCAATCTTCAAGGACCGGGCTGCCAGACGAATAGTCGATGCACCAATCGGATTGTTCGGCCACGGCCATGGTGTAAGAGGTGCCATCGGTGACCATCGCGTCGGAAATATGGATTGTCCGACGATGAAAGCCTCCTAAATACTCCGTGTCAACGAGCACCCCGCCCCAGGAAAGACGACCAGCGCCGCCAAGCCCTGGTTTGTTGGCGGCCGTGCTGTGGTCGGTAGCGCCAGAGACGCCGGTATACGTGGAACTGATCGGAGTCGCGCCTTGCAGCCTTGCACCCCGTTCCGGAACTATCTTGGGCAGCGGACTCGAAGGGCAGGTCATCAGCGAGATGTCAACGTTGGCCACGGCTTGTTGGTTGTGCGTGTTTCCCAAGGTGCCGACGTTCCCGGTCCAGCCAGTGGTGCCAGCATACGCGTTGCCTGTCTGATCGAACCGGTCGTAAACGGCCTGCTGTTCGAGGGCCGGCAGCAGCGCAACCCACCACGGATGGCCATAGCGAATTTGGCTGGTTTGTCGAATCATCCCCCCGGCCGGGAAAACCTGATGCATGGCATGGTAGGTGTGCAAGGCCAGGCCGATTTGCTTGAGGTGGTTGTGGCACTGCAAACGCCGGCTCGCTTCGCGGGCACCTTGGACCGCTGGCATCAACAAGGCCACCAGGATGCCGATGATGGCGATTACCACCAGCAGTTCGACCAGCGTGAAACCATGATGAGATTTGCGTGATCGCATGGAGAAACCAGGGGAGTTCAAATCGAATCTCGAAATCCGAAACAAAAGAACGGTTTTTAGTTTTTTGTTGTTAGTTATTAGTACGCGCTCACGCGATTGGTCACACTCAGGCTCACGCGCCAGCGCGTCTCCCTCCACCTTCAACCCTCCACCCTCGACCGCGTCTTGCGTCGCATGACTAAGCCGAACAATCCAAAGCTCAGCAACAGCCCAGTCGACGGTTCAGGAACCACCGCCTCGAACAGCAGCAAGCCATTGAGTTGTGCACCACGGGTGTCGCCAAGGAGAAAAGTCTCAATGGTAAACGTCTGCGAAGTTGCGTCAGCAGTGAAAATGCCAGTAATCAACAGGGAATCGCCAAAGGTGACACCGGCCTCTCCGTTGGCATAGACGCCCTGGTTAATACCGTCCACTGAAACAGTTCTCCCGTTAGCCCCGGCGCGAGTATCTACGAGGAGTAGTTCAATTCCGTATCTCACTCCGATTGTAAGAGGGCCGCCAACGCCTCCAGTGCCCAGGGTGACCGTACTGAGCCCGGTAGCATCAGGATCGAAAGTCGCGTCGTGCGAGAGCGGTGATGAGGCAACTGCATCATGAAAGACAGATAATGAATTACCAAAATTGATTGCGCCAGCAGAGTAGGAGATGCCATCGAAAACGGTGGCTGCGCCGCCAGTGTTTTCCGCGTATATGAGCTCGCCTTGCGTGCTGCCGAGTTGGCCGGTTCCGGTTTGGTTTTTGAGAGCGCCGCCTTCGTTGATAAAGGGTCTTGAACGCCAACTAATCGTGGCCGCTTGCGCAGTGCTGATCTCGATGAAGAAAATCGCCATAGCGATCGCGACCATCGTCGCTAAACGGAACGGACGGCCATTGGCGACTACTTTCAAGTCGGTCATTGCGGTGCGAACTTTCATGAGATTCTCCTGAGTCAAGCAAGAAGTTTGGGATTGAACGGTTGTCTTGGTGCGTTGAGACATGACGGTAGACCTTTCTAGGAAATGAGAGATTTTAAATAGCTTGTGAACTTTGTTGGACGGCTGTGTAGCGCCGGTTGCTCATCGTTTTGTGGAGTCCTCGGAATTACGATCTGAAACAGATCCAGAGTCGCC
This sequence comes from Pirellulales bacterium, assembly GCA_028289525.1. Lineage (GTDB taxonomy): Bacteria > Planctomycetota > Planctomycetia > Pirellulales > JAGQOS01 > JANQPJ01. The sequence continues at coordinate 2,938 of JANQPJ010000355.1, forward strand.
GGTTGTGAGCCAGAGCTTGGGGTTTCCCAAGAACGACTGATCTGCGGAAGAGCCGTTGCCGGCGTCGGTGACGACGAGGGTTAGAAAACGGGCGTCCGGGGCCAAGGGAACGTCCATCGAGAGCCCTGTATTGCTGGCTTGGTGATTGCGTCGCTCGAAAACTATCTGGCCGTCAACCAGAACCAGATAGTCAACCGACCCGCGACAGTTCCCAGCGACGGTGGAGAATCGTGCGAGTCTCCAATCGGGATGAGCCGCACGAACAGCTTGCAGGTCGAATGTCACGCCTTTGTTCGCAAACATCTGAAGGATCGATTGTGACGCGTAGTCGACGCCATCGAGAGCCGTGCGTACGTAGCGATCGTTGAGCCCGTTCCAAAGGTGATCGTAGGATTGACCATCGGTGTCAGGAATTTGTCGCGTGGTCAGGCCGGTCGAGGCGATTTGCACTGCTCTTCCGCCCTCGCCATCAGGCAGAAAAACGCCATCGACCCAACGATTCGCCGATGCGACTCGATATTGGCCCCGGTCGCCCGATGCTTCCGTAAAGTGTCGCGGAACGGGCGAGTAGAGCGGTTGGCCTGTGAGTAAATCAATGCCAGCGTTACGACGGTGCAAGGTCTGCTGTCCGTCTCCGCCGGCGACCATGTCGGCTAAGTCAAGACTGCGTGTTCTCAAAGGGGTAGGCAGCTTGCGGACAAACTCGGAACGTTTGTCGGCCAGAGTTGCCATCGCAATCTGCCGCCTAGCAATCCGTGCCGATTGACCAGCGCGGAGCACCTGTTGCTGGGCGACGGCACCGGAGTCGTCGTTCACCTGGACATTCACACGACCGGCAAACATGGCGACTTCCACGGCGGCCTCCGTGACAGCCATCCCAAACTCAGTGCCCAGGTCGATGATGGTGGCCTGGGGAGAGGTGACGGAAAAGCCGACCGCCGCGGGCGGAACCAGCGCCACCAGCTTGCCGTGCTCGAGTCGTGAGCTGTTGGGGCCTTCGATCGTCAACGTCGACTGACCTTGCAAGATCGCTCGGGCACCGCTCTGGAACCGTAACTCGACCAAGCCCGACTTTAGGCGGAGCGTTTGTCCTGTCCGCAGATGGGCTCCCACAAACGCCGCAGTGCTGCTAGATGCTTCTTGGACTTGGTGGGTGTTAATAATTTTGGCCACTGAGGCCGGTTGCCCGGTGTGCGTTGCCTGCTGCCGGGCAGTTTGCTGGTTGCTCGCCTGTCGTGGCCATATCCAGAACAAGAGAACCGAGAGGAACAACCCGGTAAGCACCGCAATGGTTGTCAGAAACCGGACCGGATGACGATGCCACTCGATTGCCTGGGCTACGACGCTTACGGCGGAGCCGATGAACGAATGGCCCAAACTGCCTGCTGGCGGGGCGAGGTCGACCGTCGAAGCGGTCTCGATATTCACCTCGACTTCTCCAGACGCCAGGGAATTTCCCTTGGCCCAGGATGAGAGAATGACGGTTTCGTGAATCAGTTGCCAATAGTGGCGTCGAGCATCTCGATCGCTTTGCAGCAATGCCTGTAATTCGGCTGCGCGTGCCGGGCTAATCGTATCGTCAAGTGTTTCGTGAATCAGGTCATGCAGGCGTTTGAATTCCTGGAATTTTTCAAGGTTTTTGTTTGGAGTCATTGGCCGGCCTCCTCGTTGCTCAATGTCCGCTCGATGCACTTGTGCAGCGAATGGCGGATCCGGCAAACTTGGGAGTATACGCTCGACGCCGGTCGTCCGAGACGCTCGGCCACCTCTTTGGTCTTCTCGTCCCCAGCATACACCTGACGGATGAGCTCTCGGCTTTCAGCCCTCAACCGTTGCAGGCAGGTGACCAAGGCCTGCTGGAGCGACTGGTCGTCCCAGCGGTCTGCTGCTTGCTCGTCGGCCAAGAGTTCGATGGTCATGTCGTCGTAAACCAATTTTTGACGCGCTTGTTTTTTGCGAAAGGTCAGCACTTCGTAGTGAGCAATCGACCGAGCCCAGACGCCAAAATCTTTGCTCCGGTCAAACTGGTCGAACCGGCTCCAAAGCTTCAGGTTGGTTTCGGCCAAAATCTCTTCACAGTCTGGCCAACGCGGCACCAAGCCCAGGATATAGCCGCGAATTCGCGATTCGTGCTTCGAGAACAACCGCATAAATTCGCGGGCTCGAAGGTCGTCGTGAGCAGAATTCGCGTGCATGATCAATTCCTACGATAAGCTATATTTTTAGTAGCCTATCTATTGGCAGTGTTCTTAAAAAACAAACCCACTGACACCCTACAAAAACCCAATCCCTAACTTTACCTGAAAAACAAAATGATACCTCGTTGCTACCAGCCTAGCCGCACCTGATTAAGCAGGCACCACCTGGCCGGATATCGTTTTTTGGCCTCCCGGCCGCTTAACGCATGAACTCCCGTTTATCTGAAGTTCCGAACGCTTGTATACCGCGGCGCAGCAAAACATCTGCACCTGGGCGATATAGCTTGTCTATTGGTATAGGCTGTTAGAAGCGAAAGCTTGCATGGAAATGCAGACCGATTTGAAAAAAATGACCGATGACCGCAAACGGTTTAAGGTCGCCTGCTTTTATAGGCTATTAGACGGGAAATCTGCCTAGAGCGTATTTCAAAACCGTGTTATTCATGCAAATACAAGCCCGCAGCGCTAGCAAGGGTCGAAAAATATGCGAATTCACTCGCCCCTCGCGTCGTGCTTGGATTGGTTTTGAAATACGCTCTAGTGTGGACGATGACTTTTGATTTTAGTAGTGGAGTTGATTTGGCCCGATTCGGAATCCCTAGCCGCGATGCAACGCATCGCCGGACAGTTACCCATAAAATCGAACGTCATCCTCCACTAGTAGGAGTATTCCACCACCCACAGGCCTTCATCCCACGATAGGTCCGATGAAGTATTTACCTGGCAAGTCTATTTGACCAGGGGTAATGCCGGAAAACCGACTTATTAGCCCACCTGAGCAAGTAACCGCAGGGGGGGCCTTCGACTTCCCTAAAGATGTGACGACCGCACCAGGAAAAATCCCGATAAAAACATGTGTACTAGGGGTAATCCCAACATGTGCCGAAACCCTTGAGCGAGCGATTGCAAAAGACGGTTTGCCGCCAAACGAAGGCCCTCTGCCTTGGGACACCTTGGGCAAGCCAAAGAAGGCGAAGATAGCAGCCGCGCTACCCACACTCAGGGAGGCCACAGCCGCCCATCCCACACGGCCCAGGGGCAGGGCGCTCACAAACGTTCAGTTCACCACCACGCGTATGGGCGGCCGGCGCGCTCAACAGCCGCCCAAGATCTTGCCCGCCACAATCGGGGCAAACCACCTGCTCTTCTCCCCGCACCAGAATCTCGATGTCTTCACGGCAAGTCCCACAGTGATACTCGTAGAGCGGCATGCTTCATCTCTCCTCAAACGCATCGAATTGCAGTACGATCATCATCCATCAGGCTTTGTTTCAAAACCGTATAAAGCCTGAAGCACAAGCGAAGGAATTTTTGCGATGTTTTTCCATTTCCAGTAACCAATTCCCTTGCTTGTGCTTCAGGCTTTAAATCGACATGGCTTGGCGACGAGTTTTGGGACAAGCCTAGTTTAACAGGACTGAACCGGCTAGCTCAATGCAATTGCCTGACATCCCTATCCTCACTCGCGAGCAAACCCGGCAGGTTGATCGGCTAGCGGTCACCGACTATGGGATGTCGAGCCTGGTGTTGATGGAAAACGCCGGTCGTGGAGTGGTCGACAAGCTGTGCCAGTTGGGTATTGTTGGCTCAGTGGTTGTTTGTTGTGGCCACGGCAATAATGCTGGCGATGGTTTGGTGATTGCGCGGCATTTGGACCTGCGGCGCGTGCCTGTGCGTGTGGTCTTGTTGAGCGACCCGGCTCGGCTGGCAGGCGATGCGGCAACCAACCTAGCGATTTTGCGAAAGACCGCGGTGCCGATTGATGCGGTCGATCTGGCCAATGAGTTGCCGCGTTTCGAGGAGTTGCTCGCCGGCGCTGGTTGGTTGGTCGACGCCATGCTCGGCACCGGCGCCCAGGGCAATCCTCGGCCGCCGCTGGATGTGGCGATTGCGTGTCTAAATCGAGCGCCGGCCCGTCGGCTGGCGGTCGATGTGCCCAGCGGCCTGGATTGCGAAACCGGCCAGCCAGGCCAGCCGACG
>JANQPJ010000377.1 GCA_028289525.1 Pirellulales bacterium
CGGTCCGGCGTCCAGCAACACCCAATCCCGGGTTGTCTCGTCCACGACAATTGCATAGCCGGCGTCTGGCAACACGGCCGCTGGCGATCCATCGGTCTCAGGCAAGGCATCCCAGCGTTCGAGCCCCGCGGTCCCTAGCAACCAGTACAGTTCTTCGCCTGGCTCGACGTCGGTGGTTTTCCATTCAGGCAGATCGTAATGCACGGCTGCCAGAGATCCGAGGCCATCAAAACTCCAAAAGTCGTCAGGTTCGACTGGAATCGAACGGGCCGAATCGACATCGCCTATGGCTGGCCACCGTCCGTCAGCCTGGCGAAATGCGCGGCCTGCCAAAAACGCGGTTTGCAAACATGCCTGCAACCGCTGGTCGACACCACCGGACTCTTGATCGGCGAGCGCCGCCTGAACAAGAAACCCCAAGGTAAAGAAATGGTAGCCAGTGCCCTGCTCGACCGTAAATCCATCGGCATAGAACTGGCGTGGGCCATGTTCCACCAAGACTGTTCGAGCTATCTGTTGCCAAGGGGCTGCCTGATGATGGCCTGCGAGCGCTTGCCCAATCAACAACAATCCGGCCGCTTCGCCGATAAGATGATTGTAAGGGCTGGAATAGAATGAAAAGTGGCGTGCGAGGTATTCGGCATGATCGACCAACGAGCCGGCAATGCGCTGGACGTCCGCTTCCTTCCAGCCGTCCCAATGCGACGACAGCCCGAGCGACCAGATCCAGGAAATTGCCCGCACCGCCACTTCCAGAGCACTGGTCCAGTTGACTCCTTCCAGCACGGGATTGGCCTCGATCCAATCGAGAATCGTCTGGCGCACCAACTGCGGATAACGTGCTTCGCCTGAAAATCGCCATGCCCGCATCAACGTGACCAGATATTGGTGCCGGCTCAATTCCCAAACGTATTTCACATCGACCGGATCTGGCAGTTCATAGATCGGCACATCGGCGTGAAACGCGCTCGGCCAACGGTAGTCGCTACGTGGGTCGCGGTGCCAATCGATTTTTGCTGGCTCGGCCAAATCGACAGGATGGCCTAACAACCGATGCTCGCCTCGCAGGATCTGTTCAGCCGCCGTACAGGCTGCTTCGGCCGTATGCTGGTAGACCATTGGCCAGCGGTTTTGAAAGTCGTCGAACTGCTGAACCGTTGTGCCTGGCAAGAGCGAAGCGGTGTTTTCTAGTAACGACACTTCATGCAGACGATCCACTGGAACTGATTGGCCAGACTGCCGGCGCTGGTAGTCGCGACGCTCGCGGCGGAGGCGCAAGCGTTCAGCCACCCGACCTTGGATTTCGTGGGCCGGCATGCGCCGTAATTTGCGATAAACTTGTAGCCAGTTCATGCCGTACTGATCAGCCTTTGAATTCGCCGGCGCACATGATGGCAAAGCCACTGGCCGTGGAGCCGTTGCTTCAAACGGTTCGGTTTGTAATAGACCAAGGTTTGCAGACGACAAACCAAGTGCCGTACCTTCATCGCCCGATACATCGGCTGCTGCCAGATGTTGTCCACTCCGAAACCGCGCAGGCAGGCTGCTTGCCACAGGCGAACTGGGTAACGGCGCCAGGGGAATTGCAAATCGAGCATTTCAAGACGGTGTGTGAGATAGGTAATATCCACCCAGGATAAGTCCAGACTGCACGTGGCAAAATCGATCGGAGTCAGCGCGAAGCCATCCCAGATCAGATTCGTTGGTCCGTAGTCGCCATGGCTCCAGCGACGCTCGCGCTGCTCTGGAGTCGACGCATCTAGCTGGCGTTTGAACCAGGCAAGCGTCTGCTCGCGTTCGGTTGCCGTCGGCCAAGAGGAACCGATTTGCCGTAATGTTTTCAGTCGCACGTCGAGATATTCGATCGGGTCTTCCGGCTCGGTGGGCAGCGTGACCGGCACATGGCTATGGGTTTCGATACGATGTAACATCCGCTGCCAACGCCCGGCGAGAACCAATGCTCGCACACACGCGCCACGCCGGGCACGTAGGCCAGCGGTGATTAGTAACTCTTGCAGCAACGTTCCCGGCACCTCGGCCGTTACTAGCCTTGCCTGTTCTGGACTGGCCTCGACAATCCGCATGCGTCCTAGTCTTCGTGACTCGCCGACCAATGCTCCGATTTGGGCCATGATGTTGACTTCGGCAGCGGCCTGATCGCGCATGAACTGAAGATCATGTCCCCAGCCGCCATCAACATACTGTTTGACATAGACCGGGTGTCCATCAATCATGTCGCGCGAGATCTTGCTCGTCAGCCGGTCTTGTGTATCACCGGAGGGCATGGGCAGGTCGATCCGTCGTGGACTGGTCGCTAATAAGTTGGTTTCGGTGCCGGTGCCACCAACGGGCAAAGAACAAGTAGCGCCAAAGCTGTGATCGCCGTCCGCGACGCCGAGAAAAGTGCTCTTCGGCCAGAGAACGCATCTCGTCGAGCTGGAAAATCCCAGCGGCTTCGATGTCGGGATCGTGCAAGGCGGCTTCCAGGTCGTCACGCAGTTCGTTGCGCAGCCACTCCTGAACCGGCGGCGAGAAGCCGCGTTTGCGTTGCTCCAACACCTCCGGCGGCAACCGATTGGCAAATGCTTGCTTCAAAAGATATTTGGTTTGGCCGTCGCGAATTTTCATCGTGTGGGGCAGGCTCGCGGCAAATTCGATGATGCGGTAATCGAGCAACGGAGCGCGCAACTCCAGCGAGTGAGCCATGCTCATGCGATCAACCTTCGTCAAAATATCGTCTGGGAGATAATGATGCAGGTCGAGCGCGCTGAACGGCGCCAACGGATCGCTTTGATCGGCCCCGGCCAAGGGACTTCGCAACCGGGCGTAAGTCACGCCCTGAGGAATGCCAGCGATAAAGTCGGGATGCAATAGCTCTCGAGTTTCGAGTTCGGCCGTTCCTACCGCGAAGAACTCATGGGCTCCCATCCCCAAACTACGAAAATAGCGTCTTCCCGGCGCGGAACGTGGCAACAACCGGTGGACCGCCGCCCCCACGGCTCCCGCCCCAGCCCGCACCGCACTACCCCAAGCCGGCCGAGCCATAATCTCGCGATACCGGTTATAGCCGCCAAAACTCTCATCGCCGCCATCGCCGGCCAAGGCGACCGTCACATGCTGACGCGTGAGCTGGGACACATAGTAGGTCGGAATGGCCGAGGCATCGCCAAACGGTTCATCAAAATGGTCGACCAACTGGTCAAGAATTGCAGCAGCCGAAGCTTCCACGACTAATTCGTGATGGTCGGTGCCATAGCGTTGCGAAACCGCTCGAGCATACCGCTGCTCGCTCAGGCTAGGATCGCCAAAGTCGATATGAAACGTCTTGACCGGCGTGGCGCTCTGCTGAGCCATCAGCGCAACGATGATGCTGGAATCGAGCCCGCCGCTCAAAAAGGCCCCTAACGGCACGTCGCTAACCATCCGCATCCGCACGGCATCGGTCAACAACTCGGTAAGCCGTTCGGCCGCTTCGTGCTCGTTCACGCGATGGTCCACGTCGGTTGGTATCGTCCAATACTGATCCTGCCGGAGTTGCTTGCCTTCGATCACTAGCCGCCCGCCTGGCGGCAACTGCCATACGTTTTCATAAATCGTGAGTGGATTGGGGATGTATCCGAGCGTGAAGAAATGGCAAACCGCCTCGCGATTCAACCGGACCGGCACGCGGCCGCTGGCGAGCAAGCACTTCAGTTCCGAACCAAACACGACTCCTTGGGGAGTTTTACAGTAGTACAGTGGCTTTTGACCCATGCGGTCGCGCACCAGTACTAAGCGACGTCTCTTGGCATCCCAAACGGCGGTCGCGAACATCCCGTTTAAATGGTTCACGAAGTCGATGCCATACTGTTCATACAAATGGACGACAACTTCTGTGTCCGAGGCGGTTGCAAACTGATGGCCTTGTGCTTGCAGTTGTTGGCGTAGCTGGTCGAAGTTGTAAATTTCGCCGTTGTGAACCGTGCAGATCGAGTGGTCTTCATTGAACACTGGTTGCGAACCGGTATTCAGATCAATAATGCTTAAGCGTCGCATCCCCAGGCCCAGGCCTGGCGCACAATGGATCCCCTGTTCGTCTGGGCCACGATGGACGATCTGGCCGCACATCCGCTCGACCAGCAATCGGTCGACCGGGGCTTCTGCTCCAGGATCAAAAATGCCACAAATGCCACACATGGTGGTCGGTTTATTTCCTCGTCGTTAACGAGCAGTTTCCAAAGAGTGCTCAAGTGTTTGGTTGCCGTTGGAGCCCAGACGGTCGTACCACTTAGGTTTGCGATTCTCGTTAGGTGGACCATAGTTGCGAGAATAGGCCAGGCAAAGCGCGCACACCCACCAGCCCCATTCATTGTCCATATAATCTCCGAAGAAACATGTTCCGAGCCAACCGCCCATGGCGGCGAGTGTGCATGAACCAAAGAAGGCCATCGCTTCATCACCACCTGGCTGCCGCTGGTAGTCCATCGTTCGATAACAAGCCAAACAACACCAGAAGATAAACATCAGATGAAGTACTAATCCTTGGTAGCCCCATTCGCAAGCTTCATTGATATACCCATTGTGAACCGATCGGTTCGCGCCCAACAGCGAAGTATCCATGTACTTTCCACCAGCACGCTTAAAACCATCTCCACCGGCCCCAAAGGGGTAATCTTTTAGCATCTTGAAACCGGCTTGCCAAAACAGCAAACGTGAAGTAGCGGCCCCATCGCGTTCTTCGCCACTGACAAATGTGCTCAAAAAACGCTCCAGGATTTCGGGATCTCCCATCAGCATGAAGGCGCACGTTCCCCCTAGTATCACTCCTAAAAAGGCTTTTTTGCGCAATTTCCCTCGAGCCGTCGAAACCAACACAAATCCTGAGAAGATGACGCTGAGAAAAGCTCCGCGACTGTTGCATAGCAAGATGTTATTGACGATCAGCGCCGATGCCATCGCCACAACCACTTTACGAATGATTCCGTCTGTAAATAGGAGGCCTCCAACCAGCGGCAAGACCGTCACGATGGCCGAGGCCATATGATTGGCGTCGGTTGCCCCGGGCCCTCCCAAGCCCTCCAGACGCCCGGCGCGCATCGTCCCTCGATCATTCACATAGATTTCGTACCCCCAATACGATGCTCCCAACGTAAGGGTCATACAAACGAGCATAAAATCGCGACGCGAACGAATCACCGCAACCATAATTGAAAACAGCAAGGCAAACTTTAAATACAACTTAAACGGCTTAAAGGCATGGCGGAGCAAAGGCGCTTGAGGCGCTAATACAAAGTGAACAAAAAGCACATTGATCAGCGCAAGCACAACCCAAAACAAAGCCTTTTTGCGCAGTTTATCCGACTCTTTGAACGGATAAGCGCCGGCGAGCATGGTCGCAAAGAGAGCCACCAGCCCTCCATAAAATGCCCAACGATAGTACGTCAGTCCCGCCTGCCGTCCCCACCACCACCAGGCTGGGTGTGACCAAAACGACATAAAATAGACCGGCATGCTATAGATCGGGCGTAGTGTAAACGCCGCGATCGCAAAACCAAAAAACATCACCAGCCAGACAAGCGCCGTAAGACTCACAATGCGGCCTTCTCTATCTTAGAGTCTTGGACTCACCAGAAACTGCTGCTGGCCTTGAACCGTAGACCCCGGCTCCTAATTGGTCAGCATATAAATCTTCATACGTCTCGACCATCGTCGAGATGCGATAACGTTCGGCGAAACGATGCAATGCGCGCTCACGCAACTCGTGACACCACGCGGCATCCGTTCGCAACTGCACAAACCCTTTCGTCACGGAATCGAGTGAGCCAGGCTGAACCACCACGCCACAGGCAGGCTCTCCGCCTACGATCAGCTGGCTGTCGCCCACATCAGTTACCAAAACCGGCAATCCAAACGCCATTGCTTCTAGCACCGACTGGCTCATCCCCTCATTCAAGCTGACGTTCACATAGGCATCCATCACCGCCAACCACGCCGCCACATCCACTTGAGGGCCGACGAAATGAACATATGCATCGAGATTGGCCTCGGCTACTTGTTGGGCCAATCGTTGGCCTTCAGGGCCCGAGCCGACTAACACGAAATGGGCCGGCAGCCCTTGGGCCGCCAAGCGGCCTATCGCGTCGATCGCCATGCCAAAATCTTTGACCGGCGCCAATCGCCCCACACTCCCAAAGACAAAAGCGTCGTCCGGAATATTCCACGCACTTCGCAGTGTTTCACGCGCGGGGCTAGTAACCGTCAACTCAGGCACATCGACTCCATTGGGAATCACTTGAATTTCGTTTCGCAACGGTCCACAGCGGCGCAGCATGTGCTCGCGCACAGCCTGGGCTACCGCCACCACCGCATCGGCCCGATTGAGCGCCCAACGCATGGCCATCCCACGCAGCCGCGGACGCAGGCCGCGCAACTGCAAGTCCGCCAACTCCATCCCTCGTTCCGCATGAACGTGACACGGCACGCCTGCCAAGCGTCTGGCCAGCGACGTCTCGAGCAAGGTTCCCCAATTGTGCGAATGAACTACCTGAATCTTGTGCTTGCGCAATTGGCGAGCAAACTTGCCGATCACGCGAGGATCATTACCAGGCTGCTTATTCAGTTCAATGATCTTTACATCATCGTATCGAATCCAATCGGCAGCGTCACTGTTTTTGCCCAGGCAAATAATGAAAGGCAAAAAACGCTCACGATCCAGATGGTTCGCCAAGCGAGCAATACAGCGTTCCAAACCACCCACGTGGAATGTGTGGACGATATAGGCAACACGGATGGTTTCGCTAGGTTTTGACATTTAACGTGCGGTACTGACTGGCTGTGCCGACGAGACTCCTAGCAACTCGGCGTAGATGCTCTCAAGCTGCGAGATCATCGCTTCCATGCTGAAATGACTTCGGGCATGTTGGTTGCCTGCTTGGGCTGTGATATGACGGCGCTCGGGGTCGTCCAAATAAGCGGTAATCGCGGCAGCGACCGCCTCGGGGTCGTCAGGCGGGATCAGTGTTCCCACGCTGGGAGTACCAATGATTTCTGGAATTCCTCCCACGCGAGATGCCACCACTGCGCAGCCAGAAACCATCGCCTCGATAATCACCTTACCAAACGGCTCTGATCGAGTAGGCAACACAAACAAATCAAACGTCCGCATCCAGCGTTCCACATCACGGCGAAATCCCATGAACTTGGCATGCTGCTCCAGGCGGTGCTGTTCGACCAATGACCGACATTCCTGCTCATAGCGATCGTCGCCTGGCGGCGCGCACCCTACCACTGCCAGCAGAGCCTGTGGGTGACGCTGAATCACCTTCGGCATCGCATTGATCAACGTCGTCAATCCCTTGCGAGGCACCAACTGCCCCACGAAACCGATCACTGGCCGATCCTCAGCCTTCAGTTCGGCCCGATGATCGTCGCCTTCGGTCGCGAAACGCTCCAGTTCCACGCCATTGTAGAGCGTCTGGGTTTTGGCTCGATAGCTTGGATCGTTGTAGAGCGTTGCCCCGACGGCGTTCGACACTGGCAAAATACGCTCGGCATACCGCAACGAAAAATTGCGATGACCATGTTTGAGCGGATTGTGCACGTGGACGACCAATGGCACCTGAGTGAGATGAGCTGCAGAGGCCACGCTCGATCGCCATTTGGGGCCATTCAGATGGACCAAGTCAATGCGCTCACGGCGCAGATATCGGCAATACCAGAGCGTATCAGCAATAAAGCGCAACGGCCTCTCTTTGGTCAAACCGGTCATCGAGTGCACAAGGTGCGGAATGCCTAACTCGCGCAGTCGATCAGGCAGCGCCCCTGGCTCTGGGCAGAGGACAATCGGCTCATACCGCTCGCGGTCTAGTTGCGTGGCAAACTCCAGCAGCACCATTGAGGTGCCGCCATGGCAGGTGCTCCAAGGATTGGCCAACAGCACACGAAATGGGCGATCTGGTCTTTTATCTCGCGCCATCTGACGCTCTTTTCCGAGATCCAGTTTTATGTTTTCTGGCAGGCATTTCTCAATTGGCCAACAATTCGGCCGGCAACTCCGCATGAGCAAACAACACATCTTCGTCACCGGCGCGCCGACTCCAATCGTCGAGCAAGGCCCAGCGCCCGCTGCCTGGCTGGCCGGCGGGGATGTAGGCTCGATAGCCCAACGCGTCCATCAAGGCGTACATCTCGGCCGACGTGCAGTCGAGCTTGGCCAAATATTCGTCAATCACTTCGCAGAGGACATAGGGTGCAGCATCGCGCAACATTTTCTCCATCCCCCGCAGGGCCAACAACTCGGCCCCTTCCACATCGAGCTTGACGACACGCGGGACCGCGTCGAGCCCGGCAAAAAAGTCGTCTAGTCGATGCGTTAAAATCGTCTCAACATCTCCCTGGCTGATATCGGAAGCGCCGAGCGAGGTCATGCCAATATTGCTGGCCGATGCACGGTAGAGCGATAGCAAGGCTGGCTGATCGGCCAACCCCAGGCTGCACACCACCACGTTGCGAACTTGATTCATTTCCAGATGGCGCACTAATTTGGTCAGCGCTCGCAACGACGGTTCGAAAGCAAAGATTCGCCCTTCAGGCCCTACGAGTGTCGAGGCCAACATCGAAAAATAACCGATATTCGCGCCCACGTCGAACATCGTGTCTCCCGAGCGTAGCAAGGCTTGCAGCGTGATGGCGGTTTGTGGATCCCAATGCCCGTCGACCACAATCGTCTTCTGCACCCGATCGCGAATTCCCAACTCCATCCGCAGGCCGGGAAACGCTTCAACTGTTTTTTGAATATCGTGCCCAAAGCCACGAAAGAGCGAAGGATACTTCGTGAAAGCCCGAGACCAGAAACCGGCTTCGCTCCGCCCAAATGGCAGATACTTGAGTCGCGCATGAATGGCCTGGCGAACCAGACGTTTGGGAATTGAAAAAGCAGACGGAATGAGTGGACTCCTTGATACTAGGCGTTTTTTAAAAAGCACTTACAGGCACGAAGTCGATTTACCAGCCTTGCGCCAACGAGCGACCCAACCTTCGTACATCATGCCCTCCAGTTTCCATGCCCGACAGCGATACTGGAGACTCAATCCCCGCTCGCCGCGTAAACGGCAGCACCATTGTTTCAAACGACATTCAACATACTCACGAGGCGCGTGATTTGGAACTCCGCCTGGCAAGCGGCGGTTCTTGAACGCCCGCGCCCGACGCAGCCGATTCCTACCCATGTTCCGGTTCCAGCGACGAAAATACGTAATCGAAAGCCGCCGCGGATCGACCGGATGAATCACCGGCGCGGTAGGCACATAAACCGTTTTTACCTCGGCTTCCAACAACTGTACGATATATGCTGCATCGGTGCCTACGGTGATGTCGCCGCTGCCGGGGCCCACGTCTGTGCGAAAACGGCCTGCGCGGTCGATCGCTCGACGCCGAATCGCACAATTGGCGGTCGTAATGAATGCTTGCGAAAGCATACGCTCCTCGTCCCCCAGGTCGACCTCTGGCAACGGAGCACGCACTTTGATGGCGCGATCCAACGACAGCCACTTGGGAATCGGAGTGTTGAATTGAGGTTCAACCGGCCCTTGAAACACCTCGCCCTCTGGCCATCGCTCGACAGCCGCCCACATCTGGCTCAGCCAGTCGTCAGGCAGCAGCACATCGTCGTCTATAAACACCAATAACTCAGACCCGAACTCGTCGATCGCACGATTCCGAGCGAATCCATTGCCTTGTTGTGGCTCGAACAGATAACGAACGGCCAAGCGATCACCAAACGACTCTACTACCTGGGCTGTGTTGTCGTTCGAATTGTTATCAACGACTAACACTTCCCAATTCAAGCCCTCCAGCCCGCTCAAGTCTTGTGACGCCAGCGACTCCAAGGCCTTCCCCAGCTGCTCTGATCGGTTATGCGTGCAGATGGCAATCGACAGATCGAATAACGCTGGATTTCGCTGGCTAGGGCCTTCGCTCACTGTCTGGAAACTTCGTTCGTTCGGGTTGGCAACAAAGAATAGGCTTTGTCCCCAAAGGCGTTGAGTGGCAGAATACAAGCACGAAGCGCTAGCGAGTGAATACTGGATTTCACGGTCAAACGCGCGGCACCCATTCGCTCGCGCGTCGTGCTTGTATTTTTCATTTAGCTTATTTTGAGACAGACCACTCGTGGTAAGTGAATCAAGCGCGTATCAATCTTGTTTAGCCGATCAGGTCGCCTGTCGGCAAGAGATCGTCCGAGTAGCAGTCGACGCCGACCTCGCGGACGATGCCAAGAATACGCTCGACTTGGACGGTCGAGAGCGACTCTTTCCAAAACCGCAGCGGATCTTTTCCCGACGCAACGTTCGAGCCTCCCTGGGTGGTCTTGCTCGGCACGCCCAACTGCTGGTAAGCGCGCGCCGGCACAGGCTCGTCGAGATACTCAAAAATCCGATCAACCTCTGCTTCCCGTTCAGTCACCAGACGCTCATACGAGGTGAGCAACAACCGGTCTCGAGCCTGAATCATGGGAACCATCGTCTGCAGTGCCCACAGAAAGGCAAAGGCCTCTTCCCGATGGCGAATACGTGCGTAGATGTCCGGCAGATGAGGAAATTCTCGCTCAATCCCCGCCGGCAAAGGATGGGTACCGACATCGACCTGACGCCACGACTTGTGACGCATCTGGGAGAGCACCACCGCACACGGATGCCGGATCATCAGCACCGTTCGCATGGGAAAATGTTCAAGCATCCAGCCCAACATCAGATTGGCGCGACAGACCTTGATCAATAGCCCTCGAAATCTCAAATACTGTCCGATCACAAAATGCTCGTTGTCAACGACCGGAACTCCTAAGTCGCGTCCTGTCACCAGGCGTTCGATGTACGCCAACTTGAGCGGTTCATCGCGACCAGGAGGTACATAGGTATGCCAGTCAAAGCCGTGCCGCTCGCAGGCTGGATTGTGGGCACGATGCAGCGGCTCCCAAACCATCGGATAGCCAGGCAACGTCCCGACAATTTCGGCCAGCCACGTCGAACCGCCTCGCCCGCTGCTGGCAATCAGAATCGTGCGTCGCGGATCGTAGTTGGGCGACACCATCCGACTCCACATCCGCAGACCGGCATGCTTGAATGGCCGCACTAAGCGACGTTTCGTTTTAGGGCTGAGAAGAGTTTTTGCCACCGGTTGCAGTTACTTCCAACCTCGAAGGTTCCAAAAACCAATATCGAAAAAGAATCTGTTTTCACGGAACCAAATGAAAACCAACGTTTCGCGAGCGGTCACCGACCGCTGCTCCCGACACAATCCAAGCAGTTTGGAATGGCTGAACCTTTGGTTTTGCATACCTACTCAGCAAGCCTAGAACGATGCAGCGTCAACAAGCGTGTCGCCACTGGTTGAGTTACTTTGAACCAATCAAACTGTTGGGCCAACTCCAAGGCGGCCGTCTCGCGTTGAGGCGCCGGAATCTGAAGATAATCCTGAATCGCCTCGGCCAGAGCAGCAACGTTTTCTGGCTCAAACAGCACGCCTGCACTAGGGTTCTCGGCCAGGATTTCTTGAAAATAAGGCAGGTTCGCGGCCACCACGCCTCGCCCGAGCGTTAATGCCGCTAATAGCGCCCCGCTTCCAGTCACTCGCCGATAGGGCAGCGCGATGATATCCGCCGCAGCCGCGAAATCGGCATACTCTTGCTGGGAAAGCGCGCGATCGACCAACACGCTACCAGGGACTGCCTGAACTTGGGCTCGCAACCAATCGCGCTCAACCTTCGTGTGCATGCCGCCCACCAGCAGTTGCACCTGACCTTCGAGCCGCGCAACGGCCGAACACAAAAGATCAACCCCTTTGTAGGGTCGAATTTGCCCCAAGCATGCCACCACTGGTAGGTCGGATCGCAGCCCCAACTCCTCTCGTACCGTCTCCGGAGGCCGAGCAGCAGGAAATGTATCGGCATAGTTGCCATGAGGCATCACCACCACGTCGGCCGACGTAGGATATCGCTCTAGAAACTGAAGACGCGTCGTTTCAGCATGACAAATGACCAGATCGGCCGATTCGGCCAGATAGCGGTAGGCCTCGAAATCCGTGGGCCGTGGTGTTTCATGAGGTTCTAAGTTATGCACCGTCCACACCACTAGCAGACCACGTTGCTTAATTTCTGCCACCTGACGGCACCAACGAGCCACTTGTCGGCGCTGATCCCAGCTCTCCAGTCTTCTACGCAAAGCGCGCAGACGAGGATAGAAGGCAAGCCTTCGAACGAACCAATGTTTGCCGCGCCAATCGGTTTCTGGCCAATGAAAATGCACCGCATCGATCGAATCGGCATGTTCGGCCAGCCAACGGGGCTGCGCCTCCCACTGCCCAACGTGCACCACGCCATGCTCAGTGAGTGCCTGATAGAACAACTCCAAATAGGTGTTCTGCGCCTGGTGCCGAACGTTCGTTACCAGACGTAGCGTTGACGATTCGTCCGGTGCCGATTCGACATGATGCGTATAAGGAGAAATCGAGTTGGAAGGAATTTGATTTACAGTTACACCAATGTTGAACTTCAGCAAAAATTGTTAGCTGGCGTCGGATAAGGTTCAGGACGGCGAGTGAATCGCCTGAAATTGCTAAGCAATTTCTTCTTTGCCGACCGACAGTTCTCCTCGTAATTTGCTAGCGCTGATGAGATGCTCGATCCACACTTCAGGGCTAGCGGTCAGTCGCCCAAGACGATACTTCAACTCCGATTCCAGCCATGCCCGCCATAGCCAACGGGGATGGCCAAATAGCGTCGCCGAATTCGGACGCTTGTGGTATTTGCTTAGCACAACCCCCTGGCAATAATAATGGCGTCGGAGAAATTTTAACGTCTGGTGCTCAACCGGAACGTAATGCTTGACTTGGGCGTCTGGCAAATACTGGCCGTGCAGACCATCGGCCAACATCTGCCGCGCAACGGCCGTTTCCTCGCCGCCCAACCGGCCGCCTCCTTTGACGCCTAGATTCGGGTCATACCGATACCGGCGTTGCACGGCAGTACGAATCGCGTAGTTTCCGCCAAAGGGACATTTTTTGTCGGTATAAGCCATGGTCTGCTCGCCAAAATCTCGCATTCCATAGGCGGTCGCCACTCGAGGCAGGATCTTGAGAAACCAGCCGGGCGGAGTGTTGGGAAACCAGGGGATGATCGGCCCTCCGAAAAAAGAGGCCTCCGGCTCCTCTTGCATTCCTCGGGCATAAGCCGCCAACCAGCCCAGGTCGACCTGGATGTCATCATCTGTCCAGACCAAGAGTTCGCCACAAGCAGAGTCGACTGCGCAGTTTCTTGCGTTTGAAAGACCTTGCTTCGTTTCCTGCAACCCACGTAGCGGCAACCGCTCTGTGTGCTGCTTGACTACCTCTTGGGTATGGTCGGTGCAATTGTTGTCCACAACCAGAAGCTCCCACTCGATGCCCTGGGGAATGTGCATTTCGCCCATGCGCGCCAGAGTTTGATCGAGTAGGCTGGCTCGATTCCACGTACAAATTGCGACTGTAATATCCATGCTGTTTAGTTCGAGAGAAAACTCATCAACAAAAATTTTGTCGCCAAATTACAAGCCGTCGACCTTCAATCGCTATCATTCATCCTCGGTTTTCGAGACAACTCTGCAACACACATGGGTTAAACCATAGTGCGTGTATTCCACGGAATAGCCGGTTTCAGCCAAGAACTCCTGCAGCGCTTTATACTCATGTTCTTGCCAGCCATAATACCCAATAAGCTCGTCAAAATGGATGATTGTCCCCACCTGAATCCGGTCTCGCAGGAGCCTTAATACGCAAGAAGCCGATTCGTATATGTCACAGTCAACGTCGAGAAATGCGATTTTTTCATCGTTGTTTTCTAACCACTGTGGCAGTGTGTCATCAAACCATCCTTTGTAAAGGATGACGTTGTCGTGAACGCTGGGTAACTCGCCTTTGAGATCGAATGTTCCCTTAGGAACGTATGACCAGTCACTTGGCAAACCTTCAAAGGAATCGAATCCATGAATTTTCCTTGTAGGAAAAATCCTGGCCAATGCGTTAATCGAGCTGCCTGTATAAACGCCGAACTGCAATACCGCCCCTTCGGGAACTTCAACACTCAACGACTTCCAAGCGCTCCTCGCGACTAGGCAATACGTGGCGTCTCTTAAATGTTCGTCAATGAAGTCATAAGTCGTGGTGGCGGCTCGGCGGTCGCGCTCGGCCATCATCGCAATCCATCGACGGTTGGTAACCTCTCGACTGTGCAATTTTTTGTAACTAGGACGTTCTAACGCCCGAAGTTGACTTTCTGCGACAGCAGATACCACTGCATCCAGAATGGTTTGCATTCGTCTCGTAATGCGACGTTGTATCGCATACATGAATCTCGTTACTACATTCCCTTGAGCGGGCCGCTTTCCCATCTTGAATTTCTCTCCATTTGATCTCGCGGTAAATTCTGAGAGAGCAAACCGCTGCCCTGCAGGAATCTAGAAAACTGTTCTTTGAGCCGACTGCCATGGGTTCGAGAGTGCGGCCAAGCGAGTGGATTTACATCTTCGCCTAACTCTTCTCTCTGAACTTACAACGATCAGACCAAACCACTTATTTTACCGACAAATCAATCTCCACGATCAACTCGCTTCAAGGTTTCTCGCAAGAGAGCAAAGCAATTACATCCAGCGTGCCTGGAAGCTGGCTCTAGAAACCTTGATAGACAAACGTTACCTTTTCATAGCTGGCAACAATCGAGATGGTGAGGACAAACGCCACCGCTAGGCCAACCAGAGCCTCGGTGACATATCGCAAGACTTTAATTCGCATGGCGTTTCCTTACATCAGCTAATTTTTTAAGGATACGATGGGCCATGAAATTGGGAAGCTGCCCCGTAGCATCGCCGACGTGCTCGCGGTCTGCCAAATGTGCGTAGTCTTCCTGGCCGTCTCGATTAATCAGAAATTTCAACTCATCGCGCCAAGTGTCCGGAAACTCACCTAGAACATCGATTCGATGATTGATGTCTAGCGATTTCACCCGATCTTCCAGATATTTTGCTCGCCGAGCAACAAGCTCAGAGATTCCAGGCTTGGCCAATTCCGTATCGGACAATGGCGTGATATATAGGAAAGCAGCGGCGTTCGAATGCGTGAGAGCTGTAATGATCGAATTCAGCATCAGCTCGTTGTAAGGCGCATTCGTCATCTTGGCTGCATCGCGATGAGAAGCATAGGAAATCATCCAAGCAGGCAAGTACTTTGTATATCTCTCATACACACCACTCAGGATCCAGTAGGTATATGCGTGTCTCGACGGGTAGTAGACAAGGCGATGCTCGTGCAACTTGCGTGCTAGCCGCCCTTTTGTCCGGTTGATTGCGAAGACTTGGTCGAGTTGGCCTGTCAGCAGTTCGTTGAATTCAGGTTGAATCTGTAGGGCAAGAAACGATGGTGTAAAAATCGCTCTAACCCAATCCCTCGGTTCCGAAACGAATAGCAGCGGCAAGAGGGTGCGTGGATAGCTCCAATTGCTGGCGATCGCCGATGCTACCATATAGTTCCTCACCAGTGGAGTTCTCACATCAAAAGACCAATATGGGTGGATTGAAAGCACTACGAAATCAGCATCGTTGGCTAGTGCATTGCGTACGCAATGTAGACTTTCAGTAATGCGTTGAGACTCCAGAACGTAACCAAGTATGTCAATGCGGCGCTGCTCGGGCGGCATCGCGCGCCTTACTCGGAGTGGCAAGAGATCGAAATCACCTTTGTCGAGAGGTAGCACCTGTGCATCGGATCCAGAGATCCAGGCCAGACGCATATCGCCAGATGCCGCTGGGCCTGACCGAAAGACCATAGGGTCGCCAAATGGTAATTGCATGTCAAAGAATCTGTCTGCTCGCGTTGTCGTGGTAGCAGTCAGCTTTTGGCTGAGCCAGTGTTGCCCTATCACCATGAAAACTCCGACCCATACCGCTATGCGTAGCACGGAAACCCAGGTACAGGCGACCCCCACACCAGACTGAGTGAAAAGGGATTTCAATCTGTGATTGAGCTTATCCAGCATATTCTAGTCCGATCAGTCTTCCATAGAACATGGGGATCGCTTCCATGGGGAGTGCAAGCAGAGGAAACGTCAGAGTAACAAATAGTTGTGTAGCGCAGGCCGCGGCGATGGTGTTGAACCGAGAAGGAGCCTTCCGCTTCGCGGCGGGATGGTCTTGCCAGAGCCGATTCGCATAGAGCGCTGTTGCGTGTATCAAACCAAACAACGCTAACGGAATGCTGATATCGTGCCAAAGTGCGATTGTCATCATGGTCGCGAAAATAGCACGAGTCTGCGTGCGCTTTCGATAGCCCCCAACGGGAACAAAAACATTCCGCTGTGCCCATCGCGTCAGACTCATATGCCAGTTTGCCCAAAACAGTTGGATGTTTGAGCGAAAATAGGGGCGATTAAAATTGCCTTGGACTCTATAACCGAACAGCCGAGCTGCACCGACAGCGATGTCGGTGAATCCAGCAAAGTTAAGATAGAAATACCAAGTAAAGAGAATCAGATGAAGCCAGACCGTAAGCGTCGGGTTAACATCCGCATACGTAAAAATTTCGCGACTCGACCGTAGCGGAAATGCCAATACATAGACCTTGGTAAGGCCGATGAAGACCAGTCCAGCACCACTGACAAATTCATCTAGCCGGAAGCGACGAGCAGCGTTACCGGAGTCGCCCAATTCACGAAACTCGACAAGTGGCCCAACAATCTGAACCGGGGCGAAAAAGCCATAAGCCAGAATCCGACTGATCGTTTGACGTGGGATGGCATCCACATAGGTTTGAATCAATAGGTCCAGAGCGCGAAATGTAGCAAAGGAAAGCCCGAGGGGAAGAAGATAGTCTTTAATCGAGTCAATCACTCCCAAAGGGCGACAGTAAGTCCAGAGAAAGTGATGAGTAAGCAAGTTGAAAAGATTGA
The DNA here is from genome assembly GCA_028289525.1 of Pirellulales bacterium. GTDB lineage: Bacteria > Planctomycetota > Planctomycetia > Pirellulales > JAGQOS01 > JANQPJ01. Next base: position 16,949 of record JANQPJ010000377.1, read on the forward strand.
CAAAATGAACGGGCAATAGCTTCCATGCAACTAGGGGAACTAGCAGAGCGACAAGTGACAAGACAAAGACAACTCTTGCTATTCGCGTTCCCCTGCACCAACAGGTGACTCGATGCAGCAAGGCTACGAACAACCAAAAAGGCACATAGAAAACCAGTAATCGTGGCGTGATTACCCCCAGTGACACCATCCCGGTAATTGCCAATAGCGCCTGCTGCCACTTGCTGACGCGTATCGCATAATACAAGGGAAGCACCAGCGCTTGAATCACCAGCAAATTAACGAAAAAGCAAATGGTTGGAAAATCTAGCATGGGCTGGAATGGCTGCAATCAGGTGCGGATCGAGATTGTTGTGCAGTCAGTGCTCTGCCACACTTGCGATCGAGTCTCGTCGCTAGGATACGAATTTCTTGACCCTCCTAGAGCCGCTGGTATTGCCTGAATGCCCAGCACGAAAGAATTATCAAGCCTGCTCGTTTCCTAAATATCAATGCCCTTCCCTCGTATCACCTCTCTCGCGATGCCGATAGTTCGCATCTTCATGATTTCCGCAGTCGTCAATTCCACGGCAAAAGCTTCCTCAATAGCTGAAACGAGTTCCATCGCCTTGAGGCTGTCCCATTCGTCGGTGTCCTCGGGGCCAGTCGCGTCCGAAAGTGATTCGGGACTTACGCCTAAGACTTGGGCAAATAAGATAATCAGCTTGTCCTCCATTAGTAACTCTCCTACAGCAATAGGTAACAGGACGGCAGAGATCATTCCGTCTCTAGCAACTCAACAATTCCCCAGCCGAAAATCTTGTAAAAAGAAACGTGGCGACCGCCAAAGAGGATAGCCGGTTTGCGTTCACCAAGCGGAATACATCGCAACCCTAGTGAATCGATTTCTCGTAGCGTCTGAAATAGGTTCGGTGTTTCGTAGCAGGTATGATAAATCACTTCACTCGACCTTGCTAGAATTCCGTCCAATGGACCAGGACCGTCTTCTGCTGGCTGAACGAGTTCAATCGTTGGATAAGCCAATGAAGTACACAATCGAACATAAACGTTCTGCTGCGGGTCAAAAACACGCTCGCCGTTTGCATAGCCTAGCGCCTCCAACATTCGCAGCGCATGCTGGTCTTTCTTGACAGCAAGAGCCAGATGATGAAATGCCAGGCCTAGAAGTGTCATTTTCGGCTGAGCGAGTACGCAACATTCACGGGGAGTCTGAGAGCAACACTTTCTTCAATACTTTTTCCTTCATACGGACATATACACCGCTCTCGGATAATCAGCCCCGCGTCGACGATCATGGCTTCCAGGTGTTCCACACTGTTAAACAAAAAAATATGATCGACGGCAGGCGCATTGATGCAAGTGGTGACATAGATGAATGCCTGGGCATCAGCAACGCGACGAATTTCTCGCAGGAAACGTCCAGGATCCTCAACATGTTCGAGAACCTCGCCCATAACAACGGCACTGAAGAAATCATCCTTGAATTTGTTGTCCAGAAAGTCCTCTTGTCGCAAGACGCATTCCGTCTTGCCGCTGTAGTGCTCAATCAACTGACGGGTCAATTCGATGCTCGTTTCGCTAATATCAACCGCCATGAACTCGTTGTAGGCAGACTGTTGCATCGCTTTCATTAAGTAGTAACCGTGTCCAGGGCCGATTTCAAGGTAGCTACCGCCTGCGTCGTGAGGCAGCACTTCGTCGAAAAACCTTAGCATCTGCAAGTGATTGGGCCACAGGAATGAAGTGATCGCAAGGCCGTACATGTAGCGAGACATATAAGTCTCGTCGTGATAGACCCTGTCAGCTACCTGAGCAAATGAATGGTAACGGTAATTGCCATGTTTCTTAAAATAGACCTGCTCCCGGAGCGTATCTCCCAAGATCACAAGATAACACTCGGCGAGGAATTCTATTGAGAGCCCTTGTGATACGCAGAAACTGAGATATTGCTCCAAGTGCTCCCTTTCGGAAGGGAGGTTGGCAGCCATCGCATTATCCATAAAGCGGCGATGAACTGGATTTGCTTCCAAAATAGATGACGTGAGGCGCCTGGTGAGGGGAAACACGTCAGAACAGTCAGCATCTACATTATGCATATCGTCCATAATCATAGTTCTCAATCGGAGGTCCGTCTAGGAGCTTTCTTGCTCGGAGTTCGTTGTGATGTGGCCAGGACATTTTGGAAGCTTGGCTACCGAGGCTATCCAAAAATCGTCTTCTTGCTTGAACCCATGACTCTCGAAGAAGCCTGCTACCGGTTCATTTTTTAGTGTGCGTATAAATCGCCCCGTAATATGAGTAACTCCTCTGTCACCGATGCTGCTGGCTATTCCAGAAAGAAATGCTGTATCGAGCCCACGACCTAAGACTCGACAACTCATCAGCAAGGTATCCAGATAGGCAAGCTCGCCAGATATCTCGACGATCCCAACGCCAACCAGCCCATAGTCTCCAAAACGGTCTGCGGACTTCAAGAAGAACACCGCAAATTGGTCAGATTCCATGAGGGCGGCGATCTCATCTTCCGTGCGCCGGACAGTGGTCAAATTGAATTGATTCGTCTTATTGACCAACTGCGTAATCCGTACAAGGTGCTGTGTTTCTGCAAGTGCAATGGTCGCTTTTAGAGCAAGACTTGCTAGGAACTCGGTCTCTGACATCAACTCATTTGCTGCCTGTTCACGTACAACGGCTGCCTTGTACATCTCAGTTCGATTTCGATCTTCTGATGTCACATTCATCCGGTCGAAATGCCGGTTGACTTTCAGGAGACTTGGCAAGTGAGCCGGATCGTCGGGCACTCGTAGACAGACTACTTCTGGACACTGAGCTTTCATCTGCTCGATTTCAAAGTCGCTGTCATCAACAAAGACAAGCGAGTCCAACCCGATATTGAGCTCGGTGGCAATCTGCTGGATATTCTGTGGCTTGGGCTCCCAGTTGATTTTTGAAGCGGCAATATGCTCTCTGTTCAACACCATGCCATCGTGACGTTTGAACACCTCCCAGACATCTTCCTCGTTGTTCTTGCTGGCCAATGCGACTAAGACACCTTGGCTCTTAAGCAGGAGAACTTGTTTCTGGAACGCCTGAAACGCTGCACCGGGAAAGGCGTTCCCCAGGTCAATTCCTTCCACGCCTGCTTCGCCAATGATACCTCCCCACAGGGTGTTATCGCAGTCGAGGACGATACATTTCTTGGACGCGGTGGTCAGGGCTTGCAAAATACGGTCCAGTTCACTGCCGATCAAAAGCCAAAATCCCTCGGTATATGGCTGATGGTATAACGACCACTTGCGAGCATCTTGGCACGCAGAAAGCCCAAAGTCTCGCTGCAGCGCATCTAAGTCCAGAAGCGAAACTCGCTCTAACGATGCAACTTTGTCAATCCATGCACTAAGGATTGTTCGATGAAAGAGTCCGGCGCCTTGCGGATTAGTAAGACTGCGAATATCCACTTCAGTATTTTGCGGGAACGGCGGAATGGATATGACAACAAGTCCTGGAAAAGTAGACCGGAGCGTGCGAACAGCGGCTTCCAGGTCGTCCAACTTCTGGAGCGCATTGGAAAGAGCGTTGCCGTCACCTTGCACGAAGGCGGACAACTCGTCCGCCATTAGGTCATCGATTCGCCAGAGGATGCAAATAGTAGATAGGGATGGCGGATCCTCGGATACGCCAAATGCCTGCTCCCACCCGATGCACGTTTGGAATATCTGGTTGTAGGGCGCAACCGAAAAACAGGGGACATGCCCGGAACGCACAAGCGCGTTGCCAAGATAAGGAACCAAAGGCTCCACGGTCATTGATCCGGCAAGCCCCACCGACAGACTTGCGCGTTCTGCCACCGAGCTAGATCGCTGTTGATGCAATCTCCATTCCTGTTTTTCGGTCTGCACTCGTTTGGATAGATTTTCTTGCATGCCTAAAATGAGTACCCCGGTCACGGCAACAGCGGTTTTTTCTGGCAATTCAGTTGAGAAGAGTGCATCAAAACAGGCTGTCAAAGTCGACGCGTTCGAATACTTCAAGCTTTCCGCCTGCGGTTGCGTTGTAAATCTTTCGCCCGTCTGCCTCGAATGCGACCTTAGCCATCTCATAGGCCCGCGCCATGCGGTTAACACGAGGGTCGTGCCAGCGATAGCCATCGCCAAAATAACGCGGATCGAAATGATTAACGTCGTCTGATCGCGAAATGATGACACTTCGTTCTTGCTCGTCTTGCTGAGACGGCTTATTGTAATGGTGGTCAAAGCCAAGCAAATAGACTTCCGACGCACCGAGATAGTAGGCAATCTGTAGATTCACATAGGTAACCGTTCCACCAGCGTACACTTTGGAAGCGCAGTTTGTTGAAAAAATCGGATGACAGTCTGAGTCATCTGGTGTATCTGCGGGACACTCAGGGTAATGTAGGATGTAATCCAGAAAAAGAGTATCCTCTGCTGGATGAATCCACTTCCTGTTAGCCTTGGGGAAGATCTTAAGCGGCCCCTTGAGTTGGTTAATTTCTGTTGCGCGGTCTTCGGCAACGAGTGTATCCTCCACCGTGTAATAGGTAGGACGGAATTTTTTGCTGTCGAAGAGAAGAAAAATCCCATTCGATGCGACCGAGATCTCCCCGCACAATTTATCTACGTCTGTTCCGCGAAGGCTGGGCCCATTTCCAATCACGAAAACACGTTTGCCTTTCGCGCTATTGTGCAAGCGAATGAGTTTGCGATCATTATGACTCAGGCCGATTCCACATTCTGCGGCACTGCGTCGCAGTTGATTCGCGATGTTCGTAATTGGATTCCACAGCGCCGACTTGAGACGCCTCACCTTATATGATTGACTTAGCATCAATACCCCCCAAGGTAATCATCGCCTTCCAGAAATAACGTTACAACAAAGTGTGCAGTAGAACTGGCGAGAACTTGCTCGACATGACCACCGCAAGAAAGGCTATTGCCTGACATCAATACGCAATCGCCGCAAGAGTTTTCGAGGTGAAAGGTCTAATAGTTTACATAGCGCGACCCACCATTGAGAACGAGATTCCGCAGAAGCTTTCGCGACAGGTAGATCCTGAGAGAGTAAATCGTCGCCCTGCAGGAATTTGGAAAACTGTTCTTTGAGTCGACTGCCATGAGTTCGAGAGTGCGTCCAAGCGAGTGGATTTATATTCTCCGCCAAACTCTCTCCCCTGATCTTGCAGCGACCCAGGTCAAACGCCAATGGAAATTCTCGAAGCATTGCCTGCGAGCGCTTCGGCAGGCGGGATGTATCAAGGCGTTGCAGGATCCCTTCCAGCTCTGAAATTGCAAACAGATTTTGATCCGAATAGCCTTCCCTACTCCAACTACGATCGTCTCCCAAATGAAAAGTCAGATGGACATCTTCCAAGTAACGAGGCTGCCGGGCGTGGGCAACAATGTTGATCATAAACGACCGGTCAAACCACTCATTGCCGATAAAGCAATCTCCAAAATCAAATCGCTCCAAGATTTCTCGCGAGAGTGCAAAGCAATCACACCCGGCATGCTTGGTTCCGCATTGTAAAAAACAGGAAACCAAGTCACTGTAATCTTTTGGCGCGGTCGCGAGGGGGGAGATCGTTCGCCGATTCGCGATCATGGCATCTGGACCGCCCTGGCTTCCCATTTCCTGGCCAATGAACTGGTAGAAGAACGGCATCACGGCGATATCGCAATTGGAATACACAATCACATCCGACTCGCAGCTCCCATTTCTCACCTCCGGGGAGGCCATGATTTCGCGAATCAGCGGCAGCGGCCTTGGGCGTCGGAATTCTTTTAGATCGCTGGCTTTGGTCACAAGTGTTGGAGAAGCAGCAAACCCTACCGGCGTGGCGTGTGCTTCGTCGGTAAATGTGGCTGCGATAAGCTTAACGGGATTGTCAGTCTGTTGTGCAGCCCATTGCATGCTGATGGCAGTTGCAGCCTGGGCTATCCCCAATTCAGAGCAAGGCTCTGCGGGAAAAAAATTGACTACATGGGTAATTGAGCACGCCATATTAAAAATGCCAGTAGCCTGCAAAACAAGAACTCGAAGCTGAGTGGCACTTCAGCTAAATCCGAGGTCGTGTTTCTTAGCTCTACTTTACTTCACAGAGAGGAAATAGATCTCGTAACGTATTATATTGACAAATTACCCCTGCCCATGCGCTGACTATTTAGAAGTGGTGTCACAGCGTTTCCTACGTCGGATCGTGTAATCGCACTCCGACGCCGCCATCGACGTGGAGACAACTACCAGCGATAAATTGAGCCTGCTCGGAACACAAGAACAAGGCCGCCTGGGCGACTTCCTCTGGCTTGCCAATCCGATTCAGCGGATGCATGCGATCCAACTCAGCCAGCCTTTCAGGGTGATTCTCAAAACCTGCCAACAGCATCGGCGTGGCCGTCGCGCCGGGGTTGATTGCGTTGACGCGTACTCTTGGGCCTAGGTCCACTGCCATTGAACGAGTCAAGCCGACCAACGCCGATTTGCTGGTTGCGTAGCAAACGAACTCCGGCTTGGTGGCCACCGCATGGACGCTGCCGATGTTCACCACGGCTCCCCGAGCATCTTCGAGTAACCCCAACAAGGCTTGCGTGAGAAAAAACGGGGCCAACAAATTCGTCTCCAGCGTCACGTTCCACTGGTCGAGGGCAATTTTTTCCGTAGGATTCAACAACTGAATCGCTGCGTTGTTGATCAGTCCAGCCAGCCTCAATGACCGCTCGGCAAGCGTGGCCTCAACTTCCTGAACAAATTGTTCCCGAATCTCTGAATTCTGGACCAGCTCGCGTACGTCTAGTTGGCGAAAAACATCGCACTCGGCCTTTCCCTCCTGAAGATCAGTTCCGATGACAAAATATCCAGCCTGGCGAAACTCACTGCAAAGTGCTTGGCCAATCCCGCCCAGGGCCCCAGTAATCACCACGGCGCGAGTCGGCTTTTCATCTCGTTCATTGCATTGCGTGCTGGTGCTCAAAAATTTCTCGTCAGTCGGATTCATGCAAAATTCAGTAGTTCCAAAAACGAAGATTTGAAAAAGCGTTTATTTTCCGCGAATCGGTAAAACTACCTGTTTCGCGAGCGGTCACCGACCGCTGCTACTGGCCGCCAGCAGTTCGCTCAATAAGTCTAAGGCCAAGCCACTCGTGCGATCGACCGCTTCTTGCGTGTTCGAGGCATTATGCGTGCCAAAGATACACTTGGGGAAACGTCGCAGGCTACTTTTGCTTGGCAACGGTTCGTTTTCAAACACGTCCAATGCGGCTGAGTGGACCTGGCCGTTCGCTAACGCTTCACCCAAAGCCTGCTCGTCGATCAACGGGCCGCGCGACACGTTGACCACCCGCACTCCACGTTTGCAGCGGGCTAATAACTCGGAATCGAGCAAATGGTAATTCGCCTCGGTTAGGCTGCAACACAAAATCACGTAGTCGGCGTTCTCAATTCCTTCAGGCCAGTTGCAAACAGCCACCGATGCCGGTAGACCAGCATCCGGCTGATAGTAGGGATCGTAGGCTTGAATGCGCATTTTCGACGCCAGCAGTCTCTCGGCGACCGCTTGGCCAATGTTCCCAAAACCGACCACTGCCGCCACCTTGTCTTTGAGCGAAATACCAACCGGCTTGGGCCATTCTCCATTCCACACGCCTTGACTCACCCCGACTAACTCTCTGGCCAACGCAATGACATAGGCCATCGTCAGGTCGGCCACCTCGTCGTTAAACATCCCTGGCGTATTTTTGATGGGAATACCTGCCTGCTGGGCTCCCTCAAAATCGACATTGTCGACGCCTACGCCCCATTTCAAGGCCGCCTTCAAATGCCCGGCGGCTCCGGCGGCAAATACCCGGGCGGTGGCCGGGTCGTCGCCAATAATCCAGCCATCGTACTCAGGCAGCCGAGCACACAATTGGTCTTCGTCGAGCACCTGAACGACCTCAGGGCAATCGGCCTTGAAATCGAGTGCCGCGATGCGATCCCGATAACGATCAATCGACCTCAACATGGGAGGACAGGTAATTAAAATCTTACGCAACTTCAAGCAACACCTCCACGCCCCGATTCAATTCGATTTCGACGATTGATGTGCGGCTAAAATTTCGGCCAAGTCCCAGCCTTGCTGATCGTCGATGTCGTACGATTCGGCCGGCGGAGTTTCAAACAACAGCGGTCGGGCTCCGATGCGTGCCTGGTGCTCGGCGAAGCTAGCCTGAGAGAAGATGTAGAGGTTCGAGTTTTCTTCAAACCAGGGCTCCAAGTCTTGCGTTCTCACCAGGTTATTGGGATCGTGATTCACCGGCGAACCATCTTGCCGATAGAAGCGGGTTTGAAACCGGTTCACAGTAAACAGGCTATCGGCTGCGCCGTCGGCGATGGCCGTTCGGTATGCCTGTAATGCCTGACGAATCGTATCGGCCGAGAGCAGGGGATTGGTCGTATGCGTCATCAGGTAAGTTGCTGCCTGAACATGGGCCACATCGTCTTCCAACACGCGATTCATGCTGACCAAGTCGCCACAAATCTCCGGCTTGCGATCTCGAATCAATACCCGACCGTCGTCACGCAGGCCATGCTCGGCCAAAATGTCTCTAGCATCGGTGTTGATGACCACCAACTCGATTTCGTCGACACTCAACAGCGTATCCAAAATCCAACGAAACAACGGCTTGCCGCAGAATTCTCGAAAGTTTTTTCCCGACACGCGCTCACTGTGTGCCTTCATCGGCAGCAGCGCCACGCAATCGAACTCAACACGATGATTCAATGTGCAAGCCTATTCTCGGTAAGTGGTCAGTAGGTGGGCTTGTTTAAATGTTTTGTTCATCCAAAAGTCTCGACCTACCAACAGCCTATCACCTAGGGTAAAAATATCGTTCTTTCTCTTTATGCGAAAGTCGTCGATGGATATGGTTTCCGCGCCAGCTACCGTAAAACTGGCAGAACCGATAGAGTGCAATGGAGTGAAAATTCCCCCACAAGCATCGCTGGCGGAGCGCGTGACTGTAATCGGATAACAACGCGGCGGTCCAATAGCGGCCCACGTCCGACACCTTCAAATGCAACTCCGGCATAATCTCTCTCAGGGCGAGCGCTTCGCGTTCAAACCGCCGCTTCACTTGGCCCCACGATTCATGGTGATAGTGATAGACAACCGCGTTATGCACATACTGGATGTTCCAGCCGTCGGCGACCGCTCGCTTGCCAAGCTGCATGTCTTCCAAACCGGTGAGTTGCTCGTCGAAACGATATTTTTCCCACACGGTGCGGCGCACCGCCGAATTCGCGTTGTTGAAGTAAAACGTGTTCTGCGAAGGCGTCGGCGCGTTCGGAAAATATTTGTCGAAGATTCTAGTCTCGCTGAACTTGGTCTCGGGCCCTCCAACCTGTCGTCCGTAAGTCACCCCGACCGACGGATCTTCGAATGGTCGAATCAGGCGTGCAAGCCAATAAGGGTTGGTCGGCACGCAATGGCCGCTAATGGCCACCAGCACATCACCCTGAGCGGCTTCACAGCCGAGATTCAACGAATGTCCAAAGCTGAATTGTTCACGAGGAATGTGGACGATTTTTGCGCCGTGCGACTCGGCAATCGCTAGGGTATTGTCTTCTGAACCCGAGTCGACGACGACGACTTCCCACTGATCTCGTTCGACCGTCTGCTCGTCGACTGCCTGGAGCAAACGAGGCAAGTACCGTGCCTCGTTGAGCGTTCGAATGATTAAGCTAGCTTGCAACGTTACTCGAAGTGCCTGGCGTCAGACCAACCGCTCTGTTTTTTTCTGATGAACTAATTCGACCAGGTATTGACCATAGGAGTTGTTCATTGCCGAACCGATTCGCATGACGTCGTCCGCCGAAATGAACCCCATGTGCAGTGCGACTTCCTCCAGGCAAGCAATCTTGAGTCCCTGGCGTTGTTCAACCGCCTCGATAAAGCTGGCCGCCTGGTGCATCGAAGCGTGTGTGCCGGTATCGAGCCAAGCAAACCCTCGCCCAAGCGGCTCGACGTGCAACTCATTTCTTTCAAGATATACCCGGTTGACGTCCGTGATTTCCAATTCGCCGCGTGCCGACGGCTTGATATTTTCTGCGATCTTCACGACCTGATTGTCATAAAAATATAAGCCCGGAATCGCATAAGACGACTTGGGGCGATCTGGTTTTTCTTCCAACGAAATGGCCCGTCCGTTCCGGTCAAACTCTACCACCCCATAGCGTTCAGGGTCTTTCACGCGATAGGCGAAAATGGTTGCTCCGCGCGTTCGACTCATGGCGGCCTCTAGAATCGGCTGAAAGTTGTGTCCGTAGAAGAGATTGTCGCCTAGCACGAGCGCTACCGGGTCGGTTCCGACAAACTCGCGACCGATGAGAAAAGCCTGAGCGAGCCCTTCCGGCTTCGGTTGAACAGCATATTCGATCGTCAGTCCCCACTGGGTTCCGTCGCCCAACAGGCGTTGAAATCCGCCGATGTCGTCTGGCGTGGAGATGACCAGGATTTCACGAATGCCGGCCAACATCAACGTCGAAAGAGGATAGTAAACCAACGGCTTGTCGTAGACCGGCAGCAGTTGTTTGCTGACGGCTTTGGTCAAGGGATACATGCGTGTACCGGAACCACCGGCTAGCACAATCCCCTTGCTACAACGACCTGTCATTTCAATACTCACGTTGACGTTTCAGAATCACGACCGCAGCCCCAGACGTTCGCGTTGGTAGCTACCTTTGCTGACGCGATCGACCCATTCACGGTTTTCCAAATACCATCGCACGGTTTGTTCAATTCCGGTAGCAAAATTGAAAGACGGTTGCCAGCCTAATTCGGTGCGCAACTTATTAAAGTCGATCGCGTAGCGCAAATCGTGTCCCGGCCGGTCCTGCACGAATTTTACCAATTGCCTGCGACTTCCGTCGGAACGCAAGCCGGCCAAACGATCGACCGTATCGCAGATCGTGTGCACGACGTCCAAATTCGATTGCTCGCAGTCACCGCCAACATTGTACACTTCGCCTGGTCGGCCACGCTCTAGAACAAGGCGCAGCGCATCGCAATGATCTTCTACGTGCAACCAATCGCGAACGTTTTCGCCTTTGCCGTACACCGGCAATGGCTTTCCTTCGATGGCGTTCAATGTCATCAGAGGAATCAATTTTTCGGGAAACTGGTAAGGGCCATAGTTGTTGGAGCAATTGGTAATAAGCGTGGGCAAACCATAGGTATGATGATAGGCACGCACAAAATGGTCGCTCGAGGCCTTCGAGGCCGAGTAGGGAGAATTGGGGGCATAGGCGGTCGTTTCGTGGAACTTGCCTGTTTCTCCTAACGAACCATAGACTTCATCGGTCGAAATATGCAAGAACCGGAAGCGTCGCTGACGCTCCTCAGGCAGCGTCTTCCAATATTCCAACGCGGCATCCAGTAGTTGAAATGTTCCCAGCACATTGGTCTTCACAAAAGCAGTCGGCTCGCTGATCGAGCGATCAACGTGCGATTCGGCGGCAAAGTTGACAATCGCATTGCAATCATGCTCACGCAACAAGCGACCGACCAAGTCGCGATTCTGAATGTCGCCATGCTCGAAGGTGTAGTTTGAAAAATCGGCGATTTCTCGCAGCGAATCGAGATTGCCGGCATAGGTTAACAGATCCAGATTGATCAAGTTTCCAGACCACTCCGATTGCAGCAGTCGACGCAAAAAGGTACCGCCAATGAAGCCTGCGCCACCGGTCACGAGTACACTTCTCGCCACGATCGTGCTCCCCGTCTAACGTGCTAGAAAAAACTTAAAACGGCCCATCACCGACAGCCCAGGCATGCCGATTGCTAGCCATTCTTCTGATATCTAATCAACCGGCCAGATATTCTCTTTATCCGCGATAGCGTCTTGCGCACAATCTGCCCCAGATGTTGAAACTCGTTGGCTAACAACCATTGAAGTCGGATAGGAAATGCCGGTTGATGAGCAACCATGATAATCCGAATCGTGCGCCAAAAAGGGAGCCATCCCAAGGAGGAACTATAATTTCTCCAAAGGCGATTCCAACGATTTCGCAACAGCGCATCTACGTCATCTCGCCTACGATGATAAATCTGATGGTCGTTAGCAAGACCAGCCGTCCGATCGAGAAAAGCTTCGGCGTGCTGCTGGGCTGATGCGCTTTGCCATGCCCCGCCGGAGTGCAACCGGTACGCCGACATCACATCAGGTAGGAAGTCCAGACTACCATTTTCCGTAATCACAATATCCAATAACTCGTCGCAACAATGACGAAGAAAATAATCTGGAAATACGCCAGGAATCGCGGCGCGACGTGCCATCAATGATCCCGTAGCGTATGAACTTCCAAGGTTTGTCATACATTCACTTTGTGTATAGGATCGCTGATAGCCACTCTTTCGAAAGCAATTCTTGATTTCCTTTCCATCGGAATCAATGCAAGTCGACCGATGAAAACATGCAGCAGCGGAAGGAGTCGCCTCAAGGTAGTCTACCTGTCGCTGCAATTTTTGGCGATCAATCCAATAATCATCGCCTTCTAGAAAGGCAATGTATTTCCCCCGACAAGCCCCCAATACGGCCACGTTACAAGTTGGGCTACTGTTCATTCCAGGAATGGTGCCCCAAAGGTTTTGGTCAGCCAGTACAACCGCCAGCCTGTCAGGGCAGGACTTCTGATATTCAAGAATGAATTCTCTTGTTCCGTCGGTCGAGCAATCATCACTGATCACCACCTCTACAGGAAAACAGGTTTCTTGATCTAAAACACTCTCTAAGGCTTGCTGAATGTAACACCGATGGTTAAACGCCATGAGAGCCACGCTGACAACCGGCTCGCTGCACAGCTCGGGACAGCGTACTACCGAAATGTGTTGCTCGACACATCTCTGAACACGTCTTGCTAACTCAGACATAAACGGCACGATCGCTATCCGAAAACCGTAGTACGAGTTCAGAACTGAATTCCAATAGCATCATTCCTGAGCCCTGAATACAAGCCCGCTGCAGGGGCTTGCAACCCTGCATCGAACTTATCAATGTAAACGCCTGGTAAGCCTGCCGATTAAATCGACACCTGTCTGCTATCAGCAAAAACACGAATCAATTGAGGCCATTCACTGCTAGGCCACCTGCCATTGCATGGCGAATGAGCTGACATATCCAGGCAATGTCCTTGACAGTAACGGCAGTACCGGTTGGCAGAACAAGGACTTGATGACATAGCCGATTGGTCTCAGGCAACCTATCATCTGCATTAGGATAGAGAGTGCGATAGGGTTCTGCGCGATGACATCCTGGATAAAAATATCGTCGGGCAAAGACCTGTTTTGAATGCAGGAAAGTTAGCAAGTCATCACGAGAAACGGCGGAAACATCGGGATCGATCGTTGCTACCACGTACTGATAATTGCAGCGCTCTCCCTCATATCGCATTAGTGTGATCCCTAAAACCTCAGCCAAACCTTCTTGATAGGCCTCATAGTTCCGGCGGTTAACTCGCACGAATTCTTCAAGACTTTCCATATTGGTCAAGCCCATGGCGGCCGACACTTCATGCATTTTGCCATTGATTCCAAGACCATCCACTTGATCATATCCCGCGATTCCAAAATTCCTCATGTGCCGCATCTTCTTGGCAAGCACATCGTTGTTCGTCGTGATTGCCCCTCCTTCAAACGAATTAATAAACTTGGTGGCATGCAAGCTGAACACTTCCGCATCACCGAATGTCCCTGCCATCCCATCTGAATTGGAACAACCCAATGCGTGTGCTGCGTCAAGCAATAGCCGCAGGTCATGTCGATCTACAATTTCCTGCAGGCTCCGTACATCGCACACTTGCCCCCAAAGATGGACCCCTAAAACGCCAGTCGTCTGTTTCGTAATCAAGCGTTCGACGCGGCTCGGGTCGAGGCTGTGGTTGCTGGGATGAACATCGCAAAAGACCGGCTTAATCCCATGCCATTGCAACGCGTGAACTGTGGCTACAAAGGTAAAAGAAGGTACGATCACCTCACCGGTTAGTCCAAGTGCCCGAATAGCTATTTCCAGCCCGATCGTGGCATTACATACTGCGATACAATGTTTAACACCGATGTATTCGGCGATGTGCTGTTCAAGATCGAGCGAATAGGGGCCTTCATTAGTAAGCCAACGTGATTCCAAAATCTCATGGAGTCGTTCAAAAAAAACACGTTGATCTCCGATATTTGGTCGGCCAACATGAAACTCATTATTTCTAGAGGTCAACGCTCATACCCTCGAGGCGACGAAAATGTAGCCAGACACATTCAATCCGTAGAAGTCGTCCGCTTGATGCCCGACTGCCAGTGGCTTGAAAGCCGGTTTTAGCAACGCCGCCACTTGGTTCGCATCATGCGCAACCATAAAACGCACGCCGTTTCTGATCGAAAATGGGTCATCTTGAATGAGCACTGAACCATCAGGCATTTGTTTACCGGCCCTCAACACTGCATTGTGTGGATCCGGAATATTTCCAACAAAAAGCCCTCCTGGAGCACAGACTCTGCCAATCTCCTGGATGACAGTCTCAAACTGTACCTGCTCACTCAAATAGTAAAAAGAGGAACAAGACAGGACGAAATCAAAATACCCGTTGGCATAAGGCAACGAGGTATTCCGGCCGACACGGAAATCTACCTCCCATTCTCGCTGCGAGGCTTGTTGCTTAAGCTCATCAATCAACGTCTCGGATATCTCGCATGCGTGCACCTTAAAACCAAGATTCATGAGAAGCGAAAGATTCCGACCATCTCCGCACCCCATATCAAGTATTCGTGCTCCGCAAAACCGACTTTTGTCGATTTTAAGTCGAGGGTAATTTCCACCCGCAAGGGTTCGAACGACCCATTCCGTGGGATACAGAAAGGTTGATTTCTTTTCTTGATATCGCTGGACCCACTTGAGGTCCAATGATTTCGCTGAATCTTGGGAGGGAGATTCCATATTAGCGTCCACTCTTGCTGACCAGTTTCTTACACGGTAGAGGGAATTCGTGCCGTCGCACAGCCAAAGCCCTCCCTTCCCATGTAGTTACCACAATAAAACGCAATTAACTGATCGTCTACTTGAAGGATATTGGGGTAAGACACCATTTCCGAGTCCCAACCATCACTCGACCGAATCAGCCCGCCAAGTTGATCTTCACGGTGCCATACCTGCAAATCATCCGTCCAAGCATAACCAATCCCATATCCACGAGCCGCATTTCGAAAATCGACCCCGTGTCGATACGAAAACCACATGTGGTATCGGTCTCCCAGCGACACGACCGCTGGACGTGCTTGACATTCGTTTTCTTGAAGTGTGCTTATACAGGGATCGCGATCTCGCTTCCAGTCGATACCATCCGAAGAAACAGCATGCTTAAGCCGATAGATAGACTCGGTACGCCCATCATGCTGCACCCATTTTGTACCGACCAGATACCACAAGTGATAAACATCCTCGATCTGCATCACGAACGGGCTACCGTGAACGTAAGGCTCTAGTGGAGTTCGCGTTAGTATTGGCCCTTCCCCATACTTGCGAAACGTCTTTCCACCATCATTACTAATTGCAAGCCCAATCGACGAATGCCAAGGTACGCCACGGGTTCGAGCCCAGCCAACGTAGTAAATCCAGACCTCGTTATGGTGACGAATGACACAACATGGCATCACGCCATACTGATCAAATGCTCCAACGTTTCCCAGAGGAATTATCGGGCGGTCATGCACATAAAGCACCTTTTGCAAATTAGAACGATCCACCTCGAGAAACGTTGTGTAGCTGACATAATTTCCGTCGGAATCAGGCTTAGGCCGGCAGGCAAAGTAAAGGCGGATGCGATCATCGAGCAGCAGAGCAGTAGGAACTTGAGCATATTGCTGCATCCATTCGTAGCGACCATCCGAGACAAAGATCTTGCCTTGTTTCTGCCACTGGAAACCGAGTAATTCTTCAGATCGATGCATAGTGCATTTCTGCCTGATACCTTTGAGAACCATGTTGAACACGATGGCCGCACCACTCTCGCGTCTGACTCATCACAGATGGCCTACCGAGACGCTTAATCGCTCAATTGTCGTTTGGCAGCGTCGCGCACTACGGCCTCCAGCCAATCGTGCATACTTTGGTTCGCGACCTTGCGTGCCTTGTGGGCAAGTGCTTTCGTCTCATCCGTAACACCTTCTAGCTGCCCATAATAACGTGTCCAATGTGATCCCCCGCGTTCGCTCGGGATCTGAAGGTGATAATCCGCATCGGGTGGTCCTTCGGCAACGCGAAACTCGATCGTATAAAAAGCCCCCATCACAATCCACTCGACACGAACATCACGCGCCGTGACAGGAAGCGAGGCCAGCGGAACTTCACACTTGAGCAGAGGATTTGAATTCGACATAACCCGACCGAATTCGGTATCTGCCAGCCATGGCCCCAGGCTTTCGTCGCCAACAACTACCTTGCCACCAGGTTTTACGACCCTTGCTAATTCCGATAGACATCGCGGAATGTCGGCGAAGGTATTAATTCCACCAAAATGATGAGCTGCGTCAAAAAAGTTATCTTGAAACGGTAGATAGCTGCCGTTGGCGATCGAAAACTCGACAAGCATGTCAAGGTTGCTTAGCTTTTCAATTGCCTTGTCGAGCAAAAGAGGAGTTAGTTCCTGCAGAAACAACTCACCGGAAGGCCCTAATCGCTTTGCAAGATGGAGAGCCCCGCGTCCAGTACCACAACCGATCTCCAACACACGCGAATTTGGTTCCAGTTCTAACTGGTCAACCATCCGTTCGCGCATCTCAGCTTCACTGCACCGATAGGTAAGAAACGGCAGGGAAGCATAGTTGTCGTAATCCTCGGCAATGCTCTCATAGGAATCACGCGTTTCGCGATCTTCTTCCGCCAACTCCTTAGGCCAGGTGAAATCTGGAATCCCGTGCTGGATTGGAAATACAGAGGAACCGGCTTTGGATTGAAAAGTTCCTGACTCGACCACGCCATCCTGGGATCGCTCGACTACCAATTCGAGAGCAGCCCCAGTTGCTGGACACCGATAATATTGCGAGGTGGATTCTTTCATCTTTACTTGGTTGGATCCTTCATGCCATCAGTGGTGCGCTTGTCAAACTCGCTTTCCAGCATTTCGTATTGCATCAGATGATGCCACACGGAATTCTTTTGAAATGCCTCGCGTTCCTCTCCAACCAACCGAAAACCAAGCTTCTGAGCAACCTTGCCAGAGGACGGATTATCGCTGGCATGATAAACCATCAATTTATGAAAGCCCAGTCTCCTGAAGGCGAACGAAATCACAGCTCGAGAGCTTTCAGTCGCAAAGCCCTGCGACTGAGACTCGGGAGCAATCCAGTAGGCCAATTCGGCGCGATTCAAAACCCAAGAACGATGCCTCCGACGAACATCGATCAAGGAAACAATTCCGATCGGTTGTTGGTTAACCAGAACGATCCAATGAAACCCCGTGCCTGCCTGATGCGCATCGTTCAAAGCTTGTACCATGCCTTGCGTTTCATCTTTGGAGCCGTGTGGTTCCCAGGCCAGGAACGTTGTGATCTCAGGATTCGTAACGTGTGGCCAGAGTCCATCAACATCAGCAACGGTTGGCGGACGTAAAGTTAATCGTTCCGTTTGGATTAAATATCCTTCGGGAAAGGTGATCTCAACTATTTTCGATGCATTCTCCGAACTCATAGTTGATCGAATCCTGACATACGCAAAAACTGATGACTATTCAATCGCCCAAAGCGTTCTGTCGGCGGAACGACAAACACTTGGCCAGCCTCAGCACATTTTGTGACCAGCGAGTTGGCCCCCAGGAAACAATCGTCGCCAATCGTCACTCCATGGCCCACCGTGCTGTTGACGGCAAAAAAACAATTCTTACCCACCGATACAACCCCGGAAATGTTTGCACACGAAGTCAACCAACAATTGTCTCCGATCGTTGAATGATGGCCAATCATTGCTCCTGACCAGACAAAGACGTTATCACCGAGCGTCACTCGCGGGTGAACCAACACTTGATTCATGATGAAGCAGTTCTCACCATAAACACAATCGACCGGCAATCCCGACTGGGGGTGGACATACGACGGCAACGCATAGCCCAACTGGCGAGCCTCGGACACCTTTTTGGCCCGCAAGCCATTCAGATCTTGGTAGCCCAGAGCGACAAACATCTCAAAACGATCAGGCGGAAATCGTTCAACCACCTCGTCAAATGCCACCAACGGCAACCCTTCCCAGCTGTCGCCGGTTACATACTCCCGATCAACCGTGACGGCCACCACCTCGCGATCGCTGTGATGGCGAAAACACTCGAGCAACACCTCGGCGATCTTTCCCGTACCGAAGAGAACGACTGGCTTCATGATATGGAACGACTCTCCAGAGACTTTAGTAATGCAGGACGGTCAATCTTGCCGTTTTGATTCTTGGGCAGCGACTCCACTCGATTGATTCGTCTAGGCAGCATATAGTCAGGCAAAATCTTAGCGACTTCGCTACGCAGGTCACGCCCGTTGGAATCTCCTGCCATGGCCACAAACCCAACAATCTGACCCAGTCCTTCGCCTAGCTTCTGGTAGACTGCCGCTGCCTCGTCGACGCCGGTGAGAGAATTTAGGCCCGCCTCGACCTCCTCCAACTCAATGCGATAGCCCATGTGCTTGATCTGAAAATCGACACGCCCCCGGAAATGAAGCTCTCCCTGTGCATCCCGTTCGACAAGATCACCCGTTCGATAGCCAATGTCACGAAAACGACTGTGCGTGGGATTTTGGACAAAAGCAAGTGCGGTTCGCTCTGGATCGTGGTAATACCCTAGACCGACTTGAGGGCCTGTCAGAAACAATTCGCCAACATTCTTTGACGCCCCCTCGACCGGCAACAATTCATAGTCAAAGTTCGGAGCAAGCTGTCCTAACGGAGCCAAGTTTTGTTGATCCTCGAAATGCTGCTCACAGATGGTATTCGCAGAGCAGATACAAGTGCATTCTGTTGGCCCGTAGACGTTTTCGAGATCAACCCGATCGGCATACAAGTCGAAAAGCTGGCGCAATTTGGGCTTCGGAAACCCTTCTCCGCCAAAAATGATTTTTCGAATATGTGTAAATTGCTCGCGTGTGAGCGTGCGTGCGGTAAGTAAGTATACCAACAAAGAAGGCACCGAAAACCAAATGGTGCATGCCGTATCCGTGACAATTTGCGTCAATCGTCGCGGGTCTCGGGTATCGGCGGCGGCCACTGGCACCAGTGAAGCGCCATTGAAGAGTGCGGCGTAAAAGTCGAAGACCGAATTGTCAAAATAAGGCGGGTTTACGTGCGTGAACCGATCGGCAACAGAAATCTGGAAACGCTCGGCAGCCCAGTCCACAAAATTCAACAAGCTGGCATGAGAAATTGCGGCCCCCTTGGGATAACCAGTCGAGCCGGAAGTGAACATAATGTAAGCAGGACTGCTGCCAGGAACGTTGCCCACGTGTGGCAAATCTTCCGGACAACTTGCAATGGCTGCCTGAATCCGCTCATCCAACACAATTGCCGAGCATGCCTTGGTATTAAGTGAATCGTTAAACTCCAGGTCGGCAATCGCGCTAACAATGAACTTGGGGCGACACATGTCGACAATCCGTTGCACTCGTCGCAGTGGGCTCTCTGGGTCGAGATTCGTGTAGATGATGCCCAGCTTCAAACAAGCGATCATCACGCTCAGACTTGCTGGCGACTTGTCACTAAAGAGCGCCACGACATCGCCAGGACCAAGCCCTTGATCCCGCAAGAAATGCGCTGTCTGGTTGACCAAGCCGTCTAGTTCGGCATAAGTTCGGGTCGTGCCATCTGGATAAAGCACCGCACAACGGTCGGCATGCTCGCCAACGATACGAGCGAATCGCTGGCCCAAATTGTGTTCGTAGAATCTCATCACGAACCTTAAATCACCAATCCGCCATCGACTTCTAAGACGGTCCCATTGAGATAATCGTTTTCAATAATAGAGCAGACTGCTTGCAAAACATTTTCTGGCTGGCCAAGGCGTCGTAACGGAATACTCTGCTTAACGGAATCGACGATCGCCGAACTCAAGGCCGCATGCGTAGATGGAGTATCCAAAAAGCCAGGCGAAACCGCCACAAACCGCAATCCCAGCGGCCCTAGCTCCTTGGCCCAGGTCTTGGTCAAGGCAATCACGCCGGCTTTCGCGGCAGAGTACGCCGATTGCCCAGGATTGCCGCAGGCAGCAATCGAGCTAATGTTTACTACAACTCCTTTTCGCCGAAGTTGCAACATACGATCCACAACCTCGCGGGTCATATAGAATACGGAGTCGAGGTTGACCGCAATCACTCGACGCCATTGTTCGATCGGATGTAGTCGAGATTCGCGATTCAAAACATTGATTAGTGGGCTGCTATGAATGATGCCGGCATTATTCACCAGCACATCGAATCGAAATTCTTGTTCGGCTAGCTGCTCGATGGCCATCGCGACCTTCTCGGGGCTTGCGACGTCGCACGACACCCAGATCGTGTTGGTATTCGACGCACGAAGCTCGTCGTCCGGCGCTTCGATATCGAGCACCGCAACTCTGGCAGCATGCTGTGCAAAGTGCTCGACCAGCACACGACCGATCCCCGATACACCACCAGTGATCAAGACGTGAGAATCGGAAATCTTCATCCTAGGTCCGGCTTGTAGTTGCGAAGCGTGGCTCGAATGTCACCGATCTTCTTAAAGTCGGCGATTTCGTCACCCGAAAACTGCACCGCAAACGTCTCTTCTAAACGTGCAATCAGCAGCATATGCGACATCGAATCCCAGGTTGCGATATCGCGCAGCAGGAGCTCGTTGGAAACCTCGCTTGCGTTAATCGCAAACACATCAGCAATCAGTTCTTCAAATTTCATGAGGGCTAAGCAGTTGTTCAATCTCGTGAAAAAATTAGGCAGCCAGTAAACATGCGTCCAAAGCACGCCGCAGTTCGGAGAGCGGGTTTCTCATCGCAAGATCCAAAATTGACAGCGTCGGACCAGCGGCTGGGTCGTATTGTAGCGTTAGATTCTCGAATTGAGAGTCGACAAACCGCAGGTCGATCCCCGCCTGCTGAAAACGCTCGCCATGATACAAGGCGCGCCCACCAGGCAGGTTGACATAACCGGCTGCCCCTTCTTGCCGACAAATATCGAGAATGCGCGCTTCACCGACGAGATCTCCGTTCGGATAACGAGATGACGTAGACTCGATTTGGACGGAGAGTTCGAGTTGCTTGGCAAGGTCCGTTAAAGACTCGCAGAGAAACTGAGAAAGGTTTCGAGTTTTCGATTCTAGAAGCTTTGTAACCCAGGGAAAAACCTGGTCGAACTGGGAAGCGTTGCGATAAGATGCCTCGATCGACCGCAACGCTTTATGGCGCCAACGGTCATCATCCGCAATCAGAATATCACGGATTAACCGGTTTTGGCTGGCGCCAACCAACGGCAAAGTTAGCCAACGCGGCTCTCCTTGAATGAGGATTCGGTTCCTGTTGATCCAGCCGCGATTAATATAATTCACGTCATCTAACAAAATAAACTTATCGACCGAGGCCATCAGCTGAAAATAGCCAAGGTACGGCAGGAAGTACGGCTGCATAATGGCAATGCGCATCAATGGCACTAAGACATTGAATCCACGTTGAGGGACTTGGCCGACCGTTCTATAGCACCGGTCTCGCCATCCAAGATCTCATCCGCAAAGGCAAAGATCAACCATTCGTGATGACGAACCATCTTGGTGAGCTGATCGTCGAAATAGCCGTCCTGTTTTCGTTGCGAACGGTTTACCTTTTCTTTTGACTGGATGAATTGAAGATCCTGATCGTGAAAACCATGCTCCTTTAACAAAGCAACCAACTCATCCCTAAGTCGATGCGTAGCCAAAAACTTCACATCGGCTAAGGACTGCCGCAAATGAGGCCAGCTATCAAAAACAAGATCTTCGCCGAGTCGAGGAGGCTCTCGAAGGAAAAAACGTAGAAAGTCGGCCGACAGTGCCCCCAATGAAAAGCAATGGTCTGCCACTACCAATTGAGAGGTTCCGTAATACTGCTTCAGATACGCCAGAAAATCCGAAAATCTTAACGAAAGAAAGTCCGGATAGTGTTCCTGAATGGCCTCCAGGTCTGTGGGCAATGCCACCTCTTTTTTCCAATCGCCATATTCATACAAAGAGATCAGCCGGTCAAGCGGACAACGAAATACAGAAATGATTGGTAGATGTTGGTATTCCTCGGGAATTTGGGAAACCGTGCCATGCAACGTAGGTTTCCCGTATCGGGGACCACTTTCGCGCAGTTCTGGGCATTCAATTTCCTTCATAGACCGCCCACGCATCCGCCAACGCTTACGAATCGAGGCTCTATCGACGTTGTAAAGGTTATACAACACATCTCGTACAAACGTTGAGGCCGTCTTGGGATAGGCAATCCAGACGGATGATTCCGTAATAATCATGTAAGATTTCTCACGATATGCCTATTCAACTTGTGCGGCAAAGCGCTGCTGCAAAAATGTCGAACACGATAAATCTGAAAACGTCAACGGCCTTGAAAAACAAGCCTTTGGCAACGAAGCTCTCAGGCCACATTACGGATACGGAGGCGATTTCATGACTCTTCGTGCAGACACACCTACCAAGCATTCGTGCTACGGAAGATGCCGTCAGCTTTCACAAAAGCCACATCCATTTGCCCGAGTGCCCCGTCAATAGGTCTTCGTAAAAAACTGGTGAAATCATACAGTTCATAGCCGCGCTGGTACATGAAATCAGATACCTCGCGAAAGACCGGCCAATCGTGCCGGAATGCGAAGAGCGATACCTCAAGCACAAAGAGTTCCGTTTTCCCAAATAGGCTTTCTGCACTGGCTAACGCCGACAATTCAAAGCCCTGAATGTCTAATTTTACAATGTCCGGACAAATATGTTGATTGTCTCCGAGGATGGAGTCGCCGGTCCGAGTTGGTATGACACGCGTTTCATGCATGCTACCTCCGAGCTGCAGTAAGCTAGAGCCCATTAAATCATCGACAATAACTAGTTCCGCGTCACCGTCCTGAGCGCCAACTGCAACGCAGAGTACCTGTGAACCAGGTACGGATTGCGCTACCCTCAAGAGATCGTCGTGGACCTCTTGCAAGGGGTCAACCAAGATGGCTGGGATATCTGGAAACACCTTCCAAACCTCGACCGTCCAGGCTCCACGGTGAGCGCCAATATCAACGAGACCGCGCGGCTTGAACCCGATCGTCTGACAATGGCGGAGAAAAGTGGGGAGATGTCCATTCTGGTAAACCGCCTTCCGTGTCTTGGGCAAAGTTTTACCGCGTTGCGGACGGCGGCGCACCTCAAGACCGACCGCTTTGAACATTTGCTTTCCAAGATGTTTAATATTTCTCTTCAATGCCTGCATGTTGCTGTCTCTTGAAACTGGTCGAAGGTTGAGGAGCGATTAGTCGTACCCGAAGCTATCTACGGAAATTAGAGCGTTCAAGTAGAGGTCCGGTTGTTAATGGCTAAAAAACCACGCGTTTCATCACCCAGAAGTTTTCCTCGAAAAACTACTTGTGCTACAGAGAGGATGAACCACGAAGACTAACTACTTGATGCAATCTGAACTTTCGGCAGTTGTGTTAGACAAATGAATTCGGAAACGGTCATAAGTCTTGGGCTCCTGAAAAACAATCCGCTCCATCCGCGGTGCCCATTACGTCTCGCTTCCACTGAAAATCAACGTCGAGAATTGAGGTCGACTGCAATTCGAATGAATCTAACCCCTCATGCCTTGGCTGCGCGACCCGCAACAAAAAATCTTTGCGATCGATCTTGAACAAGCAACAATTGAAGTGATCATGAATGCGTATCTGGACGGGGTAGGCACTCGGCCGCAAAGGAACCGAATTGAAATCGCAAACAAGGCGATAGGTTTCACCACCGACGGCAACGCACTCGACTGCAGATTCTAATAGACTGACTTCATGCTGCGAAAAGACTGCGACACCCAACAAAAGTTTTTCCATGTCTTCGCTGCAATGAAACACCACCTCTAATGACAGCTTCGCGCCAGGGTAAATCGCGCTATCCGGATTGTCGCAATCATAAAACCGGGCAGAATGCACCTGGACCGGCGTATCTTCTAACTCAGATATTGAGCGTCCAGGTCGCCAATGGTTTTCCAACGCTTTTGCAAACAAATCGTCGACAACACGATTTTCGTATTGGTGGAGCGCTTCACGAGGTGGACCATCGAAAACAACCTTGCCGGTATCTAGCAGAATCGCACGATTCGTACGGGCCATGACTTGTTCGAGTGCATGGCTAACAAGAATGGCGCTTCCACCTTCTGCCACGTAGGTTGCCAGCCGGCGAAAACATTTTTGCCGGAAAGCAAAATCACCGACAGCCAACACTTCGTCGATCAGCAAGATATCGCAATCGAAGTAGCTGGCTGTTGCGAATCCAAGCCGGGCACTCATTCCCGAACTATAGGTTCGCACCGGCGCATCGATGAATTTCTCTAATTCAGAAAAGGCAACAATCTCATCAAATTTTTGAGCGACCTCTCTTCTCTTGAGCCCCAGAATCGCCCCGTTAATATAAATATTTTCGCGGCCTGACAGCAGCGGATTAAACCCTGCCCCCAAGGCAATCAATGCCCCCACGCGGCCTCGTATCGTAATGGTGCCGATGTCCGGCTTAATCAGTCCACTTAACAGCTTCAGGAGCGTCGTCTTGCCGGCGCCGTTGCGTCCAATCAAGCCCAAGCATTCACCCTGTTGCAGATCAAAAGAGATGCCTTGGTTAGCCCAAAATTCATCTCGCCGCAACCGCTGTTGCGTCACATCTTGATTGGACAACTTCGTGACGTTTGTTTGCCGGAGCATATAGTCGCCAACAATATCCTGCACGCCATACCAAAGTGATTTCTTAAAATTGCGGCAGAATTTTTTCCCGACATTTTCACAACGAATGAGAGGACGAGCATCTTTCATCGGCAGTACACGATAAAAAAGGAGAACCAAGGAAGGCTCGCGCCTTACATCCCCATCCGAACGATTAAGTGCGGCACGGCAATCCGCAGCATAATCGTGGCAATGAATATGACCACCAGGGAACATAGAGCAATGACTACCATCGGGATCACATAGTCGGATGGACCAAGAGTGAGCCAATCGCGGGCGGTCATGAGGCACGGCATAACAGGATTCAGGCGAAGCAAGATCGCTACCCAACCTGTTTCCACGGGAGGGTAAACCACAGGGGTTAGATACATGGCAAAGCCCAACAGCATGGTGGTGCCCCGCCCGACATCCTGATAGAGAGCCCCTAACGGGACGAGCAACATGCCAAACGCCAATGCCAACAATAGCAAGCAGAATACCGCAAATGGAAACAACAGTGCGGTCGACGGCGGCATGACCCCTGCCACCCAAAACACCGGAACGACAAGCAGTAGCCGCACGCCAAGATCAAAAAGCACCTTAACAAGACCTGCCGCCACAAAAGCCTCGGGCGCCACCTTCAACTTCATAAAAGTTGGACGACCGGAATTGAACGATACCAACGGCTGAGAAA
This sequence comes from Pirellulales bacterium, assembly GCA_028289525.1. Taxonomy (GTDB): domain Bacteria; phylum Planctomycetota; class Planctomycetia; order Pirellulales; family JAGQOS01; genus JANQPJ01. The sequence continues at coordinate 42,586 of JANQPJ010000377.1, forward strand.
CGGCTGAACTGAATGTTGTCCAAAGAACGGTTCCCACCATGACGTAGAGCAGGTATGGGACAGGCGTTTCAGCAACCTGAACAATCTTCTGAGAGTTCATAAACAACCAAACGCCAGTCGTCACCAGCGGGGCAGCAAAGATCCATATGTACCCCAAGTAACTCTGACGATACATCGCCTTCAGGTCGCGCATGAAGAGCGTCCAGATTAGCTCCCGAGACTTCCACACGTCGGCAAACATTTCCCGTACTAATTTCCCGAGATGCCGGAGGGGCGAGCCTGGAGAATACACAACGCACGTTGAGTCGTGTAAAGCGTCCGGTTGGTTTTGGTCATCAGACCGATCTGTCGCAGAAATGAGTCGACGCTCTCTATTTAAATAAGAACCAACGCCAAATTTTCACGGTCGCCGATCAAGTTTGCCTCATCGCAGAATGCATTTTAACAAAAACATTTCTGCCGACCGAGCGTCCTGTCCGCGCAGACTCCGTTCCCCTGGGTTGCGCGATGCACCCGAAATACCGACAATTATGCATGCTGTCTTAGCAACTTACAAATGCTGCTAGCTCAAAAAGCAGACAAGACGACGAAACAGAATACCCCCTAAAAGCCGGGACATCATTGATACACGATGTCCCGAGGACTTCCTTCTTGAGCACAACGCTTGAAAGCTGGCCCTAGAAAAAGAAGGAAAGTCTTTCATAACATTGGGTGAATTATAGACCACAAATACGCATTCATCAACCATTCCATCGAACTCCAGATCCCACTAGGATAAAGCTGCCTGACAAAGGTCGAGAATCCACTACAATCCATAATAATCTAGCCTCCCGACAGGATCTTCGAGACGCCTTAAATCGGGAGCCCTTCGCAATACAAAGCTACCCTTGCCCCGCCCCTCAACGCCCGAAGCCTCACAGAAAATATTCGACACGCCGCTCTGTCCCCAAAAATCGAATCCTGCACATCCGCCCCCCCACCATAAGTGGCTTTTGTCATAAGCACTTACGAATTATGACAAATGCTTGTGACCCCCCCAGGGCTTCGAGTATTATAGAGCTTGGAAGCGCCGGGGCTTCAGGGGATCCCTGGTGCCGCTTCCACAGGGAACAAGAGATGGGGAGCAGATTCACCTTCGCGAAGGCTGAATGCAGAGGAGCATGCGCGCTCTGTGTGCGGCCTGGGAGTTCTTCTTTCCCTCCGAAGAATTTTGTCCCCGCGGTTCGGCGTTACGCTACCGTGCTTGCCCAACATGACAAGGATGCTTTGTCGCTGACGCACACAGGCATCCAACCTTCGCAATTGCACCAAGGTTAATCCACCATGCGATTTCCGCGTAATTTGTTTTTCCACCGCGATTCCAGACGCTTGCGCTCCAGACGCAAGTCACGCGGCGGTTCCATCACGTCGTCGGCGAAGCGACAACCGTCGCTGGAAGCAATCGAAGAACGGCTGTTGCTAACTGACTTTTTCGTCAATGACGCATCGACCGCTAATGACGAATATACGTCGAACCCAGGCAATGATGGCAACGCAGGAACAAGCAGCAGCGCTCCCAAGGCAACACTGCAATCTTTATTGGCCGAACACGATCTTGGTCCAGGTGACACCATTTTCGTCGATACCGGGACGTATAATCTGACCTCGAACATCGTCATCACTGGTGATGACGCTGGCGTCACGATCCGCGGTCCGGTACAGGCTGGTCACGAAGCAACGTTCGATCGCAACTCGGGTGCCGCAGGCAATCGGGTTATTGAGCTCAGCGACTTAGGGAGTGATGGAGTCACACTCGACCAGCTCACACTAACCGGAGGACAGTTTGGCGTTTTTGCTAGCGCAGGATCTGACAGCGATAACATCACGATCACCAACAGCACGATCTTTGGCAACTCGGAAGTTGGTATCCAGCTCGATGCGTCGAATGACAACGCGCACGTTGAAGGCAATATCATTCGTGACAATGGAGTTGGTGGTGTTTTCGCGACTGACGGTGCCACGGTAACGCTCAACAACGTCTTTGGGCACACGGCGGTTGATGGTTTTGGAATTCGACTCGGCGGCGGTGCCACGGCCACCCATAACGTGGTGCATGACAACTTTGACGGGATTCAGGCAGGCTTGACAGACGTTACGGACGCCAGCGATCAGGCAGACCTCCTCGAAAACCGTGTTTTCAGCAACACGAACTTCGGCATCCGAGCCGACCAATCAAGCGTGGTCGAAGGCAACGTGGTCTATTCAAACGCTGTCGGAATCCAGGCCGAAGCGTTCAACACCGGCAACCCGTTCACCGGGTCGATCTTGCGCAACATCGTCTATGCCAACTCGACCCATGGCATCGTGCTGAACGAGGCCGATAATGCCGAAGTGCGGGGGAACACCGTGTTCCAACCGACAGGCGATGCCGTCCACCTCGAAGGCGGGTCGCAGAACGTTGAACTGCGAAACAACATCTTGGAGGTTGAATCGGGCTTCAACGTCTTTCTCGCCACCGACAGCCAAACCGGGTTTCAAAGCAACCATAACCTGTTCCAGACGACCGGAACCGGCTCATTGGCAAATGTCGCAGGCACCACCATCACTTCGCTGAACATTTGGCGCAATACGCTAGGAGTCGACCAGAACAGCATCGTCGATGACCCACTGTTTGTCGACCGGGATGGGGCAGATGGGCAACTCGGCGCCGCCGGCGGCAGCGATGGATTCGACGACGACTTCCACTTAATGAGCACCGAAGGTCGGTTCACCGGTTCGCTAGCGCCAGTGCTCGATGAGAACTTGCTGCCTACGTTCTTGGCCGTTGTTGAGATGACCGATGGAGTCTCGTCGCCAGCAATCGATCTCGGGGATCTGAATGACAGTTTTGCCCTGGAGCCGACCCCGAACGGCAATGCGATCAACTTGGGAGCCTATGGGAACACGGCTCAAGCCTCGAAGAGTCCTGCCTCGTTCCTACGGCTGCTCTCGCCCAACGGCGGCGAAGAGTTTATGGCCGGCCGCAACATCCTGATTCGTTGGATTTCCGATTTGCCTGGCGCAGATGGTCTGGTGAGAATCGAGTTGCTCGACAATGGTGCGCCGGTGGGCACCCCAGTCACCGTGGCCACCAACAACGACGGTGAGTTTATTTGGAACATCCCTTCTGATCTGGCGCCTGGTGCCAATTATACCTTGCGCATTACTCATACGACCGATGGTTCGCTGGTCGACACCAGTGACGCGCCGTTTGAAGTGCTCCCGGCCACCAACGAGTTCTTCGTGAACGACGGCTCGACCGCCGGCGACGAATACACGTCGGCCGTTGGCAGCTTTGCCAACTCGGGTCTCACTGCCGACCGTCCGTTGCCGAGCATCGCCTCGGTGTTAAATCTCTACG